>JAKUQE010000036.1 GCA_022450395.1 Dehalococcoidia bacterium | reverse complement strand
GAGTAAAGCAGTTCACGGATGTTCTGTCGCCCCGTGATCCCGGCGAACTGATCGCTGAAATACCCCCATTGGGCGGGAACGAGACTATCGAGCGGGTGGCGGTCTACGCCGTCATGGCCGGCTGCTTGCCCGAATACATGCCAGTGGTGGTCGCCGCCATCAAAGCGATGGTCGACGACCGGTTCAACCTGCGGGGCGTCCAGTGCTCAACCGGGATCCACACCCCATTGGTCATCGTAAACGGCCCCATCGCGAAAAAACTCGACATCAACTCGGGCTACAACTGTTTTGGCCAGGGATGGCGGGCCAACGCCACCATCGGCCGGGCGGTGAAGCTAGTCCTGGTAAACCTGGGCGGAGCGTTCCCCGGCGAAACCAACAAGTCCACCTTTGGACATCCGGGCAGCTACACCTACTGCATGGCTGAAGCCGAGGATGCCAGTCCCTGGGAACCCTACCACGTGGAGTTGGGATACGCGGCGGAGGACAGCACCGTCACGGTGTTCCCCGCCGAAGCGCCCCACAACGTCATGTACCACGCGGCCAATTCGCGGGACTTCCTTACCGTGTTAGCCGACACCATGTGCACCCTGGGCAACGTGCAGATGTACGTCATGGGCAGCACCTGCGTCGTTCTGGGGCCGGAGCACGCCCGTATGCTGTCCGAGGACCGATGGCGCAAGCGGGACATCAAAACCTTCCTCTTCGAGCACGCGCGGAAGCCCGTGAGGCTTCTGAGGCATGGCGGACCACCAGTAGGGGATTCGCAACGGTCACACCTGTGGCCCCGGTTCGTGGATGCAGACGACGACGACCAGATGGTTCCGGTGGTTCGCCGCCCGGAGGATATCCACATCTTCGTTGCCGGCGGCGCCGGAGGTCCCCACTCGGCGTATCTGCCTGGTTGGGGATCGCGTATGGTAACCGAAAAGATTCAGGAAGCCTGAGGAGAGATTCATGGTCAATACACCCGGCGAACGGGTTCAGGAGCAGTTGCGGCGGTGGGATATTCTAGCGGCCAATGATCCCGGCTCCAAATCCAAGTGGCAAGCGGCGGCCAGGCTTGGCAGTCTGCATGGCAAGACCGGCGGCTTCCTGGGAAACCGCAAGGACAACGCCAATCCCCTTCTCTTGGCCATCAGAGAGTTGCTGGACAAGCAGTTCGAACTCTCCGACTCTCTGGTCATCAACAAGTTTATCTACTCCAGGCCGGCCGCTGACAACATCGTCGATGCGCTGTCGGAGCGGTGCGACTTCGTGGTGACCGCCATCGCCGATTGAGGCTCCTGCACGTCGTGCAGTATGCACGACGCCATGTCCCTGGAGAATCGGGGCGTTCCCACGGTGGTGATCTGCACCGGCCCCTTCCTGAACTCGGCCAACCTTCATGCCCGCGTGTTTGGCCGCTCGGATTTCCAGCCGGTGGTGATAACCCATCCGCTGGGAGGATTGAAGCCGGAGTTGGTCAATGAGAAGGCCGCGGCGGCCGCCGAGCAGATCGTCGCCGCGTTAACCGAGCAAGGGTAGCAAGAACTTCTTACTTTCGATAATCGTTGCCTTGTCCGAATTGTTCATTGGCTGTTGCCGCATCGGCGCGGGATTGCCAGCTGGATAGAGTACATCCGTAATCGAACAGTAAGTTCACACCAGGGGACTTCATGTACCTTCCCAAGCACTACGCCGTTACCGATAGGCAGCAGCTCCACGACTTCATCAAGGGAAACGGCTTCGGCATCCTATTCTCCGGCAGTGGTCCCGAGCCGGTGGCCAGCCACTTGCCTTTTATCCTTGATGAGAGCGCCGGAGAGCAAGGGACACTCCTGTCCCACATGGCCGGAGCCAACCGGCAGTGGCGGCATGCCGACGGTCAACAAGTCCTGACCGTCTTCCACGGGCCCCACACTTATGTGTCGCCAACCTGGTACCAGGACCCGGAGACCGTTCCGACCTGGAACTATGTGGCGGTGCACGTCTACGGAATCCTGAAAGTAGTTCAGGACCAGGAACGGATCCAAAACATCCTCGCCCGGATCACCGACTACTACGAGGCCTCTTTGCCGCAGCCGTGGAAGGCCGAATTCACCTCGGAGTATGCCCAACAGATGGTTAAGCGCATCGTGGCATTCGAGATTGAAATCGACAAGATGCAGGGGAAATGGAAGCTGAACCAGAATCATCCGGAGGAGCGCCGCCGGAGAGTGGTGGATGTGCTCAAAACCATGCCCGATGATAACTCTCAGGGTATAGTAACTCTGATGGAGCCGGGCCTTGATTCGAAAGACGCGGGTGAGGGTTAATCGAAGGAATCCAGGCATTTCGCAGATTCCCTACGCCGGTCCATCGATAGCAAGGAGAATGCAGTGAGCGGAGCGTTGCAGGGAGTCAAGGTTCTGGAGATTGGGAGCTACGTCACCGGGCCGTACGCCGGGATGCTGCTGGGCGACTTGGGCGCGGAGGTCATCAAGGTCGAGAACAAACCCTATGGCGACCCTTTTCGCGGCTGGGGCCGCACGGTGCTCAACCCCACCTTCTGCAGCCTCAACCGCAACAAGAAGAGCATAACTCTCAACCTCAAGACCAGCGAAGCTCGGGATATCTTCCTGCGGCTTGCCGACGATGCCGATGTGATCATCGAGAACCTGCGTTCGGGCTCCGTCGACGGCTTGGGCATCGGCTACGCAACGGTCCGGGCCCGCAACCCGCGCATCGTGTACTGCTCAATCTCCGGGTTCGGTTCCGAGGGGCCTTATTCCCAACTCCCCGCCTATGACACCATCGGGCAGGCGATGGGCGGACTGCTCAGTCTTTTAACCGACCTAGACGACCCGAAACCGATGGGAATCTCTCTGGCGGACCATCTAAGCGGTATCTTCGCCAGCTACGGTATCCTGGCAGCGCTGCATGCGCGCACCATCACCGGCGAGGGCCAGCTTGTGGAGACGTCGCTCCTCCAATCCATGGTTTCGTTCGTGCAGGAAAACGCGGCCAATTACTTCGAGGAATCCCAAGTGCCGCGCCGGGACACCCGGCCCCGGGGCCCTCAAGCCCACTGCTTCGTCGCCGGCGACGGCCTTCCCTTCGTCATCCATCTCTCCTCGCCGGAGAAGTTTTGGGTGGGTCTGACCGATGCCGTAGGCCGCCCGGAGATGCGGGATGACGCACGATTCGCCGACCGTCCCGCCCGAACCCAGCATTACGACGAGCTTCACGACCTGCTTGCCGATGCCTTCGCCGCGGCCCCAAGGGATGAATGGATCTCCAGGCTGCGGGAGGAGGATGTTCCGTGCAGCCCGCTGAACACGTTGGAAGAGGTGTTCCAGGACCCTCAGGTCCAGGCGCTGGGAATGTCCATCGACCTGGAACGCCCGGGCGGTACCCCGGTAAGGGTGGCCGGAAGCGCTATCCGCCTGTCGGCCACTCCACCCACCTACGACCTCCGCCCTCCGTTGCTAGGCGAGCACAACGAGGAGGTGCTGCAGTCTCTGGGCTACGACGCTGATGCTATAAAGCAACTGGTGAACAGCGAAGCTGTTTAGTGGGGGAGCGCTTGGGGACCTAAGCCACCTTGGCCGCCGAACGATTCGCCGCGATCAGGAGGAAACGCCCACCAACTGGCGGTGGTATTCCCCTTCCTCAGGCCGGCGCCGGAAGGCTTCGATGTCTTCGAAGTACACCTCGTTGCTATTGCCGTCGGGATCGTTGAAATAGACGCCCCCGAATAGCTGTTGGAGCGAACCCGGAACAACTCGATCCCCTGGGAAACGAGCTGGTCGCAGATCTCCTGTAAATCGTCGAAGGTCGCCATCTCCCAGGCCAGGTGGTTGGATCCGACGCTCTTGATTCCTGTTCCCGGTCATTGGGACTTATCTCTCTGAGAACGATCTCCTGGGAATGCTCCCTTGCGCTGAGGTTAACGCCATTCTCCCGGCGGCTGACCACTCCCAGCCCGATCGCCTCGGTGTAGAACGCTTCGGACCGAGCCAGGTTGCTAACTCGTATGTTGGTGTGCCCCAATTGCATCGGCTTGGCCATAGTCGAACCCCTCCTGGCTAAGTTTTGTCATCGTGAGCATGTCTGCCAGCCCGCCAATAGGCGGCGTTTATGTAATCGAATTTACAGAGTTCTAACCCAAGTCCTTGCATCGTCCGCAATTCTAGACCTAATATTCCGCCATCGAGAAAATGGACCTTTGCGCGATCGCCTGTTGACTCTTGCGGCATCGCCGTTTATTATTGGCCCACAATAGATTCCAGCATTAACAATTAAATAGCACCCCCGAGGCACCAGTACGGTTTAATAGGGAAGGCGGTTAAAATCCGCCGCGGTTGCGCCACTGTGTGCGGGGAGCCAGCCGGCAAACATACCACTGTCCTTCAGCCGAAGGATGGGAAGGCGCCGGTTTGGTGATGATCCGTAAGCCAGGAGACCTGCCCGGGTTAGTGGAGCTCTACTCTGCGCCAAACAGAGGTAGGTCCATCGTGGCTACGTTCATCGTTCGTTAACCAGCCACGAGGTATCAACAAGTCACCTCGTACCCCGGCAGAGCAGAATCCGGGGTTTTTTTATTGCGCTTTTGATATCGGAAACTTTGAGTAACCAGATCAACTATGGGAGGAATCAGCATGACGATCAGGGAGCCGGATTCCACCGCGGTAAGCGGCGGACATCCCCTGGCCGACAGCCTGGCCCGGGCCGGTGCGCTCAGCAGCCTCTTCAATCTTCCCGTCCGGAGCCCGGAACAGGACAGCTGGCTCGGCGCGCCATCTCTGTTCCACGACGACGATCAACGTTTGGGTGATATGGTGATGTCTGAAGGGCGAGACCGGTGGGGTACGGAGAATCGCCATACTGCCGGGTCTGCTTTCATCATCGCCTATCTGACCAAGATCACTTGGCCGTTGATCTCTCAGTACGTACTTGAACGCCGGGTGCCCGATGTTCGGCTGATCAATCTGGAGTTCCACTGGAACGGCCAGGGGATAGATGGGACTGCTATCCGCCGCCCGTCCTTCGCGGCGCTGCCGGCTGATCCCGCCTCCAATCATCCAGACGCCGTGGTAGTTGCTGACGTGCCGGAGCTTTACACCCTCCTTAAGGAATGGTTATTCGAGGGTAATCTCAACATCGTGATCCCCTCCCTACGGAATGCGGCGCGAGCCAGCCTGAAAGTCTCTTGGAATGCCGTTGCCGCCTCGTGTGGCCAGGCGTTCAAGAAATTATATGAGGTGTCGGAAAACCCCGAAGCCGTGGTTCGGGACGCCGACGACTTTTTCGGAGACCCATCGTCGCCGGTTTACCGGGAAGTGACCATGGAGATTTTCCAACACCAGGGCAAACAAGGCTTCTATTCCAGGCGAGCCGGTTGCTGCCTCTGGTGGCGGACTGATGAGGCGAAAGATTACTGCTCTAACTGCGTGTTGCTAAGCCGTGAGGAACAGGACATGAGGTTTCGGCGAAATTTAGCTGGCCGGAAGTGAATAGTCTGGGATCCAAGACTGGGGAAAGTTCTAAACGAGATGCGATCTTTGCTGAGCTGAATTTTCGATGGGGCGGCCGGACAGCATTGTCCCAACGGCGCGGGGTCTCCTCCCCCTGCCATGTTGGGATGGGTGGTCTGTTGGAATAACGCCAACAGATACGTCCGGCCGCCCTGCCATCAACCAACCGGATCTAAATCAATACAAAGGGTTTCCCAAACGTCATATTTCTCTCGGTGGTGCTGGCCACGCTGGACCTGGGAAGCGTCGTGCTCTCCATAGCGGCGCTAAACTTTCTCGGATTGGCAGACCGGCCTCCGGCCACGGAATGGGGAGCGATGCTCAACGACGGCCGGGTCTACTTTCGGCTGCACCCTCATCTGATGGTATTGCCGGGTGTCTGCATCTTTCTTCTGGTGCCCCCACAGCAGCGATGGTGGCGCCACATTAGAGGCCAAAGTTGCCATTCCCAAGTTGACGAGCGTCAAACCCACGGGCGCGTCTAGGGGAACTGTTCAGGGAGTTGCCTCTGAGGAAGAGTTCAGAGCCGATATATCGGGAGCGAGCAGACTTTCGGGTGAGATTCAGGCCGCCCCACGCAGCCTCAAACGCCACTTGATTAACGCCTCGCCTGCGTCATAGAATGACCGGGCATCAGGGTTCCTCTGTCCCCCAACCGGTATTCAGCTACAGACCCGCAAGGAGGTTAGCTATGTTGGACATGATTATCAAAGGCGCTCGCGTGGTAACTCCATCAGGGGTTGGTGAATGGGATGTCGGCGTATCCGGAGAAAAGATAGCCGCCGTGGGACTGCCGGGCCTTCTGCCCGAGGAAAACGCCACCATCATTGACGCCGCCGGTAAGATTCTCGTGCCCGGGGGTATCGAGACCCACGCCCACGCTGCCGCCAACATGCAGCCCGGCGCCCGCCAACTGGTGGCCGGGACGCCCAACGCCGGCCCCGCCGACCACTCACTGGGCGCGATCTGGGGCGGGACTACTACCGTTATCGACTTCGCTCCCGTGCCCAATGAAGGCGACCTTGTGAAGGGAGTCCACGACTATCTGCTCCCATGGAAGGGAAACGCCTACACCGATTACTCGACCCACTGTATCTACAATAACGGTAACACTCCCGATGCCATTTCCCGATACGGTGAGCTCATCGCCGCCGGGTTTCCCAGCGTCAAGATCTTCACCACCGATATCCGCCCGCCCGAGGGGAGGGTCAACTCACTAACGCCAGGCGGCAAACTCGACGCCGGCCGCTTGCATGACGTGATGACGCAGGTCGCCAAGCATGACGGTGTCCTGGCGGTCCACGGCGAGGACGACGAGTTGGTCATGTACAACTATCTTCTGGCCCAGCAGCGAGGTCACTGGGATTGGCACAACGTCCATCTGATCCATTCCAAGGCGGTGGAAGACCTGGCGTTTCGCAGCGTGGTTCGCTTGGCGGAGCGCACCGGCGCCGGCATGTATTTCGTCCACGTTACCGCCAGCGACGGGCTGGACGTGATCTCCGAGGCCCGCAGCCGGGGCATGGCAGTATACGGTGAGGTGCTGACCCTGGCCCTGTCGTTCAACTGCGACCGGTACAAAGAGGAAGACGGTATGAAGTACCACACCTATCCGTCTTTGAAGTACGAGGATGACCGGCAGCATCTATGGAAGGGATTGTTGCGGGACGACCTGGCCTTTACCGCCACCGACAGCAGCTTCACGACCTACTTGGACAAGATTGCCGGGCGCAATGTCGTTGACGTTCGGGGCGGCAACATCGGCATCGAGATACGCATGGGAGTGAATTACACCGAAGCCGTGGTCAAGCAGGGCATGTCCCTGGAGCGCTACGCCGACATCACGTCCACCAACGCCGCTAAACTGCTGGGCCTCTATCCCAGAAAG
Organism: Dehalococcoidia bacterium; assembly: GCA_022450395.1. Lineage (GTDB taxonomy): Bacteria > Chloroflexota > Dehalococcoidia > Lucifugimonadales > UBA3495 > UBA11650. The sequence continues at coordinate 21,853 of JAKUQE010000036.1, read as the reverse complement.
GGCGTCATCGCCGTGGGAAGCGACGCCGACTTCGCCATCATTGACCCATCGGTGAAAAAAGCCCTTAACATAAACGACCTCCACGTGCGGGACTACTCGCCCTGGGAAGGATGGGTAGTGGAAGGCTGGCCTACCACGGTCATTCTCCGGGGCAAAGTCATGGTGGACAACGGGCAATTGCTAGGCACAGGAGACGACGGCCAACTGATACCCCGCCGTATCAACCCCACGGTGCTTAATCGTCCCGCGTTCTAGCCAGTGATCAAGAGCCCCCCTTTCGTAAAGGGGAGGTTGGGGGGATTTCCCAAAGGAGACCAGCATGCCAAAGCAAAAGATCGCCGTTTTCTCCGGACCAAACTCCACCATCGGTAACTCGCCCACCCTTGTAACCGGCAACAAGGGCCGGCTGAAGGGTGAACGAGAACTGGAAGGCCGGTTCGACCACCTGGCCTCGCAAATCCTCTACGAACCGGTGACCGTCAGGATCAAAAAATTCACCGGACACCCCTTGGAGGAAGAGTCCCGCGCCCTATACCACGACGACGGGAAAGACTACTACGAGGTGGAACTGCGCCCGGAAGACGGCCCCTATCCATTGCCCTACGTGGCACGGCGGGCTGACGGCTCGCCCCATGGAGTTCCCTTCGAGGACGGAGACTTGCAGGACGCCGCCGTTAAGTATGGAGGCAGGCAATTCTTCTTCCCCGACGCGTCGAGAATCTTCGCGGACATCGACCGGACCATCGCCGGCAGGGATGAGCATGGTGAGGGGAACACCCTAGACCGCAAAGCGGAATACGAGTTCATTCGAGCCCTTCCCCCGGCGGGATACCCCAGCAAGGGAGAAATCTCGGGCCAGGACTACTTCCCCTACCGTCCCTATCCCATCAGCAACCGTCCCCGCTACCGCGACCTGGCGCGGGTGACCAACACCGTCCAGGCCGCGCTGGCCAGCGGTAACTACGCCGGAGGCATCTGGCTGGAAGGCAGCCCAACGGTGGAGGAGACCACCTATTGGCTCAGCCTGCTCATAGACACCGAGCTCCCCATCGCCGGGTGTGCCTCCCAGCGCACCCACGGCCAACTAGCCAACGACGGCGACCGGAACATCGTGGACGCGGTGGATTACATCCTGTCCGGTCAGGGTATGGGCCTGGGAGCCGTCGGTGTACAGGACGAGCGCATCTACGCCGCACGGGAGTTCAAGAAGGCCGACGACCGGCCCGGCAACTACAAGGCCACCGGTGGTCACGGCGGCATCCTGGGCACCGTGGGTCCCCCGGTGACAGTGTGGTATCGCCCCGCTTACCGGCGCTCTTCCACCTCCGACGTGAACATCAACAAGCTGCCCACTGAGTTGGCGTTCTTGGACCACTTTGGTGATTCTGCTCCGGTCACGCTGAGGGTGAAGGACGGGGACGGCGCTCTGCTGGGAGATATTATTCCCCGCGTGCATATCGTGAAGTATGGTGCCTACATGGGGGAGGACGAAACTCGCGACCCCGACGACGAAGTGGACATCATCGCTCGCATCCAACTAGCCCAGTCGCAACAGAGCAAGCCACAGGGAGAAGCGCCCCAGCTACATGGGATCGTATTGGAAGGGACGTCGCCCTACGGCATGGGCTCAAGTTCCCAGCATGCCGCCCTGGCCATCGCCACATTCAGCGGCATGCCGGTGGTCCGAGTGGGCCGGGCTGACCCCGGCGGACGGGTCCCCAGCGACGGCCGGGACAGCCTAAGTATCGCCGGCAGCAACCTGGACACCAACAAGGCGCGTCTGCTGCTCATGGCGTCCCTCATGAAGCTGGGAAGGCTGCCCAAAGCCCAAGACCCCAGAAACCCCACTGCCGATGAGCGAAAGGCGGTGCAGGCCAGATTGGCTGAGTACCAGGACATATTTGAGAATCATTAGACGACTCTAGGTCGGCATAAATGTGCTCAGCCTGTAGCTAATCAAAAGCCCCCGGTGTGAGCCGGGGGCCCTGTTGCTAACTGATGAATACCGAAGGCTTATCTGACAGTGAAGACAGGCTCCGGCTCCCTTGAGCTGATTCGGCCCTGGATGTAGTTATCTCCGAGCCACCTTTCGATGGAGACTTCGGCCCGTTCTTGCATGGTGACGTCATCCTCGTTGCCGATGTCTCGCGTGAGACAGCAAAACTCCAGCGAAATCCCATTGGGGTCCTTCAGGTAGATGGACTTTGCCCACTCGTGGTCTACGATGTCGGTAACTGTCTGACCTTTGGCTATCAACTCCTCTCGCTTGGCCTCCAGCGCTGCCACCGAACCGGCCTCGAACGCAAAGTGATAGAACGGACCGGGAACGCCCAGTCCTTCGTTGATGCCGGCGTCGTAATCCGCCGGTATGGCATCCACGTCTTTGGGTTCCATGAACGCGATCAGTTGGTCCCGTCCCACCTCGAAAAACATGTGGCGGATGCGCCCGCCCTCTTTGATCTTGATGATGTCGCAACGCACCGCTTTGAATCCCAAAACGTTCTCGTAGAAGTCACGAGTCTTGTCCAAGTCATGGGTTGAAAGCCCGATATGGGAGAATCCTTTGCTAGACATCGCTCACTCCTTATTTCGTTGAGTTGTGCGTGAATTTACGTTGGGATGAGTTTAGCGATACGTCAGAGGGGTGTCAATCGAGGCAAAGCATTCGCGTGTCTGGCAGATATTCGTGCATACCTAAAGCTTATTCAACAGACGGGCTTTTTGGGTTTAATCCGTGGGGTTATTCCTCAATGTGTATGTGCGCTGTCGCGGTGCTGGGGGTATACTCCGCACCTTAATCCTCCCCCGCAAGGGGGAGGAGATAATCCTCACGGGAGGCGCTTAGTCCCTTCCCCCTTTATGGGGGAAGGTTAGGATGGGGGTGAAACGGAATTCGACAACCGGGTAGCATCTAAAACTCGCCCTAATCAGCCGCCGGCCTCAAAGACAGAACCGTCTCCTCGCCGTCACCCTTGGGGTCAAGGTCAACGATCTTACCGTCTTTGATGACCCATGACAGGTGGCGGCCGGCCTGTAAGACGCTTACGTCGGCCACCGGGTCTTTGTCCAATACGATGATGTCGGCCAGCTTACCGGCTTCGATCACTCCCAGATCGTTCTCCAACCCCACGGAAAAGGCGTTGTCCCTTGTGCAGGCGACGATGGCTTCCATGGGCGAGTAACCGCCATACTTGACCATTATTTCGGCCTCGTTGGCGTGGAGCAGGCCGTAGGGCATGACCGGTGAGTTGCCGGTGTCGGTGCCGCACATGACCTTAACTCCCAGCTTACGGGCCGTCTCCAAGACACTGACCGCCCCTTCCAGGTTATGCTTGATCTGGTCCACTTCCTGCTCGCTACGGCCAAAGTCCCGGCCGTTTTCCACCGCGTGCTTCAAGAAGGTAACCGTGGGCATGATCCTGACCCCAGCTTCGGCTACCGCGTCCAGGTCAGCTTCCGTCGCCAGGTCGGCGTGCATGATCCAGTCCATGCCGGCCTCGGCGGCGGCCCGCGTCGAGTCGGACCCCCTGGAGTGGATGCTTATCCGGGCGTTCCTGCGGTGAGCTTCATCAACGACCGCCGAGAGTTCTTCCTTGGATATCGTCTGGGTGTCGCCCCAAGTGCTGTCGGCCATCTTTATGAAATCGACGCCGTGCTTGGTCTGCCGCCGAACTTCGGTGACCATATCCGACACGTTGTTAGCCAGCACGCCGTTGAGGTGCTCCGGGGTCCCCACCCAGGACGGTTCGTTATCGGAGATGCTGCCGTAGGTGACGATGAACCGTCCGGCGCAGTAGATGCGGGGACCCTCGAGCATTCCGGCGTTGATCGCTTCCCGCAGCGCCACGTCGATGAACCAGGTGCCGCCGGGAATGGATACGCTGGTTACCCCCGACCGCAAGATGGTTTGGGCGTTCCGGGCAGCCTTCAGGGTGGTGAACTCGGCGCTGGCCGTTCCCCGGCCGATACTCACGCCGGGCATGGCCGGCTGGCCGAAGGACAGATGGCAGTGTCCGTCGATGAGCCCCGGCATGATCCATCGGCCGGTGGCGTCGATGACCCGCACGCTTTCTTTGTCTTCCAGGTTCAGGCCCGGCGGAATCCGGCCGACGCTGGTTATCCGGTTTCCCTGGATAACCACTGCCTCATTTTCCACGGCTGAACCGCCGGAGCCATCGATCAAGGTACCGTTGCGGATGACGGTGGTCTGCTGGTTTTGGCTGGTCATGGAATCCTCCGTGCCTAAAGAATCGCTTCCAAATTAGCTCAGCGTGGCAGCAAGCCCCCTTTACGAAAGGGGGATTAGGGGGATTTCGCCCGGCTTCTATGGCGGCAAAAGGGGGAGAAGCTCTTCGGACATAAGCTGCAGGTATTCCAATTTGGCGGAGAAATCGTGGGGCAGATTCAGGCTGGCCAGTCCGATGTAGTCCAGGCCGTCTTCTTCCACGCATCGGCTGATTATCTCGGCGCAGTCCTGGGGATTGCCCGCTACTGCCCAGTCGGGTATCTCGCGCTGTCCGGCCAGCCCCAGGTCCACCGTGGTCGTTTCCTGCATGTTGAACCCGGCGTACATGCCGGCCTTGGCTTCGCCCTTGGCCTTGGCTTCGGTGATAGCCGTTTCACGGTCCTTGGCGATCGTTATGGAGCGGTTGGCGGCCAACATCTTCTGGGGGGTCTTGCCGTATTCCGCCAAAGCGTCGTTGTACTCTTTGGCCAGGTACCGGAAGTCCTCCCAGGTGGGTTGGGGTCCGATCACCACGGCTTCGCATAGCCTTGCTGCCCGGCGTACGGCGCCACGGCTCTGAGCCGCCATCCAGATGGGAGGATGGGGTTTCTGGACCGGAGTAACCGAGCATTTGGCTTCATGGACCTGCCAATGTTTGCCTTCAAATGTAATCTCATCGCCGGTCCAAAGCTGTTTCATCAGGGCGATGGACTCCTCCATCCTGCTGACCCGGTCCTTCCGGTTGGTGCCGAAGGCCGCAAGTTCCTTTTCCCGGTATCCCAATCCAACCCCCAGGGTGAACCGGCCATTGCTTATGTGGTCCAGGGTCACCACCTGGTCAGCGATGTCCACGGGGTTGTGATATGTGAGCAGCAGGATGCCGGTGATAAGCCGTAGCCCTTCAGCGTCGGGGGCGAGACGGGCCAGCATCTGCATCGGCTGCATCCACATGGTGGGGTGGGCGATGAAGTGTTGGGGCATGTAGATGGCGGAGAACCCGAGGGACCGCGCCCGCCGGCATACTTCCGCCGCCTCTTCTATCTGCTCGTGCATCGGCCGGGTAGGGTCTTCCAGGTAGTCTCGTATATAGATTCCAACTTCCATAGGACGTTGCTGCGCTCCTTTGATTATTTCGATGAGAGATCGTGCGGCCTACCAGCGAAAACTACTTTCCCGGAAGCGATGGCAATCGACGCCGAGCTAAACCGGCGACTTTGCCCTGAAGGCTGCTGTCAGCGCGGCCGAAGCCTCGTTGATCGCCTGCTTGGCCTTGTCTAGAACCGCCGGCGCGCCGAAGAAGCCGTGCATCATGCCGTCGTAGCGGGTGCACTTGGTGGACACCCCTTCGTCTTGCAATCGGTGCGCGTAATCCTCTCCTTCATCCCGTAGCGGGTCGAATTCCGCCGTGATTACCAAGGCGGGAGGCAGTCCTTTAAGACTCTCGGCCTGCATCGGCGCCGCATAGGGGTTGGAGGCGTCGGCTTCGCTGGCCAGGTAATGGTCCCAGAACCAGCGCATCGAGTCCCGGGTCAACGAATACCCGTCCGCGTTTTCCTCGTAGGAGACGGTGTCGAAGTCCCGCATGGTAACCGGGTATACCAGGAGTTGGAACGCCAAGGCAGGCCCTTGCCGGTCCCTTGCCATCAGACATATTACGGTGGCCAGGTTTCCCCCGGCGCTGTCCCCACCCACGGCGATCTTCGCCGGGTCGCCATTGATACCGGCGGCATTCTGGGCGGCCCACTGGGTGGCGGCGTAGCAATCATCGGCGGGGCCGGGGAATTTGGTCTCCGGCGCCAACCGGTAGTCCACCGACACGACCACGCATCCCGCGCCCACGGTCAGGTGACGGGAAACCCCATCGGCATTTTCCAGATCTCCGAGGACCCATCCGCCACCGTGGAACCAAACCAGTATCGGGAAGGGTCCGGACCCTTCGGGCGTATAGATCCGCACCGGAATCTCTCCGCCTGGACCGGGAATGTTCCGGTCTTCCACCTTGGCCACTTCGGGCCCCGGAGCCCTGGGGCGCAGCTTAGCGTTGGCCCGCGCTTCCTGGGCAGATACGGTGTGGTTCGCTGGCAGACCAAGGGCTGCCGTTGCTTCTAGAACTGCTTGTGCTTGCGGGTCGAGTGGCATCTCATTCCTCCTGTTTCGCTTGCCCTCACCCCTACCCCTCTCCCAAAGGGCGAGGGATCTGGCGCATGGGAATTATTATCGGGAACACCAACTGAGCCCCCTTTCGTAAAGGGGGTTGGGGGATTTCCGCGTCCCCCTACCTACCCGTCACCACGGGCAAACTACTATCCATACGCACTTCGTTTATTATCTCCAACACCCGTTGGCGGAAGGGGGCATATTCAATCTCAAACTCATCCCTCAGACGGCTGTTATCCACCATGTAATTCCCCGATAGCTCACGGCCGCCTTCGTTGTCGAAGGTGATCTGTGAGTCGGGCAGAAACTCTTTCACCATGTCCGCCAGGTCACCCAAGCTGATGGCATGCCCTCCGGAGTTGTAGACGGGGTAGTGGCTGGAATCGGCCAATAGCACCCGAACGAAGGCTTCGGCGATGTCCTCTACGTGGATGGGCAGCCGCATCATCTCCTTATGCGGAAAATTGACCGGCTCACCACGTGCCGGCTGGGTGATGCAGCGAACGTGGTCGACGGAACCTCGGAACTTGTCGGGGCCTGTCACGTTAGCTGGACGTATCCCAGTGATGGCCATGCCGTAGTTCTCGATGTATTTGGATGCCTGAAACTCGTTGAATATCTTGTGCATGGCGTACTGGCTGGTGCCGTACATCGGGTCGTCCTCGTTGGTCTCCCGGTCACCGAAGCTGGATTGTTGGCCGCTCACCGCGATGGAGCTTGCATACACCACCCGGTTCACACCGCAAACCCTGGCAGCTTCGAAACAGTTATCCATGCCCATGATATTCAGACGGGTGTCGAAGTGGGGACGGTCTTCGGTTCCGACTACGGGTAAGAGGTAAGCCAGGTTAATGATTCGGTCGGGCTTGGTTTCGAGAATGGCCTTGACCACGTCCTCAAAACTGGTAACGTCGCCGTACACGACCTTCAACCGCTCTCCCATGCCGGACAGTTGGTCCGAGTGGGGGTTAATGTCCATGCAGACCACTTCCTCACCCCTTTCGATCAGCCGCCGGATAGCCCTGGGTCCGATAAAGCCGGTCCCGCCGATAACCAGGATCGCCATGTCGTCCTCCTACGGAAAGGGGGTCAGTTTTTGCTGATTTAATGGGGCGCCGTGAGCGTTGCTCAGGCTCCCGAATTGGTGCTCAAGGGGAGTATATGCGGGGCCTTGAACACCGTCAACCACTGAGAGTACTGCCACCACCGCCCCAGGTTCCTCGCTGCGCTCGAGATGACAAGGGAGGGCTGGGACGACAAGTGTGGGGCGCGGGATGACGAAAGTGGTGAAAAGGCAGGGATTCACTTAGGTGACGCCCGCTGCTACAATACTGCCGGAGCTAGGAGCCGCCAGGAGGCGCAAATTGAAGTTCTATAGCTTTGATGAGACGACTTATCCGGGCATTCCGGATGAGATCGGCCCGGAAACCCGGCAAACCAACCGTTTCTGCGACCCAGTGCTTGCCGCTCAAACGTACCAAGAACACCTTGACGAGTGGACCATGTGCGAGGACCTGGGGTTCGACGGCGTCCTGGTCAACGAGCACCACTTCACCTATTTCAACATCAACCCTTCCTGCACCGTCCTGGCCGCGGCGATTATCGCCCGCACCAAGACGCTTAAAGTAGGCGTTATCGGCCACGTCCTGCCCCTGCGCCATCCGGTTCAGACCGCCGAAGAGTTCGCCCAATTGGACATCCTGTCGGGCGGGCGGTTCATCGGCGGCATCGTCCGGGGAGTGCCCCAGGAGTACGTGTCGTACAACATCGACCCCTTCACCAGCCGGGAGCGTTTCGCCGAGTGCTACGACATTCTAAACAAGTGCCTGACCGAGGAGATATTCGACTACCAGGGTAAGTTCTACGACCTGAAGGCGGTTTCGGTGTGGCCCAAGCCCCTCCAGAACCCGCTGCCTATTTGGATGCCGGCCGGGTCGTCGGAAACGATTGAGTTTGCCGCTGAACGGCACATACCCATCGCCCGGGTCTGGAACCCCACCGTGGTGTTCCAGGACGCCTTCGAATATTACAAAGAGGTGGCCAAGGAGCAGTTCGGCTGGGAGGCTGGACCGGAGCAGTGTATCGGCTCACGTTACATCCACGTGGCCGAGACCACCGAACAGGCCATCGAAGAGTGCCGCGCCGCAGTGATGTACGTGCGGCGTTTGAGTACCTTCAGCCGTCCGGTGCAGGTCCCGGCGCCGGTGCCCGGTCTGCAGACCGACCGTTCTTATGACTACCGGAAACGTTCTAAGGGCGCGGAGATGCCCGGCCCCGGCACCCCTTTCGAGAAGTTGCGGGAGTCAGGATATATCGTCTGCGGCGACCCGGACTATGTGGCGGATTGGCTGGCCAACGATATGGAGACGGCCGGTTACGGGCACTTCATGGGCATGTTCCGCGTCGGCAGCAACAGCCACGAGAACGTGATCAAGTCCAAGAACCTGTTCGCCGAGTATGTCATGCCCAAGCTCAAGCATATCAATGAATCTGCTCCGGCGGCCACCGTATAGCAATGGTTTCCCTGTTCGGTGATTACAACTACACACTGACCCGAGAGTCGCCGGAAACCCGAGGGGAGTTCGAGAACAGCGCCCCGGGAAGCATCACGGCGGGATGGGAGATGCTTTCTCCGCCGGCGGGACCGGACGGTATCCCCTACCAACTTATCTTCGTCGGACCGACCGATGAGCACCGTGGCACGGCGATTCGTTTGAAGGTGGCGGCCAAAGGCGGCGGCGAGGTTTCGGATGACGCCGATGTGTTGCTAGAAACCTTTTACAAGACCGGCGAAGAGCGCACAGTGATGTTCGAAGGTAAGTACGGACTCTTCCGGGAAATACCGGACCAGGAAGCTAAGGACGCTGCTCTGTCGCTGCAAAAGCGGGCAGAGGCCGGAGAAGACTACGTGATCCGGTTAGGGGTAACCGTTCTCGAAGGCTCCCCCCAACCCGACCCGGCGGCCAACGCCTCTTACTTCGAGTTGGAATGTGTGAAACTCTGGTGGAATGAGTCCGCCTGATCGTGCAGGTAGACTGAAAATCGATTCCGTCACTCCGGCGAAATCCGGAACCCATGGGGCATTGGCTCCATCCCAAGTGCCTGGACACCGGCCTTCGCCGGTGAGACGGGTTAGAGTAACAATCATTCTGACGGTGGCAACATAAACGCCTCCGGCGGGTATTCAAACTAAAGGCAGGTAACCCAGTGGGGGCAGCGGACGGCTCGATATTTGCCCGGCACAGCCTGGAGGCGGGCGGCTTCGAGGTTTCTTACCTCAAGGGCGGCCACGATGGCGACATGGACCCGGTCCTTTACCTCCACGGTATGGGCGGCGGCGGTAAGTGGGAAGCCTACCATATGACCTTGGGTACCTTTGCTCTAACCTACGCGCCCCAATTGCCGGGATGGGCCGACGGTCAAGCACCGGATAGCATCGATTCAGTCCAGGACTATGCCAGACTGGTGAGCGATTTTATGGACGCGGCGGAGATCGGCCGGTGCGTCCTGGCGGGCCACTCCTTCGGCGGATGGGTCGCTCTGTCCCTTTGTGCCGATCATCCCCATCGATTTTCACGCATGATTCTGGCGGACTCCATGGGAATAGCGCTCAACGACTCCACCACCCTTAACCTGGCAGAGATGGATGAGGAGTCCTTTGCCAAGGCGGCCTTTGCACGTCTTGGCCTGATCGCCACGGCCCAGCCCGACGGCTTCGGCGCCGAGTGGGAGAACGTGCGGCGAGGGCCGGAGTTCGAGCGCCAGTGGAAGGGCATGGGATTGGTCGCGGGGCTGATAAACGGACCGTCCTCAGATCCGGATCTGACCAACCGGTTGGGGACGATTACCGCCGATACGCTGCTGGTGTGGGGACGGGAGGATGGCATCGTCCCCTTGCGGCACGGGGAAGCCCTCCGGGACGCCTTGCCCAACTCCAACCTGGCCGTCATCGACCGTTGCGGCCATATGCCCATGGCGGAGAAGCCGGAGACCTTCAACAAGATTATCCGCGACTTCCTGGTGGGCGATCAACAGGAGATACCCGAGGTAGTAAGAGTCTGACCAAACCCAACTTGGATCAAGAAAGGGAGGAAACCATGGCGAAGATCAAGCACATAGCGATACGCACACCGGACCCGGAGGCAACCGCCAAATTCTACAAGGAAGTATTCGGACTGGAGGAAGCCGGAGTAGCCGGCTCGGGTTTTTACCTGACCGACGGCTACCTCAATCTGGCCATTCTCAAGTCTAAGGATGAAGGGTCTGAGGAGTCGCCCCGCGACGCGGCGGGGTATGCTGGGATCGACCACCTGGGATTCTTGGTGGATGACACGGACGAGACGTGCGCGAAGCTGGACGAAGCGGGCGCCACGCCCATGATCGGCCGAGTGAACGTTACCCCGGTGCATGCCGACACCGCCCAGTCCTACTACGAGATAAAATACCGCGGGCCGGACAACCAGGTTATAGACATCACGACCTCGGGCTGGGTCGGTAACTAGGGGCCGGACCACCCCCCAACTCTCTCCGGACCAAAGGAGAGGCACTGTCCCTTCCCCCCTTGTGGGGGAAGGTTAGGATGGGGGGTCCTCCGGAGGGAATCTGATGCAACTTGAAGGGAAGACTGCCATAGTCACTGGCGCTGGACGGGGGTTGGGCCGCAGCATCGCGTTGGCCTACGCCCAAGAGGGAGCCGACGTGGCGATCATATCCCGAACGCCCACCGAACTGGAGCAGGTGGCGGAGGAGATTCGGGCGTTGGGGCGCCGTGGTCTGGCGATAACCGCCGACTTGACGGATAGCCAACAGACCCACCGTGCGGTTCAAGAAGCCATCGACGGCCTGGGCCATTTGGATATCCTAGTCAACAACGCCGGGGGATACCGACTGTTTACCGATGACTTGGCCCACTCCGTTCCCTTCCTAGAGCTGTCGGAAGAGGTGTGGGACCGGGTGATGTCCTCAAACCTGACCACTGCCTTTCTATGCTGCAAAGCGGTCCTGCCTCATATGGTGGAGCAGGGCAGCGGGGCGATAATCAACATGAGTTCCGGAACCGTGGCCAGCAAAGGCCGTGCCGGACAGGCTGCCTATTGCGCTTCCAAGGCAGCCCTGGAGCGTCTCAGCGAGTCCATCGCCGAAGACGTAAAAGAATATGGCATAGCGGTGAATATTCTGAGCCCAGGGTGGGTCCTGACCAAGCCCAACGACGACTATGATTCCGAGGTACAGAAGCGGATGCGTTTGCCAGATGACATCGGCCTGTCCGCCATCCACCTGGCACTCCAAACTCCGGAAACGATGACCGGCCAGTCGGTGAACGCGCCGGAATTTGACGAAGAGCAAGGGATTCACCGGCCCTCGGCTTACGACCGGCTGTACACGTAGGGGTAAAGGGTGGGGGTCCGGGGCGTCACAGGGGTCTAGCTGAAGCCAAAACGCCGACGGGAGTTTGTCATTCCGATCCTTCGGCGGAAGGAGAGGAATCTCATGTTTGTAATGGCGACCGGATGAGATTTCTCGCCGCCTTCGGCTGGTGTCGAAATGACAGTTGGGAATCGCGGACTGGAATGACGTTGTTCGGCAAGGCGGATTCCAAATGACGCCGTTGGGCGCGGGACCGCAATGACATCTGCAAATTTGGCGTTAACTACCTACTAGGTACTTGCCTGCCCTATATATGCGTCTGGTCCGGCCAGGAACTTGGTCCGGCAATCTAGGCTGCAGAAGTAGTACCAAGTACCGTTGTGAAAGCTCCGGGTGCCCATATTGGGGTCAACCTCGGTTGCGCCGTGCCTGGTTTGACCGGTTTCGGCCCTGGCTCCGGCTTCGTCAATCTCTATCCCGCAAACGGGGTCTGTGGGCATAACGTATTCTCCTATTCGCGATGAGGGCGCGCCGCTAGATTCAGGGCACCGGTTCCAGGTTCATTCCCAACCGCACACGGCCTGGCTGGTCCAACAGCGCCTTCGCAATCTTGGACCGGTGCTCGAAGCTGGTACCCAGGCGCATGGTCCATGAGGTAACTCGCCGGAACCAAAGGTGGAGGTCGAACTCCATCATGAATCCGATGCCTCCGTGGATCACCTGAGAAGAGCGCACCACGGCTTCGCATTTGTCGTTACAGAAGGATTTGGCCTGGGAAATCTCGATCGAAGATGGCAACCCCTGGTCCATTTTCCAAAGAGCCTCGTAGGTCAATAGTTGCGCGCCGTCTACCCACAGGATCATGTCGGCGCAGAGGTGTTGGATGGACTGGAAGGAGCCTATTGGCCTGCCGAAGGCCGCCCGGTTCTTGGCGTACTCGATGCCCATCTCGGCGTCTTTTCTAGTGGCCCCCACCATCTGGGCGCACAGTAACACGGTCGCCCGGTCAATCATGGCCTGAACTACGGGCCATCCCTGATTAATCTGGCCTATCAGATTAGATCTGGGAACGCTCACGTTGTCGAAGATCACCTGGCTCTGCTTATCTCTGGCTATGGCTGTCAGTGGGACGTTAGAGATGCCGGCGCTTCCGGTGTCCACAAGAAATAATGAGATGCCCTGATCGCCGTCCGAGGCCGATGCCGTCCTGCAGACTACCAAACACTTCTCGGCGGCGCCAAAGTTATCGACGAACATCTTGGTTCCGCTGATTACGAAATTGTCACCCTGTTCCACGGCCTCGGTGGCAATAGTCTCGGGGAGGAACCGGGGGTCGCGTTCGGTCAACGCCCAAGTCAGGACTGTGTCGCCCTGGCAGACTCTGGGCAGCACCGATTGCTTCTGTTCCTGGCTGCCGTCGGCGGCGATGGTCAACGCCGCGACCATGGTGCTATGGAAGGGGACGGGGGCGATGGCGCGGCCCACTTCCTCCATGATGATGCCCAAATATGTCAGAGGCAGTCCCTGGCCGCCCAGGGATTCGGGAAGAGACATACCAAGCCATCCTAACTGGGCCATCTGACTCCACAGCTCGGGCGGGTAACCCAAGTCGTCTACTTCCATAGCTCGGGCCAGGCTAGGAGGACATTCGCCCCCCAGAAACTCCCTGGCAGCGTTCTTCACCATTTCTTCTTCTTCGTTCAGAAGTACATCCATGCTAATTCCTCAAGAGATATTGGGGCGGCGGCGGCAAAGCACGCTGCCGCTGCCCTAGGAATAACAGTTTTTACGCCGGATCCTTCGGCAAGTCCGGCTTTGTCGACACTCGCGACCCTGAGTCGGAGCTCAGGACGAACGGTTCAGTTAGACCTTTCCGTTCGTGGTGAGCCCGTCGAACCACTTGCTCGATCCTAACCGCGGGGGAGGCCCAGTCCCCGGCGGGCTATCTGGTCTCTCATTACCTGTACGCTGCCATGGTTGATACCCGACTGGAACGACCCCAACAAGTTGTGGGCGAACAGGCCGTGTTCGATGGCCTCTTCCGAGGTACTCATGAGCTGAGCGTAAGGCCCGAGGATCTGGGAAATGGTTTCAGTGGTCCGAACGCCGTGCTCCGGAGCCCAGACCTTTTCCGCCGCCCCTTCGTAGGTAAAGGTGTCACCCCGTTCCATCAGCGACATGCTGCGCATGGTCATCAGGCGGCAAACCTGGGCTTCGATCCATAGCTCTGCCAGGCGGTCCCGGATGGCCGGGTCTTGGGACACATCATGGCCGCCCAGGTCGTTGTCTTTGGCCCAGTTGATGATGTCCTCGTCCCGCCGAACCGAGATCAGGTATCTACTGGCCCCGACACGGTCCAGGTTGAGGCCCATCGCGCCTACGTACCAACCCTGGTTCTCCTCGCCTAACATGCACGTTGCCGGCACTCTGACGTCTTCAAAGAAAGTCTCGTTGGTCCTACGCTGACCGTAGGTCGTACCGATGGGAGCCGGAGGGTCGTTCTGGATGGTCCATAGAGGGCGAACAGTGATGCCTGGAGTGTCCATCGGGAAGATGAAGATGGAGATTCCACGGTGCTTGGGCGCGTCGGGGTCGGTGCGGGCCATCAGGTAGATATGGCTGGCGTAGTGGGCCGAGGATGTGTACATCTTCTGGCCGTTGATCACGAAGTCGTCCCCGTCTCGCACTGCCCGGCATTGGAGACTCGCCAGATCGGCTCCGGCTTGTGGTTCGGTGAATCCAAGGGCCAGCGTAATCTCTCCGCTAATAAGTCCGGGAAGCAAGGTTTTCTTCTGTTCTTCAGTTCCAGCAGCGAGGATCGCTGGGGCGCCGCTGCCTGCCCCGCCGACGCCGACGCCGATCCTGGAGAACTCCTCCTCGACGATGTACTGGTCGATACGGCTGCCGTCCTGGCCGCCGTATTCCTTGGGCCAACTGATGCCGACCCATCCCTTGGCGGCAACTTTCTTGCGCAAGTCCCGCACCAGCGGACCCTGGCTCATCTCGTCGGTATTCTCGATCTCACTCCGGACGTCTTCGTTCACGTTCTCTTGGATGAACCGCTGGACCTCGTCTCGAAGGGCTTGTTGTTCGGCTGTGTAAGCAAACTCCATGTTGTCTCTCCAGGTTGCCAGCTTTACTTCACTGCGATCGTTTACGTAGTGGGCCGAAGGGCCCGGCGGTATGTGATGAACAAGGGCTACCGCACGAAGCCGAGGCTTCTGTCATTGTCGTGTGCCCGACTTATAGTGTCAAGTGTCCACCGAAGCCTGCTCAGCCTAGCTCCGCCAATACGGGTTTCAAAGCTTCGATCAATGGCGGCAAGAACTCATTCCAGTCGCCCACGATGCCAAAATCGGCCGATTTGAAGATGGCATGGCGGCGGTTCCGGTTGATGGCCAGAATCACGCCGGCCTTCTGGATTCCCACCGTATGATTGAAGGCGCCCCGAATGCCAACAGCCAAGTACACTTTGGGGGTGATACTGCGGCCGCTGATTCCAACTTGAATCTGGACCGGCAGCCAGCCTTCATGAGTGACGTTGCGGGTGGTGGCCAGGGAAGCGTTGATGGATTGGGCCAGCTTCTGGATCTGGGGGAGATTCTCAGGCCCGCCGATTCCCATGCCAACTCCCAGGACGACCTGTGCTTGCGTCAGTTCCAGCGCGCCGATGTCCTCCTGCACGTGCTCTTCCAGCACCGTAACGTCCGGTCCATCGAAAGAGGCGGCGGCGATGGCTTCCACCGGGGCTTGAGACGAAACATCCGGCGCGATGGGGGTCAGCAGCCCTGGCCGCAGAGTGACCATATTAGGCAAGGTCTTGGAAAGGATCGGCGCGACGACATTCCCGCCCAGGGCGGGCTTTAGCTGGACCAGCCGCCCTTCTTCGTCTATCTCCAAGTCTATGGCGTCACCGGTCAGCCCCAATGCCAACCGGGCCGCCACTCGGGACGCCAGGTCGCGGCCATTGGGAGTCGAGGCGAAGAGGACGGCGTACGGTTGGGCTTGGTGCACCGCCGCGGCCAAGCTCTGGACGACCTGTCGGCCCCATACAGGCCCCATGGCGGTGTTATCCAACACTAACACCCGGTCAGCTCCGTAGGCCGCCAGTTGGCCGGTCAGGTCCGGTTGATCCGGGCCGATCAATATCGCGGCAACTTCGCTCCGGGTGAAGCCGGTCAATTCCCTGGCCTTGCCCAACAATTCCAGCGTCACATGAGCCAGCCCTGCGGGCGACGACTCGGCTACGACCCAGATGCTCTTTTCCCGGTTGTCCGGATAGCGGTCAGTCGACTGAGAGACTTGTGAGCTGCCGTCTTCCAACTCCAACTCAGCCAGCCGATCCTTCAATAGCGAGGCTGCCTGCTCCGCGGCGACTTGGGGATCTTCCTCTTCGATGATCACTCCCGACCGGTTGGGTTCCACCAAGCGGATCTCTTCCACCCATGTGGGAGACCCCTCGGCGCCGAACTGGGAGCTGTCGGGTGAGAGCTGGGCGCAGGTCACTTCTTCCAGCGGTTTCGTTTCGGCCTCCGCCAACTGCTCTCGATTCGGGAAGGTTTCCTCGGCCACTCCTTCAGTGACGCAAACCAGGGCGGGAAGGTGGCACTCAATGACCTGATAGCCTTCGTCGGTGAGGCGTTCCGTGACGATGGTGTTGGAGTCCGGGTTTAAGTCCACCTTGCTTACTTGGCCGACGTGGGGAATACCCATTAGCTCGGCGGTCTCGGGACCGACCTGCCCGGTTTCCGAGTCGGCGCTGTTGCGGCCGCAGATGATCAAGTCCGGGGCCTCGTTCTTCAACGCCAGGGATAGTGCTCTAGCAGTGGCCAAAGTGTCGGACCCAGCCAGCGCCCGGTCGGTGAGCAGGATGGCCCGATCCGCGCCTAACGCAAGGCATTCGAGCAATCCCTCACGAGCCTGGGGCGGCCCCATGCACAGGGCCACAACCTGGTCGCCCGGTGCGCTTTTCAACTCCACTGCCCGCACCAGACCTAGCATGTCGAAGGGGTTGACCTCCGAGGGCACACCTTCTCTTATGATGGTCTTGTTCTCGTAGTCGAATTGGATACGAGCGACTACCGGGACATACTTGACGCAAACGACAATCTTCATCCATTTACCTTGATAGGACGTGATTTGTTACATTCACCGGAATCGTCCGGCCCGCTTCTATCCATCGATCCCATCTTATGCCAAGGCGGCTTGAGTGCCCGTTCCGCAACGTATCAATCAGGCCTTCGTCAATCCGGCGGAGGCCGGAATCCACGACACGTTAGCACCAGAGTTGTGCCTGGACCCCGATTGGCACCGGGGTGACGGGCGATGCTCTATTCAGGTTCGGCAAGCTGTTCCTGAACCCGAGCGGTCAAACGCTGCAATTTGGGGCTGATCTGTACCGGGTACAAAGGCGGGCGGTGCAACGCTTTGAACCTGGGGTCCAGCCTTTGCATATCCGCCTCAAGACGCTCTCTGATCTCCGGCAGGCCGGGTTTGGCGGCGGACGGTGTGCCACCAGCCATCACTTCCACCAGAATCTCCTCGGCTCCGGTTACGGATTCGTCGCTCAAGCCCAGGACATCGTGGGACCACACCCCATTGTCCTGGAACCGGAAAACCTGTTTGGCGCCGGGTGGGCTGACTTTGTCCGGACTAAGCTTCATCACCGGCCGGCCGTCATAGCATACCAGCTTGTAGGCCATGTCAGACCAAGGCGCGTCGGCTGACACCCCGGCTTTGGTGCCCACGCCGAAGAGGTCGATGGGCGCATCGTCCCGGACCAAGCGGTCGACCTCGTACTCGTCCAGACCGCCCGACGCTAAGATCTTCACGTAATCCAGGTTGGCTTCGTCGAGGATGCGCCGGACCTGGCGGCTCAGCGAGTCGAAGTCTCCTGAGTCCAGGCGCACTGCCAGGAGCCGGTTTCCAGACTCGTCCAACTCCTTGGCAACCTGGACCGCGTTCCAAGCGCCTTGGATGGTGTCGTAGGTGTCCAGCAGTAGGATGGTTCGCTGGGGGAACGTATCGGCGTAAGCCCGGAATGCGGAGATCTCGTCGGGGAAACTGGAGATGAAGGAGTGGGCCATGGTTCCGGCGGGCGGGATCCCGTAGCGCTGGGCCGCCAGAACGTTGCTGGTGGACTGGAACCCGCCGATGTAGCTGCACCGGGCCATCTTCAACGCGGCATCGATTCCCTGGGTCCGGCGAGCTGAGAAGTCGCTCATCCCCCGGCCTTGGGCAGCCCAAACACAGCGGGCGGCTTTGGTGGCCAGGAGCGTCTGGAGGTTTACTTGGTTGATGATGAAGGTCTCGACCATCTGAGCCTCGATTACCGGCCCGGTCACCTCCAGCACCGGCTCGTTGGCGAAGTATAACCGCCCTTCCGGGATGGCCCGCACGCTCCCGGTAAAGCGCAGGCCTTCCAGATAATCCAGAAAATCCCCAGTGAAGATTTCGGTGGAGCGGAGATAGGTTAGGTCGGCCTGGCTGAAATGGAACGCGGCCAGATGATCCAGAACGTCCTCAAGGCCGGCGGAAACCAGGTAGCCCCGGTTAGCTGGGTAATTACGGACGAAGAGGCTGAACGTTGCGGGAGCGAACATCTTCTGACGAAAAAAAGCCTGGGCCATGGTCAGCTCGTACAGGTCGGTGAAGAGGCCGGTCTGTCCCGGTGGGAGGGGATCGTGGGAGTTGTCCATCAACCTGATCCCCCAGTCTGATTTTCCGCTCCTGAGGTATGGGCAAGGGGTGACAAAGGGCGCTCGGAAGCAGGGTCTCATTATGTTTGCCCCTCTCGTGGCCTGTCAACCGAGACCGGCGCGGTCCGCTTGCCGAGCGCGCGGCCGGATTGGAAGTCACACCTGAGGCCGATATGCGGGGCGAGAAGGGCATTAATTTACGTATAGCGTAATCAAGCTGACGGCTTTACTCGATAAAATATAGTAAATGCGTATGAATGGTGTAACCAACGCCGGAAAGAATTCTTGACATGGTGGCCCGTGGTGGGTAACATAATGCACGTTAACAAACGAATACTTAACTTGAACCTTTTATCCAGAACGGCAGAGGGCACGGCCCGATGAAGCCTAGCAACCGGTCCTAGCATTCTAGGGAAGCGGGATACGGTGCTAATTCCGGCGTCCGTAGCGGTTAACACCGCCGGGGACGAAAGATGAGGGGTTTGGTGACTTATTAAGCTTCTCTATGTGAGAAGCATTTTTTTTGCGTAAACATAGGTCTAGTTGAGTACGTTTCGGGAGTGAATCTTCGGTGAGCGAGATCCGCCCAATACAGTGGTCCGATGGCAAGCTTTGGCTGCTGGATCAGACTCGTCTTCCTCTGGAGGAAATCACTCTGGAGTTGGACCGGTACCAGCAGGCGATCGACGCCATCCGCGATATGCAGGTCCGTGGCGCGCCGGCCATCGGCGTAACGGCGGCTTATGCCATGGCCATGGCCGCCCGGGAGATCAGCGCCACGTCACCTGACGAGTACATGTCTGAACTGGAAGGAGCGGCCTCTCGCATCGCCGCGGCCCGGCCTACGGCAGTCAACCTTTTCTGGGCCGTGCAACGAATGGTGAGCCTGGCCAAGAGCGAACCGGACCCCTTGGGCATGCCGGAACGTCTGTTGGCTGAAGCCCAACGCATGTATCAGGAAGACGAGGAGATCAACCGGAAGATGGGCGGCTTGGGAAAAGACCTTTTGCCCGACGGCGGCGCGGTGCTGACCCACTGCAACACCGGCGCTTTGGCCACCACCGGCTTTGGCACGGCCCTAGGCGTCATCCGCGCCGGTTGGGAAGCGGGCAAGCGCTTCAAGGTTTTCAACACCGAAACCCGGCCCTTCTTGCAGGGAGCCAGGCTTACTTCTTGGGAGTTTCAACAACTGGGAATTCCCGCCACTCTGATCGTGGACTCCGCGGCCGGGATGTTGATGAGAAGAGGCGAGATCGATTGCGTCATCACCGGCGCGGACCGCATCGCGGCCAATGGGGATACCGCCAACAAAGTGGGGACCTATTCCCTGGCGGTTCTGGCTAAAGAGAACGGCATCCCTTTCTACATCGCGGCCCCAACCAGCACGATTGATCTGAACCTAGCCACCGGCGACGACATCGATATAGAAGAAAGGCCGTCCCAGGAGGTGACCCACTTCCAGGGAACGCCCACCGCGCCGGAAGGAGTTCCGGCGGTCAATCCGGCTTTTGACGTCACTCCCCACCGTTACATCAGCGGCATCGTCTCCGAAGGCGGGGTTTCCCGTTCGCCTTACCTGGAAAGCTTGAAGCTGGCGGTCGGGTCAGGGGCCTCCGGTGCGTAGACCATGAATATGCAGCGCGACACGGCAACGATAGCGATAATCGGGGGTAGCGGCCTCTACGAGATGGAGGGGCTCACCGATGTGGAATCCGTGGACATCGATACCCCTTTCGGCCGTACCAGCGACGCCATTACGGTGGGCACGCTGGAAGAGACGCGGGTGGCTTTCTTGCCCCGTCATGGTCAGGGGCATCGCATCAATCCAACCCACATCCCGGTTCAAGCCAATATATACGCCCTGAAAACCCTGGGCGTGGAAAGAATCATCTCGGTTAGCGCCGTGGGAAGTCTGAAAGAAGAGTTCGAGCCGCTTCACCTGGTGGTTCCGGACCAACTCATCGACCGCACCCGTCAGCGAGCCAACACCTTTTTCGAGAAGGACATGGTGGTCCACGTTGCCTTTGCCGACCCATTCTGCGCCCAAACCAGCCATATGGTGGTCCATGCCGCTCAGCAGTTGGGGGTAAATGTTCACTCAGGCGGCACCATGGTGGTCATGGAGGGTCCGGCCTTTTCCTCCCGAGCTGAGTCGTTCATGTACCGTTCTTGGGGGGCCGACTTGATCGGTATGACCGCCCTGCCTGAGGCCAAGCTGGCCCGGGAAGCGGAGATGTGCTACGCGACCATGGCTTGGGTGACCGACTATGATTGCTGGCGCCAAGGCGGCGAAGCTGTAACTGTTGAGATGATTATCGGAAACCTTTTGCAGAACGTGGCCGCGTCCAAGGACCTGCTGCGTAATTTAATACCCAGATTGAACGGTACTCGGGATTGTCCCTGCGCCACGGCGTTGAAGGACGCGATAATCACCCCCCAGGACCGTGTGCCCGAGGATCTGAAGCGGAAGCTGGAGCCCATCACGGGCCGGTATCTATCCTGAGAATGCGATTAAAGGATCAAGGAGGCTAAACAATGGCCAGGCAAGACCCCGGTGAACCATATTACCGGGTAGACTCCCCGGAAGCCGCCGGTATGATCGCGGCAGACTCTTCGGGGGACATCGTTGTGATAGACGTGAGGCGTGATGATGAGTGGGTGACCGGCCACGTTTCTGGGGCCGTCCACATAAATATCGATGATCTTCCAAGCAACATGGACCGGGTGCCCCAGGACAAGAAGTTGCTTTTCATCTGCGCCGCGGGAGTGCGCAGTGGATTGGCTTGTGAGATCGCGGCGTCGATGGGGTACGACTCGGAGAATCTGTACAACATCGAAGACGGCACCCCGGCATGGATCGAAGGCGGCTTTCCGACAAACTACGGGGACGCCCCGTAGCGTTTCGGACTAGGTCGATAATGCCCTTAGCACCGTTGTTCAAGTATCGGTGAGAACATTCCGTTCGCCCTAAGATTGTCGAAGGGCACATCCGGGAAAGGATGGTTCGACAGGCTCACCACGAACGGCGTTGGTAAAGCCGATTTTGGAAAGGTTCCCTGGATCTAATCAAGATTCTATAGCGAAGGCGGCCGGCGGATGACCGGCCAGGTCTTCCCAAGGAGTGACCATTGACTTCAGCACATGCGAATGGAGATGTTAAGGACCTATCACTATCCAAGACGGGAATAGACCGAATAGAGTGGGCTGGCCGGGAGATGCCGGTGCTCTACATCATCAGGGAGCGTTTCCTACGGGAGAAGCCCCTGGCAGGGATCCGTATGGCGGCTTGTCTGCACGTGACCACCGAAACGGCCAATCTGGCTCTCACGCTTCGGGACGGCGGCGCGGAATTAGTGATGTGCGCCAGTAATCCCTTGAGCACTCAGGATGAAACCGCCGCTGCTCT
>JAKUQE010000359.1 GCA_022450395.1 Dehalococcoidia bacterium | reverse complement strand
TCCCGAGTAGCTCAGCGGTAGAGCGGGCGGCTGTTAACCGCTAGGTCCGAGGTTCGAATCCTCGCTCGGGAGCCAAACAACCAAACCAATATCTAGTTAAATCCCGTCGTGCGACTCCTGGTTCTTTAAGTGTCGTTTCGCTTAGACTAGATACATCTTCAATTCATATTCAGACCGCTGATGTTTCGCGCCTCATAGAATCGTTGCGCAAAGCAGATCCGGAGCTGAACGGGCATGGCCAGCCGGGTGAAGTCTGAACCGAATTGTAGATCACCACATCGCCGCGATGCAGTCGTATGGGCAGTCCATCGCGGTGTTCAATCCGATGGTTGGGAGTAAACGGGAAAGAATGGATTACAAATTGTTCGACGATCACACTAAGGAATTTCTTGGCTGGCTGCGGAACCAAGGATTCCCGGCGGCAGGTAATATCATTTCCTCGAAAGGGAGAAACCGGAAAGTAACGGACGTGGAAGTACAAAAAAACACCCAGACTCTCAGCGCGGCAATCGTATTCGCGCACGAGATCTAGGGTAAATATAACTGCGGCGAATACTTCCTAACGGCTGGTTTAGTCCAGCTACGACTATCATAGAGCATTCCATCGACAGTCGCGGAAATCATCTTTATTTCTCTAAAGTTGCGCTTGATGCCCAGACCCTTGCCATTCCCACGCCCACTCGATAGACTCGGCTCATAACAAAAAGGAGCCTTTGTCGAATGGCAGAGCAGATCCATCCCAATATCGTTGCCCGGATCGTTGGAAGAGAATCGGTGCTCACTGTGGTTGGCGCGGCACCGGATGCCAGGGGACCGTGGTCGTTCATTACCGGTATCCCGAACCCCGGCTTCGATATGGTTGGGCCTCCTGCCCAATACCTGTCGGTGGCGGCTTGGGCCGCTTGAACCGCGGTCACGGTGGTAGGCGTGGCCTACCGTGGCAACATCGCCCTGGAAGACATCAAGGTCGATTTTGAGGTGGAAGCGGTTGAGCTTCCCAATGCGATCGGGTTTGGTGTTAGGGAACTGGTCACCCTGAAAGGCCGGATATCGGAGTCTGAGCGGGTCCGGCTTGAGCGGGCTTCCCGGTATTGCCCGGTCGGACAGGCTCTAACCAAGGGTTCCATGGAGATCGAAGATGAGATTCGATGGAGCAATGGGGAGGTGGCCTCGGCCTCTCCATTGCAGGATTCCCTTCCCCCTTTGGACGGTGCTCTACCCACCATACCCACTGGATCCGTCCATGGCCGATACCTTCTGGACACCAAGGAGTACGACGACGAAGGGAAGATGGAGCACGAAGGCGAGGCCAAGATTTCCATTCAATGCCAAAACCTAACTCGGACAAGCCGCTGGACCATACTTGGCGGACATAGCTCCGAAGGCTGGGTACCGCCACCGTTTCCCTTGGGCCATGCTGGGTGGGCAGCGTCGACCGTTTCTACTTTGAGCCGTCTGTTGCCCCAAGGGACGGAAGACGCAGATGGCCTCAGTGTGGAGTTGTATATGGCGGCCGGTGGCGG
>JAKUQE010000358.1 GCA_022450395.1 Dehalococcoidia bacterium | reverse complement strand
TCCATCTCTTCCATCAGTTTGACGGTCATGATCGCGCCGGTAGCGCCGACCGGATGGGCTAGGCTGATGCCGCTGCCGTTGACGTTGGTCTTCTCCAAGTCCATTTCCAACTCTCGCATGCAATAGAGAGCTTGGGAGGCGAAGGCCTCGTTGAGTTCGATGAGGCCGATGTCGTCGATCGACATGCCAGCCTTTTCTAGAGCCTTGCGTACCGCGGGGACGGGACCGATACCCATGATGGCGGGCTCGACTCCGGAAACGGCGCGAGTATGCCAACGCATCCTGGGCTTGACGCCTAACTCCGCGGCTTTCTCAGCGGACATTATTACCACCGCGGCGGCGCCGTCGTTGATACTTGAAGCGTTGCCGGCGGTTACGGTCCCGTCCTTTTTGAATACAGGAGTAAGCTGTGCCAGCCGTTCCACGGTGGAATCTTCGCGAGGACCCTCGTCCCGGGACACTACGATAGGGTCGCCCCGGCGTTGCGGTACAGTCACCGAAGAGATCTGGCGATCAAACCGTCCATCTTTTATGGCGGCCACCGCCCGTTGGTGACTGATGGCGGCCAACTCGTCCTGGTCCTCACGGCTGACGCCAAAACGCTCGGCCACGTTCTCGGCGGTTACGCCCATGTGGTAAAGATTCACCGGGCATCCCAGTCCTTTCGTTAGGCTATCGGTGAGGGCGCCGTCTCCCATACCCAGGCCGTCGAACCGTGCCTTGTAGCCGATGAGGTAGGGGGACTGGCTCATGTTTTCAATGCCGCCGGCGACGACGATGTCCACCTCGCCGGTCTTAACCAATAGGGCAGCCATGTTTATGGCTTCGAGACCGGAGGAGCACTGCCGGTTAATGGCGATCGTAGGGACCTCATCGGGGATACCTGCCCCTAGGGAGGCTAACCGCGCGGCGTAACCGGCCTCTTCGGTCTGCAGGGCGTTGCCAAGAACCACCTCATCGACCTGGCCAGGACTTATGTTGGCCTGATCAAGCGCAGATCTGATGACCAAGGATCCTAGCTCCGACGCCGAAACGTCCTTGAAAGCGCCTCCGAAGCGACCGATTGGCGTGCGGGCACCGCTGACGATGACGACCTCTTGCATTGACGACCTCCCTAACCTTTCACTGGTTTTCGTGATGATTGGTGCGGACGCCGAAACGATACCACAGCCACAAGTAAGGGGCAATGACGGATCGATGACCGGCCGTAAATCACGGGCCGGCTGTTCTCGTGGGACTAAACGGGTCAAAGAGCTTGCGGAATCTTGAGATGGTCAAGAGCGGGTATTAGCCTTCGATTATTCAGATGTTCCAAAAATTAACAAGGCCCCGGGGATCTCCCCGGGGCCTCTGATGCTGCCGCTAACCGTACGACTGGTGGGGGCAATCACTGGTCGTCTCGGCCTAGTGGAAGCCCGGGTACCCTATTTGATTGATCTTACTGTACTTCGCCGGTTACGGGGTGGAAATTCTCTTCCGCCAGGCCCCAGGAGCTGTCACTTTCGATGTTCAACGGGCTGGCCAG
>JAKUQE010000357.1 GCA_022450395.1 Dehalococcoidia bacterium | reverse complement strand
TGGCAACGCGGCGGAAGCCGAGATTGTAACGTACAAGGGAGCCACGGGCAAAGAATCGGCGCTTTACGACACCGTTTTCAGCACGATTCCAGGCTCGCCCGCATATGTTGGGAAGGCCACGACGTACCGCGCAAATGTCCCCGCTCTCAACATCAACATCAGCCTGACAGACCATAATAAGGTGGACCCCATCAGTTGGACAGGATTGGGGCAATGTTAAGTGAGTGTCCCGCCGTCTTCCCAGGGTTTACCAATGCTCCGCTTGGTGACCACCTCCTCTCCGTCGGGTGTTCGGTTGATTGTGCCGAGTCTCCGCTGAACACCTCAGCTGGTGTCCGGTAGCCCAAGGCCTGGTGGGGCCTTTGGGTGTTGTAGAAACGGAAGTAATCGCCGAGGCCGGTCTTGGCCTCCCGTCCGTTGGAGTAAGCCTTCAGGTAGACTTCCTCGTACTTCACCGTCCTCCACAGCCGCTCGACAAAAATATTGTCGGTGTACCGCCCTTTCCCGTCCATGCTGATTCTGATCCCGTGTTGCTCCAAGAGGCCGGTGAATCCCTCGCTGGTGAACTGGCTCCCTTGGTCGGTGTTGAAGACCTCCGGCTTTCCCATGCTCAGAGCCTCCTCCAAGGCCTCGGCACAAAAGTCGGCGTCCAGGGTGTTGGACAGGTTCCAGGCCACCACGTACCGAGTGTGCCAGTCCATGATGGCCACCAGGTAGTGGAAGCCCCTGGCCATGGGGATGTAGGTGATATCCGCTGCCCACACCTGGTTGGGTCTGGTGATCTCTATGTCGCCCAGGAGGTAGGGAAACACCTTGTGCCCCGGCGCCGGGCGGCTGGTTCGGGGCCTCCGGTAGATGGCCTGGAGTCCCATGGTCCGCATCAGACGGCGGACCCGCTTCCGGTTTGCCGAGTGACCTTGCCTGCCCAGCCAGACCCTCATGCGCCGCGACCCGTAAAAGGGTGTACTCAGGTACTGCTGGTCAATCAGCTTCATCATTGCCAGATCCTTTTGGGAATGGCCCCTGGGCCGGTAGTAGACACTCGATCTACTGATGCTCAGCAAGGCGCACTGTCGCACCGTGGACAATGCTGGGTGACGGGGGTCCACCATCTCCCGCCGCCGCTCCCGGCTCATGGACCGGACCTCTCCGCCAAGAAATCCCGCTCCACCTTCAACTGGCCGATCTGTTGGTAGAGCCGGGCAACAAGGGCGTCATCGGCCTTCTGCCGTTTGCCCTGGTTCCCGTCGAAGACGCCGGCCGCTCCTTCTCACAAGGACTTCTTCCATGCCTGTATCTGCCCGGGATGCACCTCGTACCGGGCGGCTAGTTGGGCCACAGTCTCCTCTCCTTTTACCGCCTCCAGGGCCACCTTGGCCTTGAATGACGGGCTGTGATTCCTCCGTTGTTTTGACACGTCCCACTCCTCCTTCACAGCCACAGCTGCGCTTATTTTAGGAGCAGAACTCTCACTTAACCACCTGTCCGAAATTCCGGGTCCACCTCACAAATGCGAAGTGGGAGAACGGGCCCGGAACGCCCAGGCCCTCATCGATACCGGTGTTTTAATCCGATGGGATACCGGGGACGTT
>JAKUQE010000356.1 GCA_022450395.1 Dehalococcoidia bacterium | reverse complement strand
TTCTAAAACACTTCTAATTAAAATTTGCCTCTGCAGGTATCGTGGAGGTATTAGATTCTCAGTTGAAACAAAGTTCAAAAATCAAAACTTATCCTAAAGAATGATGTCTCCCAGGGCTGTTCAGTTCTCGGGACGATAAGCTTCGGGCTATCGCCCCGCGAGTCTAGGTTCGGGTTTTCGGTCTGAAAACGAGTCTACCCAGGGGGGCAAAAGCCTGAATCTATATAGGGCACCTTTATAGGAGGGTGTCATGGTACCATTTTCCAATCTTCTGACGGCCTTGCAGGACGTTGCCGATCCCCGGCGCGCCCAGGGCAAGCGTTATCCGCTGCCGCATCTGCTTATGTTCACGGTTCTGGCGCTGCTCAGCGGGGCCCGCTCGTATCGTGGCATCATCACCTTCATGGAGCAGCGCCGCCTGCACCTCAATCGCCACTTCGGGGTTGATCTGAAGCGGGCTCCGGCGGTGAACACCTTGCGGACAGTGCTGCAATCCCTGGACACGGACGGGCTCGAGGAT
This sequence comes from Dehalococcoidia bacterium, assembly GCA_022450395.1. Lineage (GTDB taxonomy): Bacteria > Chloroflexota > Dehalococcoidia > Lucifugimonadales > UBA3495 > UBA11650. The sequence goes on along the minus strand of JAKUQE010000356.1, from coordinate 1,119 downwards.
GTGTTCCGAGGCCACGCCGCAGCCCTGCTGGCGCAAGCAGAGACGGCAGGCAAGACGGCGGACGGAACGACGGACGGAACGGCGGAGAGGCCCGTGATCGCCCTTGATGGCAAGACCCTGCGCGGCAGCTTCGACCACATCAACGACCGCCGGGCGGCCCAGACATTGACGGCCTTCGCCTCCCGCTCGGCCATCGTTCTGGCGCACACCGAGATCAAGGACAAATCGAACGAAATCCCCGCCGCCCAACAGATGATCCGGGATCTCGGCCTCAGCGGCGTCGTCTTCACCGCCGACGCCATGCACTGTCAAAAAAACCTTTGAAGCGGCCAGGGATACTGGCAATGCCCTGATCGCCCAGGTCAAATCCAATCAGCCAATCCTGTACGGCAAGATCGAGGCCATTTGCCGCACCGAGACGCCCATCGACAGCTTCGAGACCATCGACCGCCACCGCCACGGACGACAGGAGCATCGCCGGGTCGAGACATTCGAGGTCGCGGGCCGTCTCGGCCCCGAATGGCATGGCCTGATCGTCATGGCCATTCGCGTCACCCGCCTCACCTGGCATAAAGACACCAAGACAGGCTTCTGGCGCCGCGCCAAGGAAACCGCTTTCCATGCCGCCCAGACAAGGCTGCCGGCGGAGGCATTCGGCGCCGCCATCCGAAACCATTGGGGCATCGAAAACCGCAACCACCATGTCCGCGACATCAGCTTCTTCGAAGACCACAGCCGCATTCGAACCAAACCCGGCCACTTCGCCCGTTTCCGCTCATTCGCCCTCAACATCCTCCGCGCCAACGGTACCGTCAACGTAAGCAGGGAACTCTATATCAATGCCCTAAACCCAGATCATGCCATGGCATATACGGTGACTTGAGGAGAACTGAACAGCCCTGGAGGTACTCCCCATTCGTTGGACAGATTTAGCGGTACTTTAAGCTACAGCCTTGGTCTTCTGGCCGATTGCTCCGATGTTTGTGTTTCATGCCGCCAAATAATCATTTTTGAAAGCCTTTTGATGTTGTTGAGCTTGTGGGTATGTGGGTAAGCCGCTTGGCTTATCCATCATATCCATAGGCCGCCCGGCGCCGTAGACCTTGCTTGGCGTCTGGC
>JAKUQE010000355.1 GCA_022450395.1 Dehalococcoidia bacterium | reverse complement strand
TTTCCCTCATAGATCGTGTCCATCTCATAAGACCTCCGGCGCCATTACCGGAGTATATCGGGTTGACAGAGGATACCGCCCGTCTAAAATGGACTAACACCACTGATCAAAAACGCAAATCGAAGTCCGGCCATGGGCAGTGAACCGAGATCGTCTGCGGTATCCGGAACGGCATAACGTAAGGAGAGATGGAATGATAACCAAGTTCGGCAGCCTGTACGCCGGCCACGTTGACCTGGACAACTTGGGATTGGACGGAACACCGGTCAATGACCGGTGGCTATCCGACGACCACCTAGCGTCGGTGTTCGACAAATCCGAAGCCATCGTTCTGGCGATGGAACGGCTGGGCTACGACACGTTCTGGGCCGCCGAACACCATTTCCAACGGGAAGGATACGAGTGTATCCCCAACTTGCTGCTGCTCTTCGTCCATCTGGCCCACCTGACCAAGAACCTCAAATTCGGTTGCGGCTTCAACGTCAATCCCATGTGGCACCCACTGCGGCTGGCTGAAGACTTCGCCATGGCCGACCACTTGACCAAGGGCCGGGTGGTGTTCGGCATCGGGCGGGGCTACCACTCCCGGGAGGTGGAAACCTTCGGCAACCCCAGCACCGCCATCGACAACGACGCCAACCGTGAACTGTTCGAGGAGCAAACCGAGATCCTATTCAAAGCCTTCAACCAACGGTCCTTCTCCCACCACGGTGAGCATTACAACATACCCCCGGAGGTGCCCTATCGTGGCTACGACCTGAAGGAGATCACCTTGGTGCCCAGACCCCGGACCTTGCCCGTGGAGTGCTGGCAGCCGGTGGTCAGCGCCAGCCAGAGGGCCATGGATTTCATGGTCAAATACGGCATCAAAGGTGTCATCGGAGGGGGCGCCGCCTCCGGCGGTACGACGGATCGGGTGATGGAACAGTGGCGGGACACTTTGGCCCAAGCAGGCCGGGAAACCGAATTGGGCGGCGACCTCACGATTGGGTATACCATCCACCTAGCCGATACCGAGGAGCAGGCGATCAAGGAGGCCACTCTCTACTTTGAAGAGAACATGAAGATGTTTGCTCCTTTGGGCTTTGTGCGGGGGCTCACCAGCCAGCAGATCTCCGACCTAGCTGACCCGTCAAAAGCCCGCTCCGCCGGCTTGCCTACCCTGGAACAGGCGGTGGACGCCGGAGCCTGGTTGTGCGGTCCGCCGGAGTCGATCATCGAGAAGATTCAGGACGTGCAAGAGCGGTATCCCGGCCTTGAATCCATCAACGTAGGGTCGGTGATCGGAACGCCTCAAAAGGTGATTCTGGAACAACTGGAGTGGTTCGGCAAAGAGGTCATGCCCAAGTTCACCGGCTAGTATCGGAACACTACACCAGGAGTCGAGCTGCGATCACGGCGCGCTCCCGATCCAATGGTATTGAAGATTAGGCCTCCTATAGGAGGCCTAATTTTATGTTTATTGACATGGATAGTTCGACTGACTATTATTATTTGGTCAATACGAATGGTTTGAGTGAATGAATATAATTGACGACGTTGGTCGTACGGACGCCGGTAAGGAAGCGCTGGTCGAACAGATGGGCGATCTGGTGCAGCGGATGTACGCCCAATGCCGGTCCGAGTCGACCGAAGGATGGACCG
>JAKUQE010000354.1 GCA_022450395.1 Dehalococcoidia bacterium | reverse complement strand
CGGGTCGTTGCCATCTGCGTTATCAAAGCCGAAGGGTTGGACGACGTAGCCCGAACCCGTATCACCCGTGAAGCCCAAGCCATGGGAAGGTTGGGCGACCATCCCAACATCCTCCAGATCCACGACCTAGGCGAAGAGCCTTCGACTGGCTCAGGACGAACGCACGCCACCTGCAACATGCTGACGCCATAGCGCATAGGCAAAAAGTGGTGCGTATCTGGGCCTGGGTCTGACCGCGACCAGCCGGCCTTCTCTCAAGCGTACCTCCTGGAACACCTCCCGGGCCAGTCCCCGCTGTTGCGCCGGTGTCACTCCTGGATGGTTCCAAAGCGCCGGCAGGTCCTGCAACAACCTGGAAGCCCGGTCAAGGTTTGGCATCATGAGCTGAGGAGAAGAAGGTTGGATGCTCTTCACCTGTCGTTGCAGGACCTGGTGCTCTGCCTTGAACGTTCCATCATCTATAGCTCCCCAGAGGTGTTGCTTCCGGAGGTTTGCCAGGGCCGACTCTATCCTTTTGACATCCAGGCTGTGGTCTGGCCGAGGGCCTTGGTTCGCCAGGGCCTTAAGGACCGTCTGGCGCCAGTCACCGTCCAGCTGCACGCAGGCCAGGACCTGGTCTGCGAATTCTTGCTCTACCTTGGCGGCTCCCACGGAGCTGGGTCGCATGGGACAACGGTGCCAGCTATGGGTCATGCGTGGAGACTGTCTACCTCTGGAACCACTGGTGATGCCGTGAAAGGGCTGTCCACAGCCGTCGCAGACCAAAACCCCGGTGAGTGGGTATACCCGCTGCTCCCTTCCCGGTGGGCTGTGTCGCCCTGGTGTCGATCGTTCTACCCTCACGTCCTGGCATCTCTGCCACAACTCTTTCACTTCTTCGGGCACATGATGAAGGCCGTCCCTGATCACTTCATCGGGTTGGCCCCTGTGGTAGACGGCCTTGCCATCGTAGAACCGGTTGTTCAAAACCGTGCTGATGGAACTTTCGGTAAATGGTTTGCCGCTGGCTGTACGGTGACCCTTGCCGTTCAACTCCAGGGCCAGGGTCCGGAAGGAATATCGCCCCGATGCGTACTCTCTCAGCAACTCGGTCAGTACCGGCATCGTCCTTTCATCGGGTACGATCCTGGCACCCCTACCGCTCGTGGGCTTCTCCTGCCGGTAGCCCAGAGGCGCGCGTCCGATGGCGTGACCCAGGGCCGCTTTCTCGTACAGACCAGCGGAGACGTAACGGGAGAGGTTCCGGCTGTACTGCTCGTCCAGGGTCTCGTTGATGCGTTCGGCCAGGAAGTCCCGGTCGCTACCGCTGATGATGCTCTGGGAGACGAAGACCACCGTCTTACCCAGCAGACGAAGCTCTTCTTTGTAGCGGATGCACTCGGCCTGGTTCCGCCCGAACCTGCTGGTGTGGTCCACCAGCAGGACGTCGAACAGGTCCATGCCGGCGTCTTCGAGAAGCCGCTGGAATTCCAGGCGCTTCTCGACGCTTCTGCCGCTACTGAACTCGGTGTACCAGCGGCTGCCCAGCACCAGGCCGTAGGTCTCGGCGAACCGCTCCTCGTTGCCCCTCTGTATCGCTGGACCGAAGCCGTCCTTCTGGTCAAGGGTCGAATCCCTTATGTAGCCTTCAGCCCTAAGGCCGCGAAGGTCATCAAACGT
>JAKUQE010000353.1 GCA_022450395.1 Dehalococcoidia bacterium | reverse complement strand
CCAGTGGCGCAGGCGCCGAAGCATCGCCAAGACTGACGCTCGGGAAAAACAAAGAACGAAGGCGTTTTCTCTTCGTGGAACGGGCAAGGAGCCTTATGGCTACGGCCGGAGCGTTGCATTGGAGCGTAGCGGGACACTACTTCTAGGATGTCCAGGCGGCTTTTGATGTCGTCTACGACGGTCATACTATGAAAGAGAAACTCCAGAGAGAACGATGATTATGAATCCTACTGCCATGAAAGTTGCCGTTAAGAAAGATACGGGGCGGGGAATCTGAGCATCGAGAAGGGTAAGATGTTGCCGAGGCGAAATGTGCCCTGCCACCCCACCGGCTGGTTGCCGGTTTTCCCAGTGCGATACTTGATTGATATATACTGTTCTTGCCAACCTGTCGAATAAAATGGACACAATGCGGCTAATTTATAGTCTACCACTATAGCGGTAGTTAAATCAAATTTTTGCCCGGTTCAGCCTGTTAAGTGCGCCGTAGGAAGTCTCGCACTTGCTCTTTCAGAGGTTCCGAATCGAATCGGCTCCACAAGATGCTGGCGTTGCGCATCCAGTCTCCCTGGAAGTACCGTTCGTAAAGGACCTGACGGGACCCAAATGCGCTACCGGATAGATCCCAGGCCAGGCGAAACAGTTGCACTCGCTCCCGGGCGGTGGCGGTGTCGGTATCCATGTATCGCTCAATCTCCTCGCCCAGAGGTCCGTCGAAGTCTACCTCCGATGGTAAGGCCATCAAGCTGCTGGAACCAAGTAGCTGGATGATTTCCACCATCCTTGGATACATGCGGATGAACATGTTCCGCGCCACGGTGATTGGTATCGTCGCCGGGCACATTACCCCCCATTCATCCAAGAAGGCGTCGATCTCGGCGGTGCAGAGCAGGGCTTTCATGACTTCCAGGTTCTCGATCAACTCGGCCAGCAAAGCATGCACCTGGCCGATGGTCTCCGACCCCAAGATCTCTACCATCATCGCGGCCACGCCCAACACAAACTCGCACTTGGCCACGTTTTTGGTGACGACCTGGTGGCCGGAATGGTTGTATTGGTGCGTCCTGGGACTGAGATTGTTGGCCAACTCCACGTCCCGGTATAGGAACACTCTCTCCCAAGGGACGAACACGTCGTCCATGAAAATTATGGCGTCCATCTCTTCAAACCTGGACCCCAACGGATGATCGAAGTTGGACCGGTCTAGGTCAAAAGTCTCCCGGCAGAGGAACCTGAGGCCAGGGGTGCCGCACGGAATAGCGAAAGCAAAGGCATACCGCCAGGCGTCCTCAGTACCTTCTAGCTGGGCGTTTCTTACCGGGTAAACCGCTATCTCGTCGGATAGGGGGCCCAGGGTAGCCAGAACGCGCGGACCGCGGACGACTATGCCGGCATCGGTTTCCTTGACCACCGCCAATGCGACGTCGGTGCTGTAATTCTGGGTACTGGCAGCCGGGCGGCGATTCCTCTGCAGATTCACCAGGGTATGGGTTAAGGTCAGGTCGTTCTCCCGGATGTAGTCGTAGTAATTGATGATGTTCTGTTTGAACTCAGGGCGTGACTGGGCGAAATAATCTCCTGCCTCGGCCATGGCCATGATGCTGACGTTTAGGAAGTCCGGCGTACGCCCCATCATGCCGTAGCTGGTATGGGCCCAGTGGGACATCATGGTCCGGCGCCTTTGCAAGTCTTCCAGATTCCTGGGAGCGATGAAAGAAAG
>JAKUQE010000352.1 GCA_022450395.1 Dehalococcoidia bacterium | reverse complement strand
GGCAAACGGCGAGAGGCCCCGCAAATCAACTATATCCAAAGCCCATGCGCCCGCAACGGATGCCATAGCACAATTCCACCATACCCTACCCCATTTTGGCCAAAAACCGCCATCTCTTGGAAAAATCCTTGAAATTTGGCGATATAGCAGGGGTAACCTGCCCCCGATAGTTGTACCATTTCCTATGAGAGCCTTGGAACCATGTGGACATGCCCCCATTTCGGGTCCGGGCCCTATGCGACTTTTCCGGCCTGCCGGGCCCCAGGGGCCCGGCACGATGATGCGAACTCGTTGGGACTCATATTCCCCAGTGCGCTATGGGGACGTTGCTCATTATAGTCCTTTCGCCAGGCTTCGATCTTCTCTCGGGCATCGGCCAGGGACAGGAACCACGTTGCATTCAAACATTCCTGACGAAGGCGGCTGTTAAACGCCTCGATAAACGCATTGTCCGTGGGCTTCCCGGGCCGGGAGAAGTCGAGTTCCACCTTGTTCCAGTGCGCCCATTGGTCCAGGACGCGGCTGATGAACTCCGGGCCATTGTCGCACCGAATTGATTTGGGCGCTCCGCGCCTCCTCACCAAACGGCTCAGTACCTCGGCTACATGCTCGCTCCGGAACCTCGGGCGAGCTTCGATGGCCAGGCTCTCACGAGTGTGACAGTCGACTATCGTTAACAACCTGATCCGGCGGCCATCGAACAACTGATCCGACATGAAGTCCATACTCCAGCATTCATTGGCTGATTGAACCTCCGTCCGGCCGCGCCGCGGCTTGGAGGTCTTGTGTCGCCTGGGGCGTTTGATGCGTAAACTCAGGCCTTCTTCGACATAGAGCCGGTAGACCCGCTTGTGGTTCACCCGCCAGCCCTCGCGCCGGAGCAAGGTGTGGAGCATGCGGTAGCCGCAGCGAACGCGCACGGCAGCCAAGTCGCGAAGACGTATTCTCAGGGCGGCCTGCCCATCGGCGATGGAGCGGTAGCGGTGGCTCGAGCGGGCGAATCCCGTCGCCCTGAGAACCCTGCGCTCGCTGACCCGGTAGGCCACCTGCAGGGTCTTTGCCACCTCCCGCCGAAGAGCAGGCCTCACCACTTTTTTGACAAAACGTCCTGGAGCATGCACTTGTCGAGGCTCAGATCGGCTACGAGCCCCTTGAGCTTTTTGTTCTCCTCCTCAAGCTGCTTGAGGCGGCGAACCTCGGCCACTCCCAGCCCCGCATACTTCTTCTTCCATCGGTAGAAGGTGGCCTCGCTCACGCCCAGGCTCCGGGTGATCTCCTCCACGGGGGTGCCCGATTCGGCCTGCCCCAAGGTCAGGGCAATTTGCTCTTCGGTAAAACGCTTCCTCTTCATGGCAAATCTCTCCTTTGGGCGAAGTGATTTTGCCAGAAAAGTCGCATTCAGGCTGGGTCAGGATCCGGGGAGCACACCAGTCACCCCATTGATACCCTTCCGGTCTTAATGTGCCGGGTTGAGATATGTTGGCCATTTTCAGACCTATTTTCTAATTTCCAGTAGATATGATACCATCAGCCGTTCCGAAGTTCCTCGATGTTTGTACCCTTTAGTGTTTTCCATTTACTCGTTTTGCTTTTGCCGCCAAGTTTCGCGGCTGTCACATTTTTTGCGGGCGTCGCATTATCTCCCGGATTTGCCGGATGTCGGATCCGGCCGCGAACGACATGTCCCCCGCTCCGGTGATTAAGATGCCGCCGACCTCCTCATCGGCGGCGAAGGACTCC
>JAKUQE010000351.1 GCA_022450395.1 Dehalococcoidia bacterium | reverse complement strand
GCGCGATTATATCAAGGCATGATGCTGGTAGCCATGGACGGGTGTGGGCCCTAAGGCGCGTAATACACTTTGACCGGTACCCAGTCCAGAAAGTGATTCCGGCCGCCGACCCCGTTGGAGGTAATCCGCAACCGGAAGTTGCTATCGTTGAACTCCGAACCCGACCAGGTCCTGCCCCATGTGTCCGAGGGTCCGCCCAAGATCGCAGTGTGCTCTGTGTTGCTTTCCTCAGCATCAGACTTGGCCGCCGTCCACGAAGTCCCGGCGTCCCAAGAAAGCTCCACGTCCATGCTATTGCTGCCACCCAGGGCGTCCAGCCACCAGTCCAACCGCACTTCGATTCCATCGATGCCGCAACTGTTCTTGACAGATAATCCGTAGTTGTAATAGCGGTGCCGGTCTCCATTGCCATTTATGTTCTCGGCAAAGGCTGCGTCGTCTGAGAATGCATTGGTGGGATTCACTTCAAACCCGTAATTGTTACCACCGGTGTCGGCGGCCTGGGCCAAGGCGTCCGTGTAGCCGGTATTCCCAGCCTCGCAAACACATATGAAGTAGCTGGAATCCACCACCCCCTGAGGCGTGACTACCACCACCGTTCCACGAGTATTGTCCTTGAGCGCCAAGAGCAGTGTGAAAGTGATCGTAGCGGTTTCATCGGGGTTCCAGGCATTCGGGTCCCGGCTATCGGGACTCATGCTGATAGTCCAATTCGATGTGTACACCAGACGAGACGCGACCTGATTATCCCCACTATCGGTGTATTGGACCAGGATGTCCATCTCGGTGAAATCGGTGACTACGGTGTCTCCGGTGTTAGCTACAGTGGCCGTATATGTAAGGCAATCCGTGGTAGTGTCTGCAGTTGATTCCACGTCGATGGCCGTGGCCTGCCGCTCCTGGATCCGCTGAGTGAATTCTTGATGGCCGTGTACCTGGGTGTTCCACACGATGTCCATGAGCTGGAATACCAGAACGGTAACCAACATTAACATGGACATGCCGATTATACCGGATAACGCGCCGCTCACTGCCGCCGACCTCCCGGCCGTCTAGTCCTGAGAACGTTTGCGCCTGCAGATTCCGGAGGTCTTGCCGCTGCCAAAGCTACCTCGCCTAGTCCCGCTAGAGGGAGACGGCCGGAGACACCTTTTGGCGGGTGCTAAGTCCGGTGGAAACTAGTTTCGGAACACCGGCGCCGTGACGGCGGCGAACGGCCCAAAATGCTCCAAAAGACATGGCCAACGCCAGGCCGCTGCTCATAGCCAACACCGGGGGATTAGAATCGGATCTTGGGTCAAAGATTCCCGGCGGTAGCCCCGTCATCCCAGCCATAGCGTGCAACGGGGCTACGATAGGCTGGGAATCGGACAGAATACCGTGGGTTGTTGCCGCGTTGGGGGTTTCAACAACGGGCGGCGGTCCCCATGCCAACATCAACGCCAACAATGCCGTGATGATCAGCCCCGCCGTGGTTCCCAGAATCAGCCATAGCTTGAATCTTGGGGCCAGATGTACTTTTCGCATTAACCGATCCCTACACTTGAACTTCTGTATTCTCCAACTTCCCAGTCAATCCCTGAATCTCAATTTAGGCAATGCGATTCTTAAGTTCAAGCCGGGAGTCAGAAATATTGGGGGTCTTGATTCCAAAACTCCCTGAGGTTGGACGAGCACACCACGGTCTAGGGCGGGTGCGTAAGTTCCGGCCATAGGTCAGGAGTCGCGGCAAAGCCGGAATCCCGAAACC
>JAKUQE010000350.1 GCA_022450395.1 Dehalococcoidia bacterium | reverse complement strand
AGACTGGGCTCCCACCCCCACATCGACACGGTGTTCGACCTGGGGGACCACGACGGACAGCCGTTCATGGTCACTGAGCTGATGAGCGGAGGTGACGTGGAGGGTATGCTGGAGGACGCTGCGGAGCACCGGCTGTCCCTGGAGCAGGCCGTGTCCATAGCATCGGAGACGTGCAGGGGTCTGGAGTTCGCCCACTCCAAGGGGATCGTCCACCGGGACCTAAAGCCCGGGAACGTGTGGCTGACCGGGGACGGGGTGGCCAAGATAGGGGACTTCGGTCTGGCGGTGGCCTCGGACCGGAGCCGGTTGACCCAGGAGGGCATGATGGTGGGGACGGTGTCCTACATGCCCCCGGAACAGGCCATGGGGGGGGAGGTGACCCAGCGGGCCGACCTGTACTCCCTGGGGGCCATGCTCTACGAGATGGTAACCGGGAGGCCCCCGTTCCTGGGGGACGACTCGGTGTCCATCATAGGGCAGCACATCAACACCCCGCCGGTGTCTCCCACCTGGCACAACGGTAACTGTCCCCGGCCCCTGGAAGCGCTGATTCTCAGACTTCTGGCCAAGAACCCCGAGGAGCGACCCGGGTCGGCCTCCGACGTGCTGACGGTGCTGGATGGGTTGGGCACAGAGGTGAGTCTGGAGGCCCCGGCCGTGGTGGGGGCGGAGACCTCCGAAGGGCGGACCAACGCCTTGGACTCTGTTGCCCAGGGGGTGTTCGTGGGACGCCAGCAGGAGATGGGCGAGCTAAAGGCCGCACTAGAGGATACCCTCTCTGGCAGGGGTCGGATGATGACGCTGGTGGGTGAGCCGGGCATTGGTAAGACCCGGACGTCCCAGGAGCTGGCGACGTATGCGGGACTGCGGGGGGTCAAGGTGTTGTGGGGCCGGTGCTACGAGGAGCAGGGTGTGCCGACCTACTGGCCGTGGGTCCAGGCCATACGCTCTTACGTGAGAGACGCAGAGCCCGAGAAACTAAGCACGGAGATGGGCGCCGGTGCCGCCGATATTGCAGAGGTGGTGTCGGATGTGAAGACCCAGCTGCCGGGGCTTCAGCCTGCACCACAGTTGGAGCCGGAGCAGGCCCGCTTCAGGCTCTTCGACTCGATCACCGCCTTCCTCAAGTCCGCATCACAGTCCAGGCCGCTGATGATCATACTGGACGACCTGCACTGGGCGGACAAACCCTCCCTTCTACTGCTGCAGTTCGTGGTACGGGAGCTCAGTAACGGACGCATACTCCTGGTCGGTACCTACCGAGATATGGAGCTTTCAAGGCAGCACCCGTTGGCGGAATCCCTGGGGGAGTTGACCAGGGAGAGGGCATTCCAACGTGTGCTGCTGCGGGGACTGAGCCAGGAGGACGTGGGAAGGTTCATAGAGGTGGCAGCGGGCGTACAGCCCGAAGACGCGCTGGTGAATGCAGTTTACACCCAGACCGAGGGCAATCCCCTCTTCGTTACCGAGGTGGTCCGTCTGCTGGTGCAGGAAGGACAGCTCGGCCAGGCACAGAGAACTTCCGGACGTCAGACCGAGTCGTGGACCGTTCGGATACCCGAGGGAGTTCGGGAGGTCATAGGCAGGCGTCTCAACCGGATGTCGGAACGGTGCAACGACACGCTGACGATGGCGTCGATAGTTGGTAGGGAGTTCGAGTTCAGTCAGTTGAAAGCGTTGGTGGAGGACCTGTCCGAGGACATGCTTCTGGACGTACTGGAGGAGGCGCTGGCGGCCCGTGTGATAGAGGAGATGCCGGACTCTATAGGCC
>JAKUQE010000035.1 GCA_022450395.1 Dehalococcoidia bacterium | reverse complement strand
TTCCACACGCCATCCCCACGGGTCTGATCCGCCCGGCTCCCCGAAGAGGGTGAAGTAGTAGCGTTCCGTGTCACGAAGGAAGGTGACCTTGTCCTGCTCCACCTCCAACGGTCCCAGAACATCTTCGTGTTCGATGATCAATTTGGCCTGCTCGTAGGATTTCTCGGTAAGGCCGCTGGCCATCACCGCATAGGCCAGTTTACGTTGCTTAGCGTCCATCTCCCGCAGCGGGAGGCCGTGGCGGTTCAGCGGCGGATAGTACCAAAAGATCCGCTCACCGTCCAGATAGGAATAAACGGTCTTGGCTTTTTGGTCCGTACTAAGGCTATTCAGGAAATTGGAGCATGCCTCGGTCATTTGGCTTACCGCGGTTGCATGGGTGGACTGTACGGCCATCGTCAACTCTCCGTTTCAAGGATTTTAGAGGTCCAATACCGGTATTTGAACGTTCAGAAAGAAGGGGCAGGTCCGGTCACTGGCACGATAATCGCCCTTGTTCGGCTGGGGACTAATGGGTTAATGGTTCTCCGCCGCTAATCCTACCCTACGGTCGTGGCCTCGGCAAGGGCAGGTTAGATCCAACGGCGGCGAACGGCGGTAACTGCCGCAATGAACAGGACCGGGGCTAGGACGGCCATCCAGTCCCAATGGACGTAACGTCCGAACAGGGGATTGATCACCGCGCTCAAGAAGATGCCCACGCCTACCAGGACGGCCGCCACGGGGATGGCTACAACCCAACTGCGGTTGTCACTCCGGCTGGGGGACCCTTCCTTTGGATTCCCTTTGATGAGCTTGCTGAGGCTTTTCATGTCACACCTAAGACTGGGGCAGCACTGATCGTAAAGCGGATTCTAATTCTTCCAGAGTAGCGAACCCTTCGAAGCGCTGGCTAACCCGGCCATCCGAATCTAGTACGAAGGTCCAAGACTCGTTGAACCAATCGGGTAGGCCGCTGATCCCCCAATCTTGGATCGGCTGAGACAGCATGGCTCTGGTCAGGTCGCCCTGAATCTCGTCCGGATTATCGTAGATCTCCACGTGGATGAAGTTGGCTTCACCCACATGGCCGGACTTGAGTTCGGACAGGGTGGCGGTTTGAGGTCCGCAGGTGGGGCTGGTGCAAAAGGCCGGCGATGCAAACACCACGACAGTGGGTTTACCGGTGGCGACGGCGTCTTCTACCGTTATTTGATAAAGGTCCGGGTCCGGAGCATAGTCGGTGGTCAGTTTCTCGATCGACTCGACGCTCCGCAGGGTCTTGTTTCGGCTCAGCGGAGGAATCGACCCGATATTCGGCACTCCGCCCTGTTCCGACACGTTTAATATGGCCTCGGCCTTACCTTGGACACCTTCACCCTCAACTACAATGTCCAACCGCCATTGACCAGGGCGGTCGAAGTTCATTTCCGTAACGTAGGAGCCTCGAACGCCGTAGGGCCAGAGATGGAACTCGGCCGATTTGGTTTCACTTACGGCCTGGCCTTCCCCTAGAAAAACGGAAGTGACCACGACTTCGGGCACTTTGACCAAGGCTTTGGGGCTGGTCAGAAGAAACGCCACCCGTTGTTTCCCCACTCCCAGTTCCTTGGTGGCGACGATGGTTTTGAGACCGGAGCCATCGACCGCGGGCGAAGCGGCTGCGGGAACCTCGGTAGGGGCAGTGGTTGCGGCGCCGCCACATGCCACGGCCAAGGTAGCAACGAAAAGTATCAGAACCGCAAGTGTGTTCCGGCCAATCGGACGGATGAATCGAACCTCCATTCTGTTAGGGACCCTCCTCGTAGGCTCCGAAGGTAAAAGCAAACAACGCGAAGTCCTCCGAGTTGGAACTCAGCCTCAACTCATGGCTGGAGTACTCGGGGAGCGCGACGACTTCATACAGGCGTGGTTCGTCGACGGTGAAGAAGCTCCCTTCTTCGGTTACGACGACGTCAGGACCGGCTTCATCGGGCCGTAAGGGACGTCCATCGATGGTCACCCGAACCTGGAATGGCGGCGCGTCATCGGCGTTTATCACGGCGTTCACGGTGATCGCGGAGAATCGCAGAGCCAGATAATCTTCATAGGCTTCGGTCTTGCGGCCGTGGCGCAGCTCCTCCAGGCCGTTGAACCAGGGTCCTTGCAGGTACACAAAGTGGTTCTCGTGATCTCTAGGGTCGACATAGTCCACCACCCGTCCTGGGCCCTCGTAGTAGGTCCCTTGGGTGACGTAAAGCCCGTTGCGGTTATTATTGCGACGGAATCCACCGTAAATCTCCCGCGTCAGACGCTTGCCCAGATCCCGGTCCCGGGCTGCGGGGTCGGGTCGGGGTTCTTTAGGGCTGATCGGCATAACGCCGGATAAGTCCACTCCGGCTGCCGTTAGCGTCCGGCGGATTTCCATTTCAGTTTCCTGGTAAGCGCCTTCACCAAAGTGTATATATCGGATGATACCGTCTTTGTCCACCAAGTATTTTGCGGGCCAGGCCCGGTTGTCATATGCCCCCCAAGTACCCATATCGTTGTCTTGGGCGATGGGGTAACTCAAGCCGAATTCCTGGGCGCTATCCACCACGTTCCCGGTGAGCTTCTCGAACTCGAATTCCGGAGAGTGAACGCCCACGATCACCAATCCTTTATCGGCGTACCTGTCATGCCACCCCTTCAGGTATGGCATGGTGCGGATGCAGTTGACGCAGGTATAGGTCCAAAAGTCTATGAGAACGACTTTGCCCCGAAGCTCTTTCATCGTCAGCGGTTCTGAGTTGATCCAGTTGGCTATACCTTCAAATTCGGGCGCCGGGCTGCCAACTTTGCCTGCCGGGCCGGCCAGGACCGAGGCCGAGGTACATGCCACCACCAAGCCTAGCGCCACGGTCATGAGAACCGGGATCAAGGGCAGGTGGGGTAGGCGAAATCGGAGAGTCATCAGCCGGCCTTCTTATAGACCCCGAAGGTGAAGGCGAACAGCCCAAAATCGGGCGAATCGGAAGCCATTCTAAGGGTTTCTCGGCGGACGTAGGATGGATTTTCCAAGACGTTGTACAACCGCGGCCCGGTAACCAGCAGATAGCTCTCGCCGTCGCTTCCGATGGTGATGTCCGTGCCCTTGTTATCTTCCGTTAAATAGTCTCCATTCACCGTGATCCTGACCTTGTAGGGTTCTCCCGAGTCCGAAGTCAATACGGCGTTGACGCTTCGCGCCGAATAAACCACTGAGAGGTAGTCTTCATAGTTCATGGATTCCCGGCCATGTTTGGCGCTTTCAGGGCCGACACGCCAATCGCCGTTAAAATAGACCGCATGGGGCTCCAACTCGTCTGGCGCCTCTAGATTAATCACCGAATCCGGATGTTCATAATAGTCTTCCTGGAGTACATAGCCGCCTCTGCCATACAAAACGTCGGAACGTCCTCGCTCGTATCCGGCGTACAACTCTCTGGTTACTTCGGCATTGCGGTCAGCTCGGTAGGCGGGGTCGATAGTCGGGTCCACGGGCAGGGCGGAAGTTTCGCCGGAAAGGTCCGCCCCTGCTTCCACCAGCAATTTCCGGATCATCTCCTCAGTTTCCGCGTATCGGCCTTCGCCAAAGTGGGTATAGCGCACCACACCGTCTTTGTCGATGAGGTATTTGGCCGGCCAGAACCGGTTGGTTTAGGCCCTCCAAGTGATGAAATTGTTGTCTAAGGCCACGGGCCAGGAGATACTGTAATCCTTGGTGGCCATCACCACATTATCTAGCTCTTTCTCGAAATCAAATTCCGGCGAGTGAACACCCAAGATCACCAAGCCACCGTCCTGGTACTTGGAGTACCACTGCTTCAGAAATGGCATGGTTCGGATGCAGTTGATGCAGGTATAGGTCCAAAAATCCACCAGGACCACCTTTCCCCGTAACTCGGCAAGGGACAAGGGCTCCGTGTTAATCCAGGCCACGATTCCCCTGATCTCCGCGCCTTCGTTGCCGATAAAACCACCGACCCTCCGCCCCGGTGGAGGTTCCTGCGGCTCAATAAAGGTGGGGCTCTCGGGATAGGGGGTTTCGGTGGGATCTACGGATTGTTGAATCTCTGTATTCGCGGACGCATCTTTGTTCCGGTCGCCTTGAGTGTCGGTGGTCGTGGCATCACCCGCGCTGGGTTTATCGGTCTGGGCCACTGAGCCGGACGATTCGGTCTTCGCAGCCGGCTTGGATCCTGCCTTGGAATCCGAAGCCGATGGCAGCAGTTCCGCCAATTTTTTCCGGCGCTCCAGGTCCTCACTGGTGGGCAAGACCACTACGGGATTTTCCGCCGAGAGTTTACTCGTTTCCGTAATGTCACCGGTGTCCGGCTTTTCCGCCTCGGCCTTAGGCTCCGATGGTGAATCCGGCGAAGATACCGGCGTAGTCACCCCGCAGCCCGCGAGAACCAGACTCAGTAATAAAGCGGCGCCAAGGACCGCCCAGCGGCCCCGGATCAACGAAATCGTCATGACTTTTTCTGCCCTTATGGGAGATTAGCGGCTCAAGGTATTTGTAACCCAGATGATGTCTATGTTACCCCAGAGAGAAGAAAGGCCGCTGTTGATCCGCTTGGTAGATCTACTCTCCGGGATGGCGGTTATGATCGCGGTCCCAAGCACTACGGCCTCCAGGCAAAGACAGGTCCGGAAACAAGACTAGAACTATAGAATAATACGTTATCGCTGCATTTCTTGGATGCACCGGCGTAGAGTTGGGTGCGGCCGCCGTCCCATCGGCACGTCCTCGCGACATCCGATAGATCGACCGGAATTTCGACCGGATTGCACGTCCGGCATCCGGGGTGTTGCCAGGCTGATTCACTGTGGTAAACTCACGTAAAGTGCCCGTTTTACGTAGCGGCTATTTGGGAGGAGGTCCTTGCTAGAACAATCGACCCATACCGCTGTAGCACAACGAATTGTCGACAATGTATCCAAAGTGATCGTTGGCAAAAGGGCCGTGATAGAGCAAGCATTGGCAGCCCTGATCGCCCAGGGGCACATCTTGGTTGAAGATGTCCCGGGTGTGGGCAAAACAATGCTGGCCAAAAGCTTGTCCATATCCATAGGCTGTAATTTTAAGCGTATTCAGTTCACCCCTGACCTGTTGCCCAGTGACGTAGCTGGAATCTCGGTTTACAACCAAGCGACTGGGGAATTCCAGTTTCGCCCGGGTCCCATCATGGCACAAGTCGTCCTCGCCGACGAGATCAACCGGGCGACGCCCAAGACCCAGTCGGCGTTGCTGGAAGCGATGGAAGAGCTGCAGGTTACCGTGGACGGCGTAACCCACCACTTGGAGCATCCCTTCGTAGTCATAGCCACTCAGAACCCCATCGAGTACGAAGGTACTTTCCCTTTGCCCGAAGCCCAATTGGACCGGTTCTTGATGCGCATCAGTTTGGGATATCCCGATTTCGAAGAAGAATTGGCGGTCATTGAGCAACAAGAGCAGGAACACCCCATCGATAGCTTGGAGGCCGTGGCAAATCCGAAAGATGTGATCGGTCTACAACAAGCGGCCAAAGACGTTTATGTCGACCGGGCCGTGCGGGAGTACATCGTGAACCTCACCGAGGCCACACGGAATCATCGGGACGTGGCGCTGGGCGCCTCGCCACGCGCCTCATTGGGACTCTTTCGGGCTGCCAGAGCGATGGCATTGGTGTTGGACCGGGACTACGTGATTCCCGACGACATCAAGATGTTAGCTGCCCCAGTCACCGCTCACCGAATCATTCTCTCCCCGTCAGCCCGGATGCGGGGCGTTCGCAGCACGGACCTGGTGTCCGACTTGCTCAACACATTAACCGTGCCAGGGGCAACTCGCTAGTCCCCGCTATGCGACTGGGGATGCCGGCCCATGCACGACCCAACCGGCAAAGGCCGTTTTTATGGCAGGACGCCTGGGCTTTCCCTGCTAGTCGCGACACAGGACCTTTAGCTAAGCGCGTAGGAAGAGCAAGCTTTTGAGCAAAAGAACTCTAGGGATCCTGGTTCTGCTTTTTGTCATAACCTTTTACACCTTCGGAACCGGATTCGCTTTTTTCTTCCGGTTCCTCTATGCCTTGCTGTTGTTGGGATCCATCGGATTGACTTGGGCGTGGCTGAATCTGCGAGGCATGGAATTGCAATTGACCCGCATCTCCAGCAGGGGCCAGGTCGGCGAATACTTGGAGGGCCGGATCCGCGTCATAAACAAGAACAAGCTGCCCAAATCCTGGCTGGAAGTCGTTGAGTTCACCGATCTGCCCGGATATTCCACCGGCCGTGGCGTGGCGATGGTTGGGGACCAATCCAGGACCTGGCGGACCGACACCTACCTCAGCAAGCGGGGTAAATTCAACGTCGGCCAAGTGGAAGTTACGAGCCAAGACCCCCTGGGGGTATTCCATCTAAAGAGGCGCTTCCTGGACCCGGTGCCTTTCATCGTCTTTCCCGCAGTCGAGCCGCTGCCGGACTTAGACCTCCGTTTCTCTCACCTGCCCAGCGACAGCAAGACGACCCGGCCGGTGCATCAAATAACCACCGACGTTTCCGCAGTGCGCGAATATACCCCCGGGGATAGCTTCCGCCGCATCCATTGGCCATATACGGCAAAGATGAACAAGCTAATGGTCAAAGAATTCGACCTGGGTCTGTCGGCGGATGCTTGGGTGGTGGTGGATATGCAACGCACCTCTCATTGGGCCCAGGATGACGAGGTTAACAACACCGAGGAGTTATCGGTAACGATCGCCGCCTCACTAATCTCCCGATTGGTGGATTTATCAATGCCCGTGGGACTAGCGGCCAATGGGGACAACTCTTACATCTTTCGGCCCGATACGAGCCCGGAGCACCAGGGCCGACTGTTGGAGGCATTGGCGGAGGTCCAGGCCACCGGAACCACTTCATTGGAGCGGTTTCTATATGACCTCCGGGTCCAGATGAGCCGTTTCAACACTTTGACGGTAATAACCCCATCCACCCGCACCGAGTGGATACCCGCGCTGAATAGCATTCGACGGCAGGGAGTTAACGTGGCCGTGGTGCTTATAGACCCCCGCGATTTTGGTGGCACCACCAACCCCGAATTTCTAGTAGACATCCTTTTCGCCAACGATATCGCCACGTACACCGTTAAGAAAGATCAGGCTTTGAATGAAGCCCTGAGCTTTCCCGTAGACCACCCGGAAAACTATTTGGGGCAGATGCCTCAGACTAGCGCTCAGGAGACAACAGCGTGACCGTCAACGGATTGGCTGATCCCGGCGCCGCTCGCGAACGGCTGAGCACGGAAGTTCTCGCCGATAGTCTTTTGGCCATCGCCAGATTCTTCCGGCCATCGGACGGCTGGCTGGCGTTCCTTTTCCTAGCAATGAATCTGTGGGTGGTTATATTCTCCGTGCAACAGGCCGAGTGGGTGCCTGGCCTAGAGTTAACAAGCTTGGTCATTATGGCCATGCTCACCGGCATACTCCTGTACCGGATACCGGCTTGGGCCGGCCTGATGTTACCTATTGGGGCCGCCGTGGGTCTACTGGTGATCGTCTGGCAATTCACGTCCCGGGAAATAGCGGACGTCACGGTCACCAATGCGGACCAGCTCTGGTTCCGGCTAAGCCTGTGGGTTGAAGCCGCCAGGACCGGCTCCATCAACATAGACACGGTGCCGTTTGCCTTTGGCATAATGTCCTTGATCTGGCTGGCCGGTTTCCTGGCAACCTGGATGTTTTTCCGATACCGCAATTTCTGGGGGGTTTTCGTACTGGGAGGCGCGGGGCTGCTATCCAACCTAACCTACCTGCCACCCCAGGCCAGCGCCCATTTAATCTTGTGGCTATTCACGGGACTTCTGCTGATTGCACGAGTCCAATCGGTTCGGCGGCGACAAGAGTGGGCAAGGCGAAATGTTACTTACGATGATCACCTCGGGCTTCTTTCTTTTTGGGACACCTTTGTCCTAGCTTGTGTCGTCTTAGTGGTGGCTTCGTTGCTTCCTGTCGGAGGCAAATTCGGCCCTGCCAACGCCACGTACGAGTTCTTTCGAACACCTCTCACAAGCTATGAGGACGACTTCAACCGGTTGTTTGCCGGCCTCCCAGCAAGGCGCCCCCTGGGTTATCGCATCTGGGGTGATGTCCTGGCATTCCAAGGCACCATCAATCCCTCCTCTACCGAGGTACTTTGGGTAGAATCCCCGGTCCCTATGTATTGGAAGGCCCGGACCTATGGCACCTACACCGCCAAGGGCTGGATATCCGATGAAACGGTACTGAAGCCCGTTGATTGGACCCCACCGTTGGCCTCACCCCAACCTTACGCGAGCCGATTTGACGTTAGCTATGCGGTAACTCCTCAATACGACTCCAAGACCCTCTTTGCGGGAGACCAAGTGGTCGAGGTGGGCCGGGACGTCCGGATTGAGACCTACGAGTCGCCTACCTACACGATCGACTTTACCGAGTCTAACGGCGCCGGCAAACATCCTCGGCCCGTGGCTCGGGTTGCGTCCAGTCTCCAGCAATCCTTCAACTCGGGGGGGTCGCCGTCCACCGATTCCTCATTGGCGGCCAGGCTTCCCAACGAATTCCACCTGGTCGATGTCTCCCGATCCAAGAACGGTGTCGTTGAGCAAGTCGTTCTGGCGGACGTTCTTCCGGAGCGAGCGGATGTTCTGTCCGTCCGGAGTCCCAACCGTACCATTAAGAAAGGGGACACCTATAGCATCACATCTTCGGTATCACTGGCTACACCAGGACAACTTCAGAACGCAGGCACGGATTATCCGTCATGGGTCCTGAAAAAGTACACGCAGCTACCCGGCGACTTACCCCAGCAGGTGAGGACCTTAGCGGAAAGGCTCACCGCCGGCGCCGATACCCCTTACGATAAAGCACAAGCTATTAAGAAGTATCTGAACACCCTTCCCTACACCTTGTCGGTTGATCCTCCTCCTTTCGACGGCGATGGTGTGGACCATTTTCTTTTCACCTTGAAACAGGGCTATAGCGAATATTTTGCCTCAGCGATGACCGTAATGTTGCGGTCTGTGGACGTGCCAGCGCGGATGGCCACGGGATACACCACCGGCGACAAAGTGGTGAATGAAGACCTTTACGTGGTTCGAGATAGCAACGCCCACGGCTGGCTCGAAGTTTATTTTCCCAACTATGGCTGGATAGCCTGGGAGCCTACCCCCGGGAAATCCTTCCCCGTTCCGGTGCCACCTGAGGCTGTGGCCGTGGGCGAAGACACGTCGATCGATGCAGAAGACATCGTGGAGGACGAGTGCGAAGACGATGACTTCGAAGACTGCGACGACGGGTTATTCCCTACTGATGGAGGGAGCAGCCAGTCACAAACAACGGTGTTCGGAGCAGGGCTAACCAAGATTCTTTATTGGCTGGCCGGCATATTCGGCGTGGCCGTCGTGGGCGGCTTCGTAGGCAACCTACTGTGGCGGAAATATATGTACCCGGCCGAAGACCCGCACGTAGCCTACAGGCGATTGGCATTTCTTGGCAGGTTGGCCTCCGTTGGACCAATCACCCATCAGACTCCATATCAATACCGCCAGCGTTTGGCTCAACTCCTGCCGGACCATCGGGACCAATTGTCGGTAGTTGTAGATTCTTACGTCCGTAGCCGTTATGGCAGAAGAGAATTGGACGATGAACAGCGCCTCAATCTGGCCCAAGCTTGGATCGAATTGCGCATGCCCTTGTTGCTGAGGAGTCTGCGCCGGAGGAACACGTGACGGCTAACCGCTATCACATATGCCAGGTGAACATGGGGTGGGTTGGCCTTGTCGCCTCGGACTTTGGCCTGTGCCGGTTAAGCTTTCAGCCGTCTCCCCAAGAATTGCTGGAGGATCTGGGCTCGTCTCTGGACCACGCCACCGAGGATGCCGATGGCTTTACCCAGGTGGTTTCCTGTTTGGAGCGCTACTTCCAGGGGGAGACAGCCGCCTTAGATGAGATAAACCTGGACCTGCGGGGAGTTCCGCCATTTTTTGGCGCGGCCTATACCGCCTGCCGAAGTATACCGCCGGGAGAGACCCGCAGTTATGCTTGGCTGGCCGCCGAGGCAGGCAGGCCCTTGGCCGCCCGCGCGGCAGGACAGGCGATGGCCAAAAACCCCTATGCTCTGATCATACCGTGTCACCGGGTCATAGCCAGCAACGGCGACCTTCGAGGCTACGGGGCCGGAGGTCTTCGGGTTAAGGCCAAGCTTTTGGAGATGGAACGGAAAGACGGCTAGAGCACGAACACCACGTTCGCCGGTCCCCAGTGACGGCGTGTGAACAAACGAAATAAACGGGAACGCGCGATCGGGCTAGGAGGCGTTGATTTGACGGTATCAGGCGGCCCAGTGGAGCATTGGGCGGATGTAGGCGACCTGCGCATGCGGTACCTGGATTGGGGAGGAGACGGCCCTCCGGTGGTGGCGTTGCACGGTTTGGCGTCCTCGTCCCATTGGTACGATATCGTAATACCCCTGCTCCGCGGCCACTATCGAATCATCGTGCCCGACCAGCGGGGCCATGGACAGACAACTCAAGCCACAACCGGCTACGACTGGTCGACTTTGTCCGGAGACGTGGCCAGGCTTATGGACCACGTGGGGATGGACAAGGCCGCGGTATTGGGCCACTCCTGGGGCGGGAACGTCGCTACCAACATGGCAGCCCTTTATCCAGATAGGGTGAACCGGGTGGTGATGATCGACGGAGGGTTCTTGGGCGGCCAGAACTCCCGGGATACCAACTGGGAAGAGTTCTCCCAACGGGTGCGGCCCCGGGACGTGTCCGGAAAGCGAGAGGAATTTCTTGACCGGTTGCGGGTACAGTTGGCTGACTGCTGGTCAGACGACCTGGAGCGCATCGTTCAAACCATGGTTTACGAAGATGCTGAGGGGCAGATCAGGGACATCCTACATCCAGACAACCACGCCCAGGTCATCCGTGCCATGTGGGACCAGCCTCCAGCCACCGTATTGCCCCGTATCACCTGCCCGGCGATGATCGTAGCCGCAGGACCAACGCCTGATCGGGCTGGGTCAGATTTCTCCATCCGCCGGGAAGAAATGGTGACCGCTGCCGCCGGATTCCTCAAGGACGGCCAAGTTCACTGGATCCCGAACACCATCCACGACATTGGATACCACAAGCCGGTGGAGTTGGCCGGTCTCATCAAGATTTTCATCCCCCAGGGATGACACACACGAAGAGCGCGGCTCAGGTTACGGGCTGCCGCCTTCCTTACGTGCGAAGAATACGCAGTGATCCACGGGTTTGGGGTCGGTGAAGTACAGCAGGCCGCCCAGTTCCTCGGGAGGTTCAGCCTCTATCAAACTGAGGCCCAACTCTTTGAGCATCTCCAATAATTCGCTGGCCTGGTACAACCGAAAGGTGCGGTCTGTCCCGTAGTCCTTGTCGAAGACGGTGATAACGCCGTCGCCACATTTGAACATCAACTCCAGTACGCCGCCAGGACGCAACACCCGGGCAAACTCCGGCAAGACTACGCTCTGGACTATCTCCGGGTCGATGTGTTGTATAACTGCGTTACAGGCCACAAAGTCAAAGGACACGTTGTCGAAGGGTAGCGCGTTGGTCAAGTCGGCCACGAATACCCGGTCAGCGATCTCCTGGTGCAATTCCCGGGCTGCTTGAATGTTCTCCTCTATGGAATCGATCCCCACTACGTCGTAGCCCTCAGAGATGGCGTGCAACACATCCCTGGCCCCAGCGCCGCATCCAGCATCCAAGCCTCGCCGGCCGGGTGCCAGCGCCATCATTCGGTCCCAAAGATCCCAATCGTGTCTCAATTTCGGGTGGGAAGTTTTGGTGTAAACGGATTGGATAAATTCGCCGGACACCTGGGCGTACCGGCCGGCATAATCATGGTAGAAATTTGCCGAGTAGTCAGCGGCGGTCAATGAATATCCTCGTAGTTGCTGGCGGTTGGAAACACTAACGGCATCACAAGAGGTGGCTGAGGGCCCCCAGGAATCCGCTGACATCATCTTGGGAGAGGACGCCTACCGTGCCTAGCCGGAAGGTCGACTCGCTCAGATGCCCCTGCGACTTGTAAATGACGTATCCCTGTTCTTTCAGGGGCCGATGGAGATCTTCGTAGGAAATTCCTTCCGGCATCGTCACCGTGGTCATTGTGTTCGATAGGTATTCCCGCGGCACGAGGAACGATAACTCCAGGGAAGTTAGTCCGTCACGAAGAGACTTGGCGATGTCTTGGTAATGGGTGATGCGTGATGACACGCCCTCCTCAAGCAGTTCCGCCGAAGCCTCGCGAAGGGCGTAGATCGTCTGTACCGGGGGAGTGAACGGGGTTTCACCGCGTTCCTCCCGGTCCAATGTGCTCACTAGATCGGTTGAGAACGCCACTTGGTGGCGATGGGAGATGGCCTCCCGAAACTCTGCGGAGACGACCACGAAACCAACACCGGGCACGCCCCTCAGGCATTTGTTTGCCGACCCGATGACTAGGTCGACTCCCCATCCGGGAAGGTCCAGTTCTTCTCCGCCGATGCTGCTGACCGCGTCCACCATCACCCACTTCCCGTGGCTCTTGGCGATACCGGCCACCTGTTCCAACGGGTTGAGGATCCCGGTGGTGGTCTCATGGTGGATCAGGTACACGCTGTCATGAGGCGTGTCCGAGATAAGCTGTTCCACCTTATCCATCGGCATTGGCGAGGTCCAGTCGAACTTTTCAACCGTATACGGGACCTGAAACACCTGGGCGATCTGGGCGGCTCGTTCGCCGTAGACTCCATTGGCGAGGATCAGCACACCACTGCCCACGTCCCGGAGGGAGGTGATGGAGGCTTCGATCCCGGTGGTACCGGAACCACTCAACACCGCGCAAGCATATCCATCAGAAACACCGCAAACTTGCAACAACTGAGAGCGAGTTTCTTGGAGCAAGTCCGTGAACTCGCTCTCCCGGTGTCCTATGTCGGGGTTGGTCAGGGCGGCGCGTACACGCTCCGAGATATTCGCCGGCCCTGGGGAAAAAATTATCATTTGCGTAAGCCCCCTGGCAATAGCTTATGTTTGGAAGGGACGAAGCACGTAGGCCACGGGAATCGCCGCGGAGCCCGTTACGCCAACCCTACCCCCGGGTCCTCGACCCTGCTTCGACTTGATCCGGCACCGATGACAAGAGCCGGCGCGCCTCGATTCGCTCCCGGTCTTTGCGCGTGATTCGATCGAAACCGACGGTAGCAAACACCTCTTTGACCTTGGCACACAGCGGATCTGCGGCGAGGCTGCTCCCACCTACCAGAATCGCGGCCGCTACCTCTGACATCGCTTTGTGGGCGGCGCGGAGCATGTGGTTGGCATGGATAATAATGTTGAATCCCCTAGCTATGAGCTCATCATCAGATATGGTGTTGTACGTGGTGGGTACGCTCACCAGCCAGGGCCGCCGTCCCGCGCGTTGACACAACGCTGGGTAGGCGTCCGTAAAGGCAAATATCTCGGCGGGGTCCGATTTGTTCGAGTGAATCATGATCCCATCGGTACCAGCTTGGATATATTGCTCCGCACGGCTTAACGCATCGTCGACTCCTGCTCCTGAGATAAGGCTTTCCAGGCGGGAAATAATCATGAAATCGTCGGTGGTTGCGACTTCCTTACCCGCTTGGATTTTTTCCGCGAAGGCCCAAGGATCCTCCAGATCTTGATTGGCGGCAGCGTCGAGACTATTTCGCTTCGGGTACACTTTGTCTTCAATGATGACGGCCGACACTCCCAACCTTTCTAGAGTCCGTACCAAGTACTCGAACTGGGCAGGTTCGCCGCCTGTATCGCCATCCACTATGAGGGGTTTCGACGTGACGGTGAGAATTTCGTTGATAGTGTGGACTCGTGAGTCGTTGCCGACGATAGACGCGTCGGGCAAGCCTTTAGAGGCGGAGTCCGTCAGACTACTCTCCCAAAGACCGTCATATTCCAGAACCTGGCCGTTCTTCTCGACCCGGACAGTTTCCGCGATGATACCGCTCAGACCGTTGTGAGCTTCCATAATACGAGCGAAGCCCTTGCGGTCGATGCACTCCCGTAGCGACTTGAGCCGTTCAAACGGGGAACGTTTGTTCTCTAAAATCATGGTATACCACCTCATTTTATAAGATTGCCGGCTGAGAATCTGTTCTCAAACCAGTCCAACGGATTTTTTACCGGTAGATTCCACGACGGGAGTTCAGGCGAGTCCTATGCCGGTTTTTCCCCAGTGACCACACCCAGTTGGGTGGGTAATCCTATCAATTTGGTATTTTGGAATCCTTCCCTTTGAAGCCACGCCGCCACTTCTTTTCCTTCTCGGTCTCCGGCGCCTGGGTCGAAAGCTACAAGGACGTACAGGTCTTCCAGTGTATCCAAGCGGTTCCGCTGCGAGTCGTGATCTATCCGCATGTAGTCTTGGATAACGATAAGTCCCCCCGGTTCCATGAGATCGTAGGCAAGTTTGAACAGTTGGCGTGAGTCTTCCTCCGGCTTGATCAGAACAACCCCAGAGATCAGAACAACGTCGTAGCCGCTGCCAAGATCGGTCTGGAAAAAATCGCCTTCGAGCAGGGTGATGCGGTTTTCCAGGTTGCTTTCCTTGACCAGGGGCCTGGCGATGGCAAGAGGCTCCTTTTGGTCCGCCACCACCGCTTTCAACTGGGGATTGCCCGCACAGAGAGCAATGCTGTAGCTGGCCGCACCTCCGCCCAAGTCAAGGAGCTTACGCTTGTCTCTCAGGTCGAGGCTCTTCACCAAATAGTGCGCCTGACCCGAAGTAGCCCGATTATGCTGGCCTATCATGTAGTCGGACCAGTAGGTATCCGCGTCAACGAACCCAGTATCATAAGGTAGAAGGGTTTTGCCCTCCCTGACTATCTCGTCCAGCCTGCCCCATGATGCCCACGTATTGGTATGGTGAAGTGCGTGGTCACCCACGTATCCTGGTTTGTTTTTTACCAGGAACCTAGAGGTGAGGGATGAGTTTGTGTACTTGTCGTCATCGCTATCCAACAATTCCAAAACCACGCAACAATTCAGAAACGACTGGGTGTACCTGGGCGACGCATCGATGCCCGAAGCCACTTCTTGGGAGGTCAAACTGACTCCCTCAAGCAGGGAAAAGACATCAAGCTTTATGGCGGCTCGCAAGATTGCCGAGTACCAAAAATTCCGAGCTAACTCATTAACGCGTTCCACGTCCAGGTCGACGACTGAACTGGATTGGTCCTTCATATTCGTTATTTCACCACGGTTATCTTAGTTGTGAGCGCCAAGGCGGCGATTGGGCCGGTTTTGATTGCCCTAGATACACGCTTTACAATCTGCCTTGCAGAACGATACAAAGGGCGGTACACGGATCTGAGACCAGGATTAGGTGACGGGCCAGAAAAAAGAAGCTAGGGCTCGCAGGGGAGGGAATACCTGCGCCGGGAATCCGACGTGTTGTTAATCGAAAGACGACATGAGGTATGCTGTGTCGCTAAGTCTGTTACCATGGCTAGCTCTGGGGTCGTCCGTGCACTAGATGCTCCCATAATGATAACGTTGGCGTCAGATCAGGAATAGGTTTGAGGCTAGACATTGCCCTCCGGCTGGCTACATCGGCGTAAACCCTGGCGCAACTGGGGGAGTTTACCAGCACCTTCCATACGCGTCAAATCCAACTTTTGGTTATGTTCCTCCGTTTCCACCTGGTCTTATGGTCAATTCACTCAACCACCGGTGATACTCGCTGTCTTTCGGCAATATCGTCAATTTTATGTTGGTGTCCGTAGAGTCATGTCATTAATAACTACGATGTAAGCTGCGTTGGGAATTACCTAGGCCGCATTTGCGCAATAGCCACGGCTTACTAAGCCAGGCGCGTGGTGGCAGATAGTTGGCTAGCCGTAGTGCCGACACTTGCCGTATCGGCTGATAGGGGAACCAGGAGCTTGACGCAGATGAATAAGGAGGTTTATCCGTTGGAGCTCAGCTTGAGTCTATTCGGACCCTATATCCTGGGAGCCATCGAGACGAACCGAACCGGCGCCAAGCAACTTTGATAACCGCTCACCCAGTTCATCACAATAACCGGTGTTGACCGGCGTCAGGTCCATGATAACTCGCCCAGTGGGCGTATGAATGTCCAGATTAACCCGATCTTGGCCGGAATACTCCAGCAAAACTCCGATGACTTCCCGTAGCATATGGGCGTCGTTAACGGCGTTGTCCGATTCTGTCACGGCCAGAGACAACGTCCGATAGGACCCCCCGTTCGCGGCGAGCTCCGGATTTGGACGGCTGGCGGGCGCGGTTTGAGGGTGTCCATTAGACGACCCATTAGAGTTTCCATTTCCGCTATGCTTCCCGTTGCCGGTTCCATTCCCATCGATAATGCCGTTCCCGTTACCGCCGGTCGATGGCGCCTGATCAGACGTGTGCTCCTGAGCCTGATCACAGGCCAGGGAAAGTTGGTCCCCGCGAAGCCGCAATTTCCCTGTGACTCTTAATATCTTACCCTCGGTCCATAACTGTTGGGTACGCTCCAATACGTTCGGCCAGACCACTACTTCCACGGCGCCGCCCAGGAGATCCAGGTTTACCACGACGAATCTTTTCTGTTCTTTGGTGAACCGTTCGTTGACGGCTGAGATGCGGCCCAGCAAAGACACAGATTGTCCCTGCATGTCGTCGTCAAGTTGGTCTATGGAGTTAAAAGCGTCTCCGGCATTCAGGCCAGCCAGTTGCCACATGGGGTTGTAGGACAAGGAAACGCCCAACAACTCTCTCTCCCAAGTCGCTTTTTCCTCGGGAGGAACATCCGAATCTCCCAATTCGATGCCCGGAAGACCGACGCCGCCATCTGCGTTGGAGGTGCCGTCGAAAAGGCTAGATTGGCCGGAACTGCGGCTTTTGGCCTCCAGTTGGGCGAAGGCAACGATCTGGTCCAGGGAGTCTAACATGGCGCCGCGGGTAGCCAAACTGTCGAAAGCCCCGGCCTTGGTTAGACTCTCCAAGGTGCGCCTATTGAGCCCCCTGGCGCCGGCCCTATGACAGAAATCATCGATGGACTCATAGGGGCCGTTGGCCTCTCGCTCCTCCACCAAGGGACGCACGGCGGCCTCGCCCACGGTTTTAACGGCGGCCAAACCAACACGGATGCCGGCTTTTGGGCCGCTATCTTGGTCAATAGTGAAGAACTCGTCGGACCGGTTGATATCGGGCAGCAGCACGGGAATTCCCAGCCGGAAACACTCGTTGATCGAGCTTACGATTTTTTCGGGATGGTCCAGCCGGGAATTCAGCACCGCCGCCATATATTCCAAGGGATAGTGCGTCTTGAAATAAGCCGTCCAATAGGAGATAAGAGCGTAGCTAACGCTGTGGGCTTTGTTGAACGCGTAGCCGGCGAAGGGCTCTATGAGGTCGAATACAGAGGTTGCCAAACTCTCGTCAAACCCTTTTGCGGCAGCCCCAGCTACAAACTTTTCTCTTTCCTCGGCCATCAACGACGCGATCTTCTTGCCCATGGCCTTGCGCACGATGTCGGCTTCACCCAGCGTGTATCCAGCGAATTGCTGAAGAATCAACAGCACCTGGTCTTGATAAACGATGATGCCGTAGGTCTCGTCCAGCAATTCTTTCATGCTGGGGTCTGGATAGGTGACCGCTTTGCGCCCGAATTTCGCGTCGATGAAATCGTCTATGTTTTCCATGGGGCCCGGCCGGTACAGGGCGATCATGGCCGAGATATCCATTAGATTAGAAGGCTTCAATTCCTTTATGTACCGGCGCATCCCGGCGCTTTCCAACTGGAACAGGTCGGTAGTGTTGCCGGACGAGAGCAGGTCGAACGTGGGTTGATCGTCCAATGGGAGGTCGTCCAAGACAATCTTGACCCCCCGGTTCTTATCCACTAATTTCACGGCCCGGTCCAGAATAGTCAGGTTAGTCAAACCCAGGAAGTCCATCTTCAACAGACCCAACTTGGCCACCGGATCCATGGAATACTGGGTCATCAACACCGGGCTGTCTTCGTCACCACGGCTAGGCCGTTGCAACGGAACAGTGTGGGGCAAAGGCTCGTCGGCGATCAGCACGCCGGCCGCGTGGGTGCTGACATGGTGTACATTACCCTCCAATCCTTGGGCAATATCCACCAGTTCTTTGGTTTTTTCCTCGCTCCGGTAGGCCTCTTGAAATTCGGCGTTGACCCGTAGCGCATCTTCTATCGTTCTTGCTTTAAATGGGACCATCCGGGCGATGCGGTCCACTTCACCGTAGCTCATGCCCAGACCGCGGCCCACGTCCCGCAATGCCGCCTTGGCGCCCATGGTGCCGAAGGTCACGATCTGAGCAACGCGGTCTGGGCCATACCGGTCGACAACGTAATGAAGGACCTCGTCCCGGCGATCGTCCTGAAAGTCCAGGTCGATGTCGGGCATCTCTTTGCGCTCCAGGTTCAAGAACCGCTCGAAGACCAGGCGGTACTGCAGGGGGTCCACATTGGTGATGCCGAGACAATAAAGGGCGACGCTGGCGGCGGCGCTTCCCCGTACGCCGTAGAGGATCTGACTTCTTCGGACGAAGCCGATGATGTCCCAAACAACCAGAAAGTAGTTGGCGAACTGGGTGTGCTTGACCACCTCGAGTTCGTATTTCAGACGCTCCACGGCGTCCGGAGGCGCGCTGGGGTACCGCTTCTTAAAGCCTTCCCAACATAGTTCGTCAAGGTATTCGTCGGCGTCCTTGTCCCCGGGAACCGGGTACTTGGGCAGGTGGGTTTGGCCGAAGCTCAGGTCCACATTGCACATGTCGGAGATGAGCCCGGTGTTATTTAACGCCTCTGGAAAATCAGCGAAGAGACGTCCCATCTCTTCCGGGCTTTTGACGTAGTAGGAGTCGTCCTCCATCCGCAAGCGCTTTTCATCTTGCACGGTGGTATTAGTTTGGATACACATGTACATGTCTTGAAGGGGCGAATCGGCTTGTCTTACGTAGTGGGAGTCGTTGGTAACGACCAAGGGAATTTCCAATTCCCGCCCCATCGTGACCAGAGCCTGATTCAATTCGGGAAGATTAGGCACGTGCTCGTGGCGCTGCAATTCCAGGAAATATCCGTCGCCGAACAGCTCCTTGTACCAGCCAGCGACCCGGTTAGCTTCATCAAGGTTCCCGTCATTGATCAGCCGGGGCACCTCGGCCGAAGGGCAGCCGGAGACAGCGATGAGGCCGCTGTGGTTCTTTTCCAGCAACTCGCGGTCTATGCGGGGACGGTAGTGGAAACCATCAACGTGGGCCCGAGTAACCAGCTCCATCAGGTTGCGATAACCTGCATTGTCCCGTGCCAACAGGAGCAGGTGGTGGGGGCTGCGCTCGTTGGCGCTCTTGTCGAAGCGGCTGCCTTTGGCGACGTAGACCTCGCACCCGATAATTGGCTTGACGTCCGCCTCTTTGCAGGCCTGGTAGAATTCCACCACACCGTACATGGAGCCGTGGTCGGTGATCGCTAAGGAGCCCATCCCCAGCGCTTTCGTCTGGGTCACCAAGTCGGGAATCTTGCTGATGCCGTCCAGCATGCTGTACTCAGTGTGGACGTGCAGGTGGGTGAATCGGTTATCGATAAACGTATTTGTCATTCAGACCTCTAGCAGGGATATTATAATCCCTAAACAGGTAGGTCCTTGTCAAGGCAAAATCCACGAAAACCACAATATGTGCCATTTTGCCCGGTTCCAGCTACCATGGGTTGGTGTTTGCTGGAAGAAAGAAGGGCCGTCTTGATTGTAGCAAGCGAAGCGAGGCGAATGAATCGGCGATTGTCTGTAAGTGTACGTCGCCGGCACAGCTAACTGCGGCAAATACGCCCGAAACCGGCTTTGACGAGGGATGGTGAGCTGATAAGCCGACCTTACCAATGGCCTAGGATACGGTTTCGCCCGAGGTCATTTCGGAAGCCTCGCCGGTCATTTGCCAAAGCAAAAGCCCCGCAACTTCATGCAGGGCTTCGTCAGAAATACTTCGTCTAGTTATCGGTTAGTGGCAGGCGCCTTAGCGCCGGCGCCGCGTGTTACTCGTCGTCGTCCTGCCCGGCGGAATTAGTTAGAGCCATGACCTCTTTCCCGGCTTCCCCGGAGCGGTCGGTGTGCCTGGAGTCGCCCCAGGAAGCCGCTTCCACGTAGTTCTGAAAATCCTTGGATTCGCCGCAGATCTGGCAGACGCCTTGGCTTGACGGTCCCATAGCGGGTTGGATCACCCAGTGGTGGGCGCATCCTTGGATATTTTCTACTTCAATCGTTGGGGTAGCTGTCGTTGGGTTAGCTGTTGATTTTTGAGCCATGATGTTTGACCTCCGGAATCTAGGGACATATTGTACCACGCGGCAACGTTATTCGTCAATATATTACGAATATCTGACCACGATATAGCCGCGCATTAGATGCTTCAGTAACATTATAAGTTGTGATACATCTTGGTTTCGTTGCCATTACTCTGATTATCGACCGGGCTAGGTAGATATCTACTCAAGATCTACCCCCGGAGATGGCCAGGATTCGCCAGCCGTCATCCGGCCTCATTATCTTTGATGACCGCACGACACAAAGGGTGCCGTATCCACCGAATCATAGTTAATATACGGGCCAGCGGCGGTACCGGTTTTCTAAGAGAGAATTGATACTGGGGATGGTCCGGCATTGAATGGCAAGATCAATGGCCTTGATCTGAAGGAAAGTGAGGCAACGGGAAGGGAGCCTAGAAAATCTACGGACGGACGGAGGGCGGGCGGTCTAGTCTATCTGCTGCGTCACTATCCTGGTGACACCCCAGCCGGCCAGCCAGGCCGAGTGGCGGCCGTCGCCCCCGGCTACCACGACCACCAGATCGTCCGAAGACCGAACGATGGGGACCATGGTATCGGGATTGGCCTCATCCACCCAAGAGGGCCAGTTGCGGTTTCCATAGTGGGCCACGCCGATGAGTTGACGGAGGGGCATGCGGGCGTTTTGGTAGACGTATTCCCGAACATCGGATTTGGAGAGGCCGGAGGCGGCGATATCGGCGGCGTGCTCGGGACACAGCACTAAAACGATCTGAGCACCCGTACCGATCTGATAGTAGTTGGAAACTCCCGACCCCGTCATCGTGCCAACCAACGTCTGCAGAACTTCGAAACCCGTGGGCACCGTGGTTTCCATCACCACGTAGATTCCCCGGATCCCAGCGACCGTGACGATGCTATCGCTGGGACTGTAACCCAGTTCCAAATGGCGCGGTTCCCAAGGGCTGCGCTCTTCGTTTTCCGAGAAGCAGAAAGAGAAACGGGCGGGAGTCGACAGAGTAGCCTTGTCCATCTCCCCCGGGATGAGACCACCCACATTCCGGATCATCAGGCGAAGGGCCCGGCCGATCGATGAATTGGCTCGATAGCCCGGACCAAAGCATCCGGCGTCGCCGTTAATGCCCAGTTGCCGGGCGATAGGGCCGTTTACGATGACCGCTGGGGTTGCGCCTCCAGTCGTCGACGACACCCCGGCAACGTTGAACTCGTCTTGGAGCATGGCTTTAACGGCGGCCACCACCACCGGGAAGTACTCCGGCCGACATCCTGCCATTACCGCGTTGATAGCAATCTTTTCCAGGGTAACCCTGGCGTTGCGGGGTTGAATTATTCCCAGAGAGTCGTTGGGCGCGCCCGTGGATCCAGCCAGCATACGGCGGACCAATTCTTCGGTCGCCGGCACCACCGGCAGCCCATCGGTCCAGCCTTGTTCATCATAGTAGTCTTGAATCGCATCGAAGGAGTTTTCGACATCGATCCGCCGGGACTGGAGATCTGACGTGCTCACCATATCTGGCTGCGGCTACCGTTATTTTTCATCATCGAGAGCGTTAGACCTAAGTGGCCGAGATCTCGCTGGTCAATAGGCCGACTATCTCGGGTGCGAAGTCATGGGCCATCTGCTTTACGTCATCGACAGACTTGGTGACCAGGGGGCTGGGTATGACCACGATTCTTGCTCCAGGCATCCCCAGAGCGGCCGTACGAGCCCGGGCCGCCCGGGTAAATGAACTGGTGATTACGCTCAGAGACGGCACTCCCTTGGACTCGGTGACTACTGTGTCGTGGAGACCCCACGTCGTGCAGGACCCTCAATCCGCCACACCGTGAATCACCACGTCGCACTCTTCGGCCAGAGAATCCAGGGTTTCCCCGGCGCAGGGCGCGCTATAGCTGAACTTGGTGGCGTATACCACTTTTTGAGCGCCGTAATCCTGCACGAGGACCTCCTTCAACTCTTGGAGGAAGGCATCTGCGTGGTACTTCCGGTTTTCCAGAAGACCGACCACTTTGCCCTTGAGGCTGGGAAGGTTGGTATTAAGACCTACCTCCTCGGGCACGTCTTCGGCGCGAGGGTCCAGGATCTGGATGGTAGAATTCCTGGTTGCCATGGCGGCTACCTCCTTAGGAAATGGCAGCGGATTATGGATAGTATTTCAAAAAACGTGCCTACGCCCCTACCTTAGTGGAATCCGCAGTAAAAGTCTATCCTGGAATTCACTGGAACATCTGCTCCCGCACAGCGCCCGGACTCACACACATATCACACGAAATTCTAACCAAACTCTGCCTGGCTTTAAATATAATTGTTGATGCTTGGTCACATTTTTAGGTTTCAAAGCTCTCTGAACACGATCGTAAATGGCTAACCTGAATGAAGGTTGCCACGGATTCGAAACCGGCGGGGTTAGATTTAATTTGGGAGCGCCTCTGGATGAACTCAATTCGAAAGAGGTACGCCAAATCATTTGCAGGAGTGCGTATTCAAGATGGTGAGTGATGCGATGCGTGACGCAGCCAACCAAACATTACTGACTACATCAGAGGCTGCCAATATGCTCAACGCACATCCGAATACTGTTCGTAAGTGGGCAGATGCAGGGCTGCTAAATTGCTATAGAGTAGGATCCCGTGGTCATCGCAGATTTCCGCTGGACGGTCTGAAGCGTTATTTAGCCGAAGCCAGGGGCATCGCTGATCCCTACGCCCCCACGCCCGCAGCCGCCTCTTAAGTTCGGCATAACCGGCAACTCCGTCGAATAGCTCTGGCCCTCCGGTATTGTGACTAACAGTTACGACCGGAGGCCCTTCATTTTGACCCGCATCCTAATCGTCCTCTCTTGACCACGATTACGTCCACCCTAAGGACATCTTCTACCTTCCCGGCCGTTGCAACCTCGTGTTTCCGTCCTCGCTCCGAAGGTATTGACGTGGGGAAAATCGGCGAGCACTTTCTCACCCGATTCAAACACAACTGTTCTGTTTTTCCTACCCTTTCGCTCATCGCCGGCAGGGAAATACCTTCACTGATCACGCCGGGCGCCGATCGGTTCGTCGTGTGGGGGGCGTGTTAATGGTTAGGGGTCGACGGCATATCGCAAACTCATCGACACTCTGCAGTGGACCGGGTCACTCGATTCCGATGTATCCCTGGCCGATACATCACAGGAAAGAGTTAATGATAATGGCGTTACCCAAATTGTCCCTTGGACTAGGTTTAGGATTCTTGCTGATGGTAGCGATCGCTCTGCTGTTCGCTCTGTAGCCAACTTCCGCTTCGGCTGCTCATCCGGACCCTGAAGCGATAGTCGTTGATAGGAAGGCTCAAGACCCTGTGACCGGGGTTGTTGAAGCCGCCTACGTGATAAATGGAATCACCTATACACAGGACCAGGCGACAGGCGAATTCGCCGGCCTTCTTTACTCCGCCCACGATGACGACAATCTCTACTTCGTGTTTGCCCAAAGCCCGTTCATAAATGACAACTCCTATGGGCGGCCGGCATCGGTTGGGATGAGCGGAAACAAGGCCATAAACTCGCTGACTTGATCAAGAGCGAGCACGCCAAGATTCAGCTCTACGACGCGGCCGGAAATCTGGTCTACGATTTCTTCATCGATTACGCTGAGTCGGCTGACGGTGACAAAGGCAGAACCGTCACCGGGATAACCAACCCCGGCGTACTTGGACCTGACGGCGCTTTTACTGTAGGCCCGGATCTCGCGGGCGTGACTTCAGCCACGTCTATATTTTGGAATTTCAACAATAATCAGGCGCCCTTCGAATTTGTTGACAGCCCGCAGCGGATACCCACTAACACCTACGATTCAGGTACGACAGCCAACCCGGCCAACGTTTGGATCTATGAAACTGTCTACGAATGGTCCGTTCCCAAAACCGCCTTCGCCGCGGGTGGCGGTTATGACAGCATCGTCATAAGCGAAGTCCACAACTCGCCGTTCAAGACTGGCAATCCAGTACCGATCCCGGTACTTACCGTTTCCAAGACCTCGGACCCGATCAGCGGTTCCGACGTCGTTGGCGGACAGACTATCCTCTACACGGTAACCGTCTCCAACCCCGGCACAGTTCGTCTAACCAACGTGGTCATCACGGACGCGATCGACTCCAATCTGACTAACATCAATCCGTTGGATGGTGGAACGTTCGACGAATCGGTCATCACTTGGCCGACGATTCCGGTGTTTGGCGCCGGCGCTACCGTTATGGTTCGATTCGAAGCCGACGTGAAGTTTGGCCTAGACATCGCCCCACCAACAGCGATATTCAACACCGGTACAATCTCGCCCCCGGACCTATCTACAGATGTCCAGACCAACACCACGGTTCATTTTGTCAATGGAAACCCAAGTATCATTCTATCCAAGGTTGTAGACCAGGACGTCTTCTCGGCCCCTGGCACCGCTACCTACACTTACACCGTCACCAACACCGGCAACGTGACCCTAACCGGCGTCACCCTAGTCGACGACCAAGAGGGCGCGATCAACCCGGGCGCCACTACCTTGGCTCCGGGTCAGAGCACCACGGGTTCGTCCATCCACTCGGTGAGCCAGGCGGATATGGACGGTGGAGACCTGGTCAACATCGCCGTAGCCACCGGGACGCCTCCAGTGGGCGACAACGTCAGCGACGACGACACTCAGACGGTGACCACCCCGGACAGCTCATCCATAAAAGTGGTCAAGACGGCTCAGGCTTTGGCCGGCGCTGAAGGAGACGTTGTGACCTACGATTACACTGTCACCAACACCGGCAACGTCACCCTAGACCCCGTCACCCTGGGTGACGGGGTCTAGGGGCCCGTAACCTTGGCCGCCACCGTATTGGCGCGGGGTGAGTCGACCACTGGCTCTATCAGCCACACCATCACGGCAGCTGACGTCGCCGCGGGTTCGCTGAGCAACGTCGGTCTGGCCACGGGTACGCCTCCCAGCGGACCTCCGGTGACTGACGATGATCCGGAAACGGTGAAGTTCGTCGACCTGAGCCTGCTCAAAGCGGCTTCGTCAATAGACGTAACTGCAACCCTGGTCAACAGCGCTACCGTGGGAGCGGACCAAGGCGCCAACGCTTCGGACAGCGACTCATCCACCGTGGTGATAGCCACAACCATCACCTCACTCTGACGGTAACCAACAGTGGTGATGCCGACGCGACTAACGTGACCTTGGTAGACACCCTAGCGGCTGGGATGACGATAGTCGCCAATCCTGCCGGTGGAACGCTTGTGGGCAATGTCATCACTTGGAACCTGGGCACGGTAGCTGCCAACAGCAGCACCACGGTTTCGGTGACGGTACAGACCACCAACTAGGAATCGCCAACCGTCCCAATAGAGTTTAGGTCAACTAAAAGGGGCCCGGGAGTTCATTCCCGGTCCCCTTGTTTGGCGTGGCAGTCATGAACTGTTCAGATGGCGTTCATGAATGTGATGAAAGTGCGCTGATGGGGTCCAATAGAAATAGCGGACGTAGGTAGGCTAGATACTAGTGGAGGCAGACGGAAGATCCGGGGTTTGGGGAAACGGACTACTCGGACATCTGGAAGTATTTGCCCTCGGTCTTGATGGAGGGCGCCACGACCATTTCAGCCTTGTGAAGGTCGCGTACGGTGTAGGCTCCGCACATCCCCATGCAGACACGGAGAGCGCCGATCAGGTTCTGCGTGCCATCGGTTTTAGATGTTGGGCCGTATAGTATCTGCTGTAGAGTACCCTTGGTCCCTACCTTTATCCTGGTCCCCCTGGGCAATTCCGGATGGGGATTGGCCATGCCCCAGTTGTAACCGCGTCCCGGAGCTTCCTCAGCTTGCGCGAATGGGGTACCCAGCATAACACCGTCGGCGCCGCTGGCTATCGCCTTACAAAGGTCGCCGCCGGTGCGGATGCCGCCATCGGTGATAACGGTGACATAACGGCCGGTGCGGCGGAAATAGTCCTCACGGGCGGCGGCGCACTCCAACGTGGCCGTAACTTGAGGGACACCCACGCCGACCACTTCCCGGGTAGTGCAGGCGGCCCCAGGCCCGACACCCACCAATATGCCGTCGATGCCGGTCTCCATCAACTCCTGAGCAACGGAATACGTTACGCAATTGCCAACTACCACCGGGACTTTAAGCGAACTGACCATTTCGGAGAAGATCAAACCGCGATAGCTTCTGGACATGTGCCTGGCGGTTGTTACCGTCGACTGCACCACAACCATGTCCGCCCCGGCCTCCACGGCCACCGGGGACATGCGCTTGGTGTTCTGTGGAGTAAAGGAAACGGCGCACGTCGCGCCGGACTCCCTGATCTCCTGCACTCGTTGCGCCACCAATTTTTCCTGGATCGGTTCCGAATACACCTGCTGAAGATGCTCGGTAATCTCAGACTGAGGGATGGACATGATCTCTTCAAGAACGGAGTAGGGGTCTTCGTACCGGGTGTACAACCCCTCGGCGTTAAGAACGCCAAGGCCGCCCATCTGGTGCATCAATGTAGCGAAATGAGGAGACACGGCGCCGTCCATGGCCGATGCCAGAACGGGTATGTCCAGAGAGATGTTGCCGATGGTCATTTTGGTCGAGGTCAGATCGGGGTTTATCGTCACCTGGCCTGGAACGATCGCCACTTCATCAAAGCCGTAGGACCTTTCCAGTTCCTTAAACAGGCGTCTCGGCATCGCCACTTACCTCGACTAAATTTACGTTTTATGTTCATTCGACTCTATCAGTAACCCGAGCCGGAAGTCAACGTGGAGGCCCCCTGGACATCATAGCCATTGACAACGAAGAGATGCCTCGAACCCAACCACTCTCCGCTGCAAAGTGACCCAAAACTAAGCCCTGCAGGTGCTGCCAATCACACACCTGGTGTGGCTACACCGCAGTGGCGCGATCCACGCCTTAGTCGAAATATTACCGAATGATTGACCCACAGGTATCGCTAGCATTTGCCTTGCACTCCAATCCGGGCGCGTATGCCGCGTTGATAGGCTCGGGTGTGTCCGTGAGCGCGGGTATTCCGACGGGCTGGCAGATCGTGCTGGATTTGGTTTCCAGATTAGCCTTGGTCCTCGGCGAGGAACCGGGTGATGACCCGGCTGGCTGGTATCAGGAGCGCTTCGGAGAAGAGCCCGACTACAGCAAGCTTTTGGATGCTCTAGCCAGGTCTCCGGCTGAGCGGAGCGCGCTTCTACGAAGCTACTTCGAGCCCACCGCTGAAGACCGGGTCCTCGGCTTGAAGGTGCCAGGAGCGGCGCATAAAGCCTTAGCTGAGCTTGCGGCCACCGGGTTTTTGCGGTTGTTTGTCACGACCAACTTCGATCGTCTCATCGAACAGGCGCTGGAAGACGCCGGTGTCACCCCTAGGGTGCTCAGCACGCCGGATTCCATCCTGGGGTCGCCACCCCTCTCCCAAGCCGGATGCACGGTCGTAAAGCTCCACGGCGACTACCTGGACACCAGAATCAAGAACACTCCCGCCGAACTCGATGCCTACCACGAGTCTGTCGACGAGCTGCTGGACCGGATCATCGAGGAGCATGGTTTTATCGTCTGTGGCTGGTCGGCCGCCTGGGACACGGCATTGCGTCGAGCCTTCGAGCGGCGCAAGAGCCGCCGCTACACGACCTACTGGGCGGATGTCGTTCCTCCCGGAGCGCATGCTTCTCACCTCATCGAACTGCTGGAGGGAGAATTTATAAAGGCCAACGTAACTGGCACGGACCTGGTGATCGGTGCCGCCCACGAAATGGGGTTGGACCCGATAGTCCACGTATCCAGTTTCGTTGCCCTCATCGGGACTAAAGGGGCCATTCTGACACCTGACTCGGTTCCCACCACGCCGCCAGGAGCGTACTACCGATCCAAAGCTGACTCTGACAGAGTTGCCCGAGGATACCAGGAGAATGGCGCCCCGGTGGTCATTACTTATCCGGGAAGCGTTTGGGGGCCTAATGATCCCCACCTGGGCGAAAGCTGTCAGAACGCCACAAGCAAAAGCTTAGTGAGAACCGTATCCCAGGTTACGGGCCGGTGGCTGCCATGCATGGCACTACCTGGCTGGACCCTAAGATGGCCGATGCGTGTGGTCGATCGCGTGCAGTTGATGTCCCCTATTCGCATGCCATTCAGTTTCCAAGCAGTATACGTTGGAGCCCTGAACCACAAAGCAGACGATTCTCTGACCCGCGTGGAGTTTGGGATTGAACCCATCCCAATCGATCAATCTCTAGCCGATACCATTCGGTGGATGTACGAAGGCAACCATGTGTCAAGGAGACTGGCCGGTGATTTGGCAACCTGACCACGTACACCCCAGAAGGGGGGGCAGCGATCCTATGCAGGAGCGACGGGGGACTAGGTGCCATCAGATGAGCAGTCAATAGACAGAATTGTCGCCAGGCAGCACCGAGGCTACTCTGTGAGAGACAGCGGGACCTTCGATCATTGCATCCCCTGTTCTATCGAGCCAATGGAATTAAACTTCGTATCTCTCGGATATCATTTACTCTCCGAGACAACCGCCGCTGTAACTCCGGTTTGGCGCATTTTTGGCATGTCAAAGCCCTTGCCAGGTTGTGAAAAATAGTGCATACTCTTGTCAGATTTACTCTCTGGTGGTTCTAGCGCAGCGGACCCACCCGTTCCCATCCCGAACACGGTAGTGAAACGCTGCAGCGCCCACGATACTGCCTTGGCGACGGGGTGGGAAAATAGGTCACCGCCGGGGGGTATAAATCTACTTCACAGTCAGGTCCAACCCATGGAACCATGGCCGGTAGTCGGCCTCGTGAATTCTGTGGATTTCCGTTTGGATCCTGTGGCCAGGCTCTCAGCCACGGCACCTGTAACAACCAAATCCAGCTTCTCCACCACCCAAAAAGATGGGTTTATGCCTTTACACAATGTTGGGCGTAATCTATAATCTTAAATTGGGACCCTAGTTTAGAAACGGGCAGGCTCCAGCGCCCTCGATTCTTGGAGCTTGGTGGATAACAAGTGGGGTGGATGTCAGTTGCTGTGCGGCCACAAACCCAATATGGAGACACTCCAGCGGTAGAGGCAACTCACCTTCACCACCAGGAGCATTAGTATGGGAAGTAGGTTCGAGAAATTCTCAGAAAGAGCACGCCGGGTATTATCTCTGGCTCAGGAAGAGGCCCAGCGGTTTAACCACAACTATATCGGGACCGAGCATATCCTCCTTGGCCTAGTAAGGGAAACCGAAGGAGTCGCCGCTCGAGTCCTTTCCAGTCTCGAGGTTGACTTGAGCAAGGTTCGGTCAGCCGTCGAGTTTATTATCGGGCGCGGCGAGAAGCCGGCCCAAGGGGAAATCGGACTGACGCCG
Organism: Dehalococcoidia bacterium; assembly: GCA_022450395.1. GTDB lineage: Bacteria > Chloroflexota > Dehalococcoidia > Lucifugimonadales > UBA3495 > UBA11650. The sequence goes on along the minus strand of JAKUQE010000035.1, from coordinate 263 downwards.
CGAGCCAAGAAAGTCGTGGAGTTGGCCGTAGACGAAGCCCGCCGGATGAACCATACCTACATCGGGACCGAACACCTGCTTATCGGGCTTTTGCGTGAGGGCGAGGGAGTGGCCGCCGGGGTTTTGGAAAGTCTAGGCGTCACTCTGGACAAAGTCCGCGCCGAGACCCACCGCATCTTGAGCCACAGCTCCGGCAGCGGCAGCCAAGGTTCCCGGAGTACTTGTCGCACCCCCACCCTAGACCAATTGGGCGTGGATCTCAC
>JAKUQE010000349.1 GCA_022450395.1 Dehalococcoidia bacterium | reverse complement strand
CCCATATCGCCAGGTCCGTTCCGCAGATGGCGCTGGAATGAATCCGGATCCGGAGGTCTTCAGACCCCAAGGCCGAGGGTTCTTTCTCGCCCAGCTCATACCGATGAATTTCCGTGAGAAAGGCAGCCCGCATGTTTCCACTTTCGTCCATTCGCCCGGTCGGTGATTAGCCCGGATTTCTCACCAACCGATGGTCTCGTGCTCCGCTTGGCGCAGGGATCGCACCGGCCGCCTTGTTGGGCTGAGTGTAGCGGATACTCGCAACGACCGTTTTTCCGGGCGGGTGCGGAGACCCGCCCCTACGGTAGACAGGGTTTTTTCATCGTAGCGACTGTCTACCTCGTCAAGTGTGAATCGCTTTGGGCTGCCATGGTTGCCCGGTTCGGACCATGGCATTGAGGATCAGCAGCAACTTGCGCATGCAGGCCACCAGGGCCACTTTTGGGGGCTTTCCCGCTGCACGGAGGTGTTGGTAGTGAGCGCGCACCACATCGTTCTTTCGCATCCCCACCAGCGCGGCCATGTACAGCGCGCGACGCACCGGCGCCCGCCCCCCCCGGATGTGACGCTCACCCCGCCGTGCGCCAGAGTCCCAGTTGATCGGCGCCACACCCACCAGCGCGGCCAACTCCCGCCGGCCCAGCCGACCCAATTCCGGCAACTCGGCAATCAACATGCACGACACCACCGGCCCGATGCCCGGCACCGAACGCAACAGCTCGTCCTTCGCCCGCCAAAGCGGGCTTTGGCGTATCGTGGCACTGAGTTCTTTTTCCAGCTTCGACAGTGCTTCCTTCAGCCAGCGGATGTGCGCCTGCACCCCCTTGCACAGGGCCGGGTCCTGGGTGCTCCGCAGCCGGTTCTGCTCGGCGGTGAGCATCTCCACCAACTGCCGCCGACGGGCCAAAAGCTCCGAAAGCCTTTGGCTGTCCGCATCGGGGACTTCCGCCACCGGGGGCTTGACGGCCTCGGCAAAGCGGGCGATGACTTCCGCGTCCAACCGGTCGGTCTTCGCCAAGCGGCCTGTGGCGCGGGCAAAATCCCGCACCTGCCGGGGATTGACCACCGCCACCGGCAACCCCGCAGCGGCCAAGGTCGCCACCGCCACCGCCTGCACCTTCCCCGTAGCCTCCAACACCACCACCGCCACCGACAAGGCCTGCAGTCGGGCTGTGAGCGCCGAAAGGCCCGCCTCGTCGTAGTCCACCGACCAAGCCTCCCCCCTGGGCCAGGTGTGCACGTCCAGGCGACGCCCCGAGACGTCAATGCCGACATAGACTTCCTGGGTGTTCATGAAATGGGTCTCCCTTCCTTGCGAATCCGGGCTCGCGATGGCCCTAGCGACTGTTCGGGATGGGTCTTCCAAATGGACGGGGAGCCTCGCTACGAAACGGTCTCAAAGGACCTGGGGCCGGTGCGGTCTCCCGTCCACGTTCTTCCCCTCACCCGCGGGGATAGACCTCCTCATTGTCATGCCCAAAAAAGGCCGCGACAAGGCTTTGTCCATCCATGCCAAGATACAAGGGGCCGGTCCCCGTACCGGCCCGTCACTCGCCCGTGGAGAACAGGCTGTTGGGGCCGGGTCAACACCCGGACGTTGGGCAAATCGTTGAAAAACAACCGGTTCACTGGCCCAACTCCGTTCACACGTTCGCCTTTGTGAGAAATGCGGGTTAACCCGGATTTCTCATACGGATGATAATTTGTGAGGGACTTCGGGCGGATTTCTCTTGTAAAATCAAGGTGTTGTCCTCCCACTGCCACCTTCTCGCGGGGGA
>JAKUQE010000348.1 GCA_022450395.1 Dehalococcoidia bacterium | reverse complement strand
GCTACACCGTGCATCGCGTTGAAAGCCCCGCCGGGCAGGCGCAACTGGCAAAGCGCGGCCTTACCACCCGCGATTTGGCAAAAGCCGTCGCCCGGTTCCAGAAGGCCGAGAAGGTCCGCGTCGGCACCCTGATCGGCGTCAACAAGGACGGCTTCTTCGGCTCGGTCGACGAAGGATGGACGCCGGACGAGCCCGGCGCCTTCGACGACCCGCTGCTCAACATCCCGTGGGTCCAAATCCTCGAACTGCTGGGCCGGGTCCCGGAAAACACCACCGGGGAGTTCCTCGAGAGCGGCGGCAACCTCCAATAATCTTTTCGCAACCTCACGCCGCCGGCACCACGTGTCCGGCGGCGATCTCTTCGAACGGCTCTATTCCTGCCTGGTTGCTTGGCCGGTCACCCGTTTGTATTCTCGAGATGGTCAGTTCGTATCGCGCAGGCCTATAGGAGAAAACAATGGTCAGTGAAGGCAGAGCGTATCTCTGCGAGATATGCGGAGCCGAGGTGAAATCATCAAGATACCGGTCCAGGATCCGAAATGCCCGACCCTCCTCTGCTGTGGAAAGGAGATGAAGGAAATGGAGACCGAGACCATCAAGGCGGGGGATCCCAAAGACATCGTCAAGAGCCGCTACGACGCATGCGCCGAGCAGGGCGGTGGCGAGGGAGCGGTTTGCTGCGCTGGCGACACCCCCGCCAGCCCGAGCTTTGCCGCCGAGCACGGACTTTACAGCCGGGAGGAGCTTTCCTTGGTCCCAAAGATCGCCTTTACCCTCTCCCGAGGGTGCGGCAACCCGGCGGGGTTTGCCGATCTCCAGCCGGGCGAGGTGGTGGTGGACTTTGGGTGCGGCGCAGGCATCGATGTTGTCCTCGCCGCCCACAAGGTCGGACCGGCCGGAAAAGTGGTGGGCGTGGATATGACCCCTCACATGATCGAGCGCGCAAAGCAGTCGGTGGCCGAGGCACATGTGGCCGAGACAACCGAGTTTCTTCTCGCCGACCTGGAGCAGGTCGAACTTCCCGACGGCTTCGCCGACGTGGTGATCTCCAACTGCGTCATCAACCTGTGCCCCGACAAGGAGGCCGTGTACCGCGAGGCCTTTCGCGTCCTGAAACCCGGCGGGCGCTTGGCAATTTCCGATATCGTCTATGGCGGGGAGATCGATCCCCAGGTTCGCGAGCGCTTCCAAGCAAACTGGGCTGGATGTGTAGGCGGCGCGATCGAAGAGGATCGGTATTTTCAGATTCTTCAAGACGTGGGCTTCGGACAGGTCGAGATCGTGGCGCGTCATCCGCTCCAGCAAAAGGAACTGGAGGAAATGGCGTGCTGTCCGGGCCCGGAATTTACGCCGGCCCCGGCGAAGGACGACATCGCTTCGGTTGAAGGGAAGGTCGTCAGCATCAAGTTTCGGGCCGGAAAACCGAGAACCCATTAACTCTGTTCTGGTCGAGGGCGGAAGGGACGGCACCGCAGGAACGCGAATAGTCCGATAACTGCGAAAAGGAGCGTGGGGGAAATGGACAGTTCCATGAGAAATTCCCACTTTAGCGGCTTTGGCGGGACGCCGGGGGCCGCAATCCGGATTGTCAAATCACCCCGGCCCGTGAAGTGGGCCATGCTTTCCCTATTCGCGCTAGAGAGTTTCCAAGAGCGTGAGCGCCATTGCAGGGGTCCCCGGTGGCACATAGAGGGCGGGCTTAACCTGGGGTCGTGGGTTAGCACCCTGCGCTCAAGGCAAGACGCCCTCTAACCAGAGCGTCGCCAGCGGTTGGAGGAGATAGGTGTCTGACGTCAGCGCCCATGGGACACATTGAGGGGTTTTCATAAGGGAGGATTTC
>JAKUQE010000347.1 GCA_022450395.1 Dehalococcoidia bacterium | reverse complement strand
GTGTCCTTCTCCGACCTGATGCAAGTATTCGATAACGAACTGGGATTATATCTGTCCAGCGAATTCTACGTGATGCCATTGGCTTTCAAGAGCGAAAAGGAGTTCGACCGGGAGCGTCAGGAGTATCTAGACGTTGCCCAGCGGGCCGGGCTGGAATGTTCGGTCACCGCCGAATGGACACTGGACTCACATTTGGGAGAAGAGTTCCGCCAATCTGAGCCGGCCGTCGCCGATAAAATCTTGCGGGCTGGGGAACATCTGTTAACCCGCCTGGACGAGTGCGACGGCGCCGGCCATCAAGCAGGGCTGGTCGTCATGAAGCTACTTAACCAATCACTGGTCCCTCTGGACCGGTGATCCGCGCCCGAACACCGCCACATGTTCTACTCGATAATAAGGTTGATGCACCAGATCCGGCGGAGGAGAACCCTCGGCTTGCTCACCATGTTGGCGGTGTTGGTGTCCAGTGTTGTTGGGAACGCCCTGACATTTTTCTTCTTTGAGGGCCCTCTACAACCGGATTTGACCATCGGGGACAGCTTCTGGTATAGCATCATATCTATCACGACCATCGGGTATGGGGATTATTCCGCGTCCACGCTTGGCGCCCGGATCGGAACTGTCGTATTTATCATCTTGGTTGGCCTGGTAGCTTTTACTACCACCGCCGGGATGTTGGTTGACTGGATATTGGATCTACGCATGAGGGAGCAAACCGGTATGGCGACCGTGCAATCCAAAGATCACTTGCTAATCATCCACTTCCCCGACGAAACCAGGATCCGCCATATCGTCGAGGAGTTCGTCTCCGACGCCGGCTACAAAAAAGTTGACATTGTTGTGGTCGCCGACACGATACAGACCCTGCCCTTCAGCCACCCCAATGTCTCTTTTGTCCGTGGGTCACCGCTGGAAGAGGCAACATACCGCCGGGCTCAACTTAGCAGAGCCGCCAAGGCCATCATCTTGAGCACCAACTATGACGATCCCAACAGCGACAGCGTGGTAGCGTCGGTGGCAACGGTAATTCACCACCTGAGCCCCCAGGTAAGGGTAGTTGCCGAATGTATGAGCCCCAACCATCAGCTCCTGTTTGGCAACTTGGAGGATGTCTCTCTGGTCTACACGGTGCACATGGCAAACAAACTTTTGATCCAGGAAACCCAAGACCCGGGCGTAACCATCTTGACCCGGGCCATGACCAGCAACTTGATCGAGGGAACGCTGGCCAGCACCAAGGTTGACCCTCCGGTTGGAGAGCCGTTAACCTACCAGGAGATCGCCGTGAAGCTGCTGAGCAAGGATATAAACCTGGTTGGGGTGATCCGGGAGAAAAAGCCCCACTTCAAGTTCGGCGACCTATTTTTGTCCCCTGGAGACCGATTGGTGTACATCAGCTCGAAACGCTATACATGGCAGGGATTGCGGGAGGCAATGGGCTAGGTGAATTCCTTGTTGGGATCATCAGCGTTGACGTTTGGGCCGGTTAACCGGGGACCGGACACGACTTCACAGCCGAAGCTCGGGCCGCCGAAAGACAGCCGGGCGGTGTTGGACGCGATTCGCCGACACGACGTGACGGCCTATTCCGACACGGATCTCAGGGACGAGATGGCGCGCCTACGGGCACGTCCGACGCATCCGAGCATAAGTCAAGTCCTGCCGGAAGTCTTCGCCATCGTTAGCGAGGTCATCAGCCGCCGCCTTGGCGCATGGCGGCTGTTTGATCCCGGCTTCGACCGGAGATCCCTTCCTGAATCCCTGCAAACCTGTTGGCGAACGGCAGACCTCTCCCGAGAATCATCCGGGACAGCCGCAACCGGCCCCGATCAACAGACCAT
>JAKUQE010000346.1:1000-1855 GCA_022450395.1 Dehalococcoidia bacterium | reverse complement strand
ATATCCACCGCGCCGGCCATATCCACCGCGCCGGCCATATCCACCGCGCCGGCCATATCCACCGCGTCGGCCGCGGGCATGTCCATCGGGACGGCAGCGGGCGGCGGGTCCTCAGCGTAAACCGACCCGACAGCTCCGTACCCCATGGGCAACGCCGTAGCCACCAGCACGAAGAATGCCAACATCACGGTGGTCATGCGGAATATCAAACTAGTCTGGTATATCTTCGTGAACATGTGGAGCACCTTGTCTCTTAAGATTCGGGACTTAAATGGGCCTAGGCCCGGGAGGCCATGTTAGACAGCAGCGCACGAAAAGTTGTCGACCAAGCGGGTGAACCGGAGTTGCACCACTGCGGCGTCCTCTCCCGTGACGGTCATCGTGAAAGATATCTGTTCATCCAAGCAGTTCCAGGCGCCGATCAGTCCGCCGCCTACTATAGTATTGCCCGCGCCGATCGACTTGAACCCCAGCACTAACGCGGGTTCCAGGCCAACCGTAATGTCCGCTTCGCTAACCGTTTCCAATGTGAGGCCCGGCTGGCTGTCCTGCAGCATGGCGAAAGTGCCGGAGACAAGGCCTTGACTGGTCACACCGTCGACGGGCACCCAGCTCAAGATGACATTTACGCCTTTATATTCAAGCTGCACCATCCCCTGGGTTGCCGTGTTTCCCGGGAGACTGGTGAGATAAGCCCCGCGGTCAAGTACCAAGGAAAAGCCGAACTCGTCAAACACTGCTGAAGGTTCAGGTGTCGCGGTTGGAGCCACTGTTGGAACCACTGTTGGAACCACTGTTGGAACCACTGTTGGAACCACTGTTGGAACCACTGTTGGAACCACTGTTGGAACCACT
>JAKUQE010000346.1:0-900 GCA_022450395.1 Dehalococcoidia bacterium | reverse complement strand
GTTGGAACCACCTGTGGTGGCGCAGCCGTTGGCGCCAAGGTGGGATCGGGCGAAGCCACAGTGGCCTGGACTGGCATCGGTGGGGCATCGGCCCCGCCACCGCAGGCGGCCAGCATCGAGACAACCGCGGTGGCCACCAAAGCTAAGGCCAGCTTTCTCCTTTTGGACTTGAACATAGTACCAGTTAGACCTCCAGAGACGATTGAATCTAGCGGGCCCAGTAAGGCCAGCGCTTACCCGCTGGGTTACGATGATAGACCTCATGTCAAATTGACAGTAAAACCAAGAACATACCAACCAAAATCGGTCGTAATTATAACCAGGCATTCGGACAGTTGTACAGTTTCCCAGCTTGAGTGGCAAAAAGAAAAACGGACCACATGATAACCACTTGCCCGGGCTTGTTTGCCGCCTTTTGGGCCGTCTCTCAAGGCCGCCTCTTGGAACAGTACCTCCGTCTCCAGTATCAGGGTGACTGAGTCCGGGCTGTGGTAGTATTTGGCAACAGTGGGGGCCAACCCAGGCTCGTTTGAAGTCAAATGGTCTGGAGCGCCTACCGACTACCACCGTAGGCCTAGCTCGCCACGCAAGGAGATAACTGAAGCATGAAACCACTTGAGGGGATCAGGGTGTTGGACCTGACCCGGGCACTGGCCGGACCATTCTGCACACTGATGCTGGGAGACTACGGCGCCGATGTAATCAAGATCGAGATTCCAGGTTCCGGCGACGACACTCGAACATGGGGCCCTCCGTTCATTGGCGAAGAAAGCGCCTATTTTCTATCGATAAACCGGAACAAACGGAGCTTGACCCTCAATTTCAAAGAGGAAAAAGCCCGGCAGATTTTCTTGGACCTGGCAAAGAACGCTGACGTTGTGGTGGAGAACTTCACCCCAG
>JAKUQE010000345.1 GCA_022450395.1 Dehalococcoidia bacterium | reverse complement strand
GGGCGCTCATGCGCCTGCGGCCCCGTCGAAAGCTGACATGGCCTGGGATCTGGTACTCGGACTTGAGCCCAAGCCCGAGTTTCTACCGCTCTTCAACCTGGGTGAACCCATAACAACGGGAGACTCGGAGTTAGTTACTGGCGCGCTAGAGTGGCTTGAAATACACCAACCCGTCAATCTAATGGCAGTTCTCCATGGTTGGTAAGCGCTCCTGGCGGAGTGCCTAGTATGAAACACACCGGCAACCAAGAGCCACCGGGCAGGTACAATCGGTGGTTCAAGGCTTGCCGAAGGTCGCAATCCGGTCAATCCGGCAGACGAAGAGTACTCTCTCCTCGTCAATGCTTGGGTCGCGTAGTCCGTAGGGTGGTTCGTTACCAGTATATCTCTGCCAGATCTTGTCCAGCTGCCGGGTAACCCGCTCGCCATTGGGACCGTCTTCCAATTCCTCCCGCTCGACCGTGCATTTGATTTGCACCCAGTGATAGGGGTTGTCCGGGTTGACGATGAGGATAGTGAGTTGAGGGTTATTCCTGATCCAACCGCACTTGCGCCGGTGGGCGGCCGTGTTGACCAGGATATGATCGCCCTCGTAGTCGAACCACATCGGCGTCAAGCCTACCCGACCGTCCGGCCCGATCAGACCGAGCGTGATAACGATCGGCCGGTCGAGGAGCTCCTTGTAGATGGGGTCTAGCCCACTAAGACCGCTCACGTTTTCGCGTTCGCCAATCGAAAACTGACCAGCCTGCAAGCCATCGGCTACGTCCTTGAACTTCGCAATCGTGATTTCCTGTGCCATATTACTCCTCCTCCCATTATGGGACGCTTCCAGACGATAACTTTACACTCTTCGATTCAGGCCTTGCCACCGGCTACATCACCAATTGTTTCCTAGCCAACATTAGTTACACCGCCAGACAGGCAGCCATATCACAAGCTGTTCGCGACGCCTTCATCTAAGCCTTTTGTAGTCTATTTCCTTACTCCATCACAAGCACACACTTCCCCGTTCTCGCGCCGTCGAAGTCCCGGAAGGCCTGCACCGCCTGGTCCAGGGTGTAGCGGTGAGTGATGAGCTTGTTCAGTGGGGCCTTGGTATCAACGAAGAAGCGCTCTATCTCGATCAACTCCGATTTGCTGAAGGTCCACGAACCGAAGATGGTGGCCACCTTGAAAATCACGTCCCGGTTGAAGTCGATCTCCGCTGGCCCACCAATACCCACATAGCAACAGCGTCCGAAGGGGCGCAAGCACTGCAGTACCTGCTGACGGGCGGTGGGATTGCCCGAGGTCTCCTGGGAGGCGGTGGCTCCCAGTCCGCCGGTAAGTTCAAGGATGGTCTCCACCGGGTCTACTTCCGAGCTATTGATCACGTGGTCAGCGCCCAACTCCTTGGCCAGGTCCAACCGTTCCGGCACAACGTCCACGGCGATGACGCTGGCGCCCATAGCTTTGGCAGACAATGTGCCGCTCAGACCAACAGGGCCCTGGCCGAACACTGCCACGACGTCCCGCCCTGAGATATCCATCTTCTTCAGGCCGTTCCAGGCGGTGCCGGTGCCGCAGGATATGGCCGCGCCCTCCTCGAAGGACAATTCGTCGTCAAGGAGGACCAGGGTCCGCGACGGCACCAGGATGTAATCGGCGTTGGCCCCGTGGCCTGTGCCACCGCCGTAGGTAATTCGCCCCTGGGGGCAGAGTTGCTCGTAGCCCATGGCGCAGATCTCGCACACCCCACAGCCGGCATAATGATGGCAGATGACCCGGTCACCCACCTTGATCCCTGGCGCAGCACCCGGCCCTAGTTCCTCGATCACTCCCCCAGGCTCGGGGCCTGTAATCATTTCTGTCGTGGTCTATGAGAGGTAACGGTGGAGGTCGGTGCCGCAAAGACCAGAGGCACGTACCTTT
>JAKUQE010000344.1 GCA_022450395.1 Dehalococcoidia bacterium | reverse complement strand
CATTTTTGTCACTAGTACGGGTGCCACTCTTGACACTAGCCAGTGTTGTCACGGGTGCCAGTTTTGACACTAGCTGCCACTGTTCAAAATTCTCGTTCGCGCTCCATATTGAAAGTCTTCCGGGAATGGATCTCTTGACAAGTAAGTTCATCACAAGAAGATGTTTGGCCGCCCGAAGGATCGTCCTTATAGGAAGGCCGGTCATCTTGGCGACCTGGCTATGACCTTGCCCCCTAAAACGAGTCCAGGTGAAATGTTAGGATTTTCGGTTTAGGAAGGAGGCAAGAATGGCAAGGAAGCGGTTTACGGCCGAACAGATCATCAGCAAATTAAGAGAAGCAGAGGTGCTTCTGGCCCAGGGAGAAAAGATGGGAGTCGTGTGTAAGCGGATCGCAGTGACGGAGCAGACGTACTACCGGTGGCGCAAAGAGTACGGAGGGCTGCGCCTGGATCAGGCCAAGCGGTTCAAGGCGTTGGAGAAGGAAAACGTGCGCCTGAAGAAGTTGGTGGCGGACCTGTCGCTAGACAACCAGATCTTGAAAGAGGCGTCCTCGGGAAATTTCTAAGCCCGGCGAAACGGAGACGAGCCGTGACCTACGTCAGAGAACGACTTGGAGTAGAGCGGGTTTCCGAGCGTCGGGCCTGGCCGATTGGGACAGGCGAGATCGACACAACGACGAGAGCAAGTGGTGCGGAAGGATGAGGACCGATTGGTGGCACGGATGGTGGCGCTGGCGACCCAATATGGACGTTATGGGTACCGAAGGGTCACGGCGATGTTAACCGAGGAAGGATGGAGGGTGAATCACAAACGAGTGGAGCGGTTATGGAAGCGCGAAGGGTTGAAGGTGCCGTCAAAGCAGCCTAAACGAAGGAGACTGTGGCTTCATGACGGCTCCTGTATCCGGTTACGACCGGCCTACAAGGATCACGTTTGGAGCTATGACTTCATGCATGAGCGAACCCATGAGGGACGAGCCTTTCGGTTGTTGACGATCCTGGATGAGTACACCCGGGAGTGTTTGGCCATTGATGTGGAAAGGCAGATGAATCACCATGACGTTTTGGACCGATTAGCGGAGTTATTCGTGGATCGGGGAGTGCCTGAGTACATTCGCTCGGACAATGGCGCGGAGTTCACGGCACGCGCCGTCCGAGGTTGGCTCCAAGCCGTCGGAGTCAAGACGTTGTACATTGAGCCGGGCAGTCCCTGGCAAAACGGCTATATCGAAAGTTTCAACGGAAAACTCCGAGACGAGCTCCTCAATGGGGAGACTTTCGACACGTTATGGGAGGCCAAGGTGTTGACGGAACGCTGGCGCAAAGAATACAACCAGCAACGACCGCACAGTTCCCTGGGCTATCGGCCTCCGGCGCCGGAGGCCTTCCTGCCCAGGGGAGATCTCAGGACTTCTCCGTTATGGGCTGGACTTCAAATCACTCCGGCTCTAACTTAGAGAGTGGTACCACTCGTGGGGGCAGGTCACCAGCGCGGTGATTCCCGCGTCACCTATCCCGTCGCCGAGTACGACCATGTCGACCCGCTCCTGGTCGAGCGGTCTCCTCCAACTGGTCGCACCAGCACAGCCGCCACCGGCGTCTACGTTTACCGCGGAAACGCCATCCCACAGCTGGCGAACCGCGTGTTGTGGGGCGATATGCCCAGCGGGGAGATCTTCCATATCGACGCCGACAATCTGCCGAGTGGTGGACAGGCGGCCATCCGTCGCGTGTTGCTCATCCACGATGGCGAAGCAAAAACGCTACTCCAGCTAATCCAGGAGAAGAATCGCGAACAGGGCAAGCAACCGGCTGCACGTGCGGACTTGCGCTACGGTACGGGACCGGATGGACAGGTGTTCATCATGAATAAGCACGACGGCACCATCCGTTTACTTGTTCCAGGCAGGTAGCGACTTCGCCGAGCCCGCGAC
>JAKUQE010000343.1 GCA_022450395.1 Dehalococcoidia bacterium | reverse complement strand
ATGCCAAAGACTTGTCCAGGTCTCGTACGCAGATGGCGATGTGGGAAACGCCGGTTGCATCCATGATTGATCCTCTCTTCGTGATTTCTGAGGCCTAGGCTAGGCCGATTGGAGAGGTGAATCCTAAGCCGGGTCTTGTCGATTGTCAAAGACGGAATGTGTCCACGACAAATTCAGGCTCCCCCTCCGGAAACGAAAGGTTTTAGAGCGGCGTAGATGACGTCGTTGATGGGGGTGGGTAACCCGGCAGATCGTCCTGCCCGCACCACCGCTCCGTTCAGGGCTTCCAACTCCAAAGGCCGTCCCGCCATGATATCGGCGTGCATGGACGCGTGCATCTGGTCTAGTGAGCCCTCTATGTAATCCACGGTGTTCTGGACGATATCGGGATCCAAGTCTACTCCGGAAGCCCGGCCCACCTCTTCGATCTCGGTCATGCAACCCAAGATCACCTGCCGCCACTCCGGCCGGGGCATCAACTTGGCCATGGTCTCGCGAGACAGCGCGGTAACACCGGCCATCGTGGCGATAAACAGGAATTTGGTCCAAAGGGTCCGCTGAATATCATTGGACAGTTGGGCTGGAATTCCCGCTTTGGTGAGGGTTTCCAATATCGATTCTCCCCGTGGCGAATCGACACCATCCGGCTCCCCGAAGACAATTTCCACCACCTCACCCGTTTGCTTGACCACCCCGGGACGTTCGAGACTGCCTTCGATATACGCGGCGCCGGGCATCACTCTTCCGGCGCCCAAGAATTGGGCGGCTTCTTCATAACCGTCGATACCGTTCTGCAAACAGAGGACCGTGGTATCCTCACCGACCATGGGGCGCATGGCCGGGACGGCTTCTTGGTTGTGATAGGTCTTGACGGTAAGCAAGACCAGGTCCATAGGTCCGGCTTGCCGAGGGTCGTCGGTAGCCTCACATTGGACGATAAACTCACCATAGTCCGTAACTATCTGGAGACCGTTGCTCCGAATAGCTTCCAGATGGGCTCCTCGAGCGATCAACGTGACTTCGTTCCCACCCAGGGATAGCATCCCGCCGAAGTATCCGCCGATGCTGCCGGCCCCCATTACCGCGATTCGCATGACTAACTTGACTCCTAAACTCTGTCGACGGCTTCACCCACGTTCCTCAAAATACCCCTAGATCCCCGGAGATGCAACCCAGGCCATGACCCGGACACCAGTCTTGACGGTATATCGATTTGTCCTTATTCTCTAGGAACGCCGACGAACCATACTTTAGACTACTCATTCAAGGAGCAACCATGACCCAGCAAACCCCACCGCCGATCACGCCGCCTCAGCCCCAGCCGGAGTCCGACTTTTACTGGGAAAAGTGCAAAGAGCACGAACTTTGGCTTCGCCACTGCAAGGCGTGCGACAGCACCTATTTTTATCCAAGGGACATCTGCCCCGGCTGTTTCTCCCGGGATACCGACTGGATCCAAAGCAGCGGGCGAGGGATCTTGCACGCCTTCGCCATCGTTCACCGGGCCCCGGTCCCGGCTTTTCGAGGTAAGGAACCGTTCGTAACGGCCATCGTGGAGTTGGAAGGTGGGGCCAGAATGCCGACCAACATAGTGGACGTCGAGGCCGATCCGGAACACGTCAAGATCGGCATGGCTCTACAGGTGACCTTCGACGACTTGGACGACAAGATCAGCCTGCCCAAGTTCCGGCCGGCCTAGTGTCTTCTGTCTATATGTCCAGTCATGAATAAGACTCTGGCTGGCAAAGTAGCCATCGTTACCGGAGGCAGCCGTGGGATCGGCCGGGCCATGTGCCTTGGACTGGCCGCCGCGGGCGCCCAGGTGGTGGTTGCGGCCCGAACCGAGGAAGATGTCTCGGCGGGCACCCGATTCGAGAAATATGGCTCGGGAACTATCGTCGATACCGCCGCTCAGATCAACGACCTAGGCGGCGTCGCCCTCCCT
>JAKUQE010000342.1 GCA_022450395.1 Dehalococcoidia bacterium | reverse complement strand
TGGAAACCTGGGGAGTAGATGCGCTGGGCTGGCTGGACACACCCCTGGGCAAGCGGTTGGCGGAAAGCGCCTTCAGCATCGTCATGTTGGTGGTACTGGCGCTGATATTCTGGGAAGCAGTCAACACCGGCGTCGAACGCTATCTGACCCAGACCGACGCGCAAGGAAATGTGGTCGAGCGTAGCGCCCGCATCCGCACCCTGCTGCCTCTGTTCCGCAAGGTGGTGTTCACCGTGCTGGCGGTGATGGTGTCGCTGATCGTGCTTTCCGAACTGGGCATCAACATCGGCCCGCTACTGGCCGGCGCCGGGGTGATCGGCCTGGCCGTGGGCTTCGGTGCCCAGACCCTGGTCAAGGACGTGATCACCGGCCTGTTCATCCTCGTCGAGGACACGATCGCGGTCGGCGATTGGGTGACCGTGGGCGGTCACGAAGGCGAAGTAGAATCCCTTTCCATCCGTACCATCCTCCTGCGCGGCGTGCCCGGCACCGTGTACACGGTGCCCTTCAGCGAAGTCGGCGCGGTGATTAACTACACCAGGGATTTTTCCAACATGATGGTGTATGTCGGCATCTCCTACCGGGAAAACGTGGATGAGGTGATGAAGGTGATCGAGGACCTGGGCCGGGAAATGGCCGAGGACCAATCCCTGGGCGCCGACATCACCGGGCCGATGGAAGCGCAGGGCGTGCAAGAATTTGGCGATTCCGCCGTGGTCATCCGCGCCAAAATGATGGTCAGGGCCGGAACACAGTGGGGCTTGAAGCGGGAATTCAACCGCCGCCTGAAGAACCGCTTTGACGAACTGGGAATCGAGATTCCTTTCCCCCAACGGACCATCACCTTCGGCGAAGACAAAGATGGCAACGCCGTTGCCGGCCGCATCGTGGTGGCGGACAAACGGGTAGCCACCCAACCGTCCGCCCAACCGGCAGCGGAGAGCAAGGCGCGGATGGTTCAAGACAAGGGCGACGTCTCTGATGGTGACGGCGGCAACTAAACCGACAATTCTCAGATAACCGTTAAATCCGCCACGACAGAGCCCAAATTTCACTATCTTTGGAAAAATTTCCCTCCGCAGCCATCCGTCTGATGGCGGAACTTAACCGCGCTCCACTATTGATAGCGGCCAAGTGTATATAGCAGATTGTGGTAGGAAGGGGCCTTAATGCTGCCTATACCCTACATTCCCCCCAATTAGCCCTCCCCCCGGTTTCTCTTTCTAACTCCTCCGTCATTAGCTGCCTGAACTCTGGCCCTGCCAACATCAGTATCGCATCGATCATGCCGAGACGGCGAACTCCGTCACCTACTTGGCCGGATCGGGGGTATTTACTTACCCGTGAAGAAGGCTTGCCAGTATGGCCACATCTTGAGGCCTCATTAAAACGAGATGGTTATAAGCCTCTCGATTCATCTCACCTTAAGGAGAATGAAGATGAGTAATAAGAAAGGAAGAGGCTCTTTTGGGGGGCTTCCTATTCCCTATGCCTACATTGAAGCCGCTCCAGAGCGGACAAAGAAGTATTTAGAGGCTGTTAGTAAGGGTCCGCCAAAACCGATCAAACCGAAAATCCAGAAACCCAAACACAGCGCGAAGGAACTTTATCTTTCGCGCCCCTTTGACCCAGGCCATGGAGACGAAGACGATGAGTGAGAAAATTGACCTTTCCTTCAGTCCAGATACCTACTTCCCTGAATCCAAAACCCGGGAAGAACTACTATCCAGAATCAAGGGTCAGTCGCGCCGGGAGATCGCCCGGAGAATCCTCGAAAGAGAAGGTATCAAAGGACTTAATGCCTTTATCGCCCGGGAGGAGTTAACCGACCATGACCGTGACATGTGGGGCAGGATTTATCCGTGGATGATGGGCGGGGAATACCTGCCTGAGTTTAAGGGCGGGGAAGTCGAGATTGCCCGGGTGAGTCTTAAATCCACTACCTTCGATCAAAAAAGCATCCGTGCAAGGTCCGAGGGCGAGCATAT
>JAKUQE010000341.1 GCA_022450395.1 Dehalococcoidia bacterium | reverse complement strand
ACGGGCGATCCGATATTCTGTACGTTGTGGACCCTTTGCGGTACGCCGGCAGTTACCTTGCCGCTACTGGAAGGTGCCGACGGACTTCCCATAGGCGTTCAACTGGTCGGTCAGCGTGGCGATGACGCCCGGCTCCTTAGAACCGCCAATTGGCTCGCCGGTTTCCTCGCTGGCTAGGAAACCAAATAGGATAATTTATTCGGCGACCATTTCGCGCACCCGGTGCTTTAAGCCCCCATTTCCCAGATGAACTCAATTTTCCATGCCGTCAGACGTGGCTTCTGGTATAAGAATCAATGCAGTATACACATCAAAACAGACGCGCCCCATGTCACCCGGCGGGTGAAAGCAGAAAGTCCCCTTTGCGGGTCGATTTCGACCGCCGTTTGAAGCTTGAATTCCATGGTTCCAAGATTACTTCTGACGCCGGGTTGCTCACCTACCGGGAACTTGACGATGCCCTTGGCCTGACCGAGGTTGCCGGGACTATTTTCCAGGACAGCCGTACCGGCAAGAACGGATGGCATGGCATGACGGCTCCGTTCCGTCAGTCGGTGTTTGGGCGCCTTGGCGGCTATGAAGACGTGAACGACGCCGACCGTCTCGGGCGCGATCCCGCCATGCGGTGGATTGTTGGCGGCAAAGCTGTGGAAAGACAGGCTGCATCCAGCAGCCAGATGGGGCGTTTTGAGACGGCGCTTCTGGCGACCGATGCGAACATTGAAGCCTTGGCCGACATGAACGGGGTCTGGATCGACCGTGTTCATGACCGTCGCCCGCCGAAGATGATCATTCTCGACATGGACAGTAGCGTCAGTCCGACCCATGGCGAACAAGAGGGAGCGGCGTACAATGGTCACTTCGGCGGCACCTGCTATCATCCCCTTTTCCTGTTCAACCAGTTTGGCGATCTGGAACGGTGTTCCCTTCGCCCTGGCAATGTCCACAGCGCTGATGGTTGGCGTGAGGTTCTGGAACCCGTCGTTGAGCGTTACCGGGAACGGAGCCTGCGCCGCTACTTCCGAGGAGATGCCGCCTTTGCCCTGCCGGATCTTTATGAATTCCTGGAAGGTGAGAATTACAAATACGTCATCCGCCTTAAAGCCAATAAGGTTCTTCAGGAATGTATTGTCCATCTTCTGACCCGTCCCGTTGGCCGTCCGCCCAACCATGTGCGTCGCTATTACGCCAGCTTCAGTTATCGGGCTGGAAGTTGGGACAGAAAGCGGCGCGTGGTGGCCAAGGTGGAATGGCACCCCGGCGAACTGGTCCCCCGTGTCGGCTTCGTCGTCACCAACCTGTCGCGGCCCGCCGAACGGGTGGTGGCGTTTTATAATCACCGTGGGACGGCGGAGCAGTACATCAAGGAAGGCAAGTACGCCATCAAATGGACCAGACTGTCATGTGGCAAGTTCCGTAACAACGAGGTTCGGCTCCAGCTTCACGCCCTGGCCTACAATCTGGGCAACTTCATGCGGACGCTTGCGTTGCCGAAGGAGGTGGAACACCGGTCGTTGACTACACTACGGGAAAAGCTGGTGAAGATCGGGGCCAAAGTTGTCCGCCATGGCCGATACGTCACGTTCCAATTGGCCGAAGTGGCGGTGCCGCGAAGCTTGTTCCAGCAAATCCTGGAATTGATCAATGATCTACGACCAAGACCCGTCCCGGCGTAGGCCGCGGAAATTGACGACAAGGTGAAAAAGACGGGAGATGTGTGTCTGGATGGCGGGAATTA
The DNA here is from genome assembly GCA_022450395.1 of Dehalococcoidia bacterium. Lineage (GTDB taxonomy): Bacteria > Chloroflexota > Dehalococcoidia > Lucifugimonadales > UBA3495 > UBA11650. The sequence continues at coordinate 253 of JAKUQE010000341.1, read as the reverse complement.
TCAAGAAATGGCATTCAGAACGCCGCTAATTCGTCAAAATCGGAGGTGTCGGGCGATTGGAGAAAATAATTCTTCAGAAAACGGTGTGTTTTTTTACAATCGACCGATTGTGGAGATCACATGGGGAATGTCGGATTAAGGTTGCCATGATGCGTTTGAAAACCGGGGAGATGTTAATCGTCGCAACAAGCAGAATCAGAATCAAAACGGCCCTGCCCATATATCGGAGCCGTTGGGGCATCGAAACGCTGTT
>JAKUQE010000340.1 GCA_022450395.1 Dehalococcoidia bacterium | reverse complement strand
TGAAAATAAAGTGTTTATTGTCGAGACTAAAGGGCAGGAAGATTTGGACGTGCCCTTAAATATGCAACGCCTGAAGCAATGGTGTGAAGACATCAATGGAATCCAATCCGATGTAACCTATGATTTTGTCTATGTGGACCAGGAAAACTTTGAAGCGTATAAGCCCACGTCGTTCCAACAGTTAGTTGCCGGCTTCAGAGAATATAAGGGGTGAATGGGCCGATAAAGCGGGCGGGGCATGGCTTGTGAAAAAAGGCATGGGGCGACTTACATCGTCTCGGTCTAGGGGCAGAAAAGTTGCTGGAGGTGTACGCTCTCCGAAACCTACGTCGATTCCGATTCCTAAGGCATCAACACGGCGGCCAACCTCTCTCTGGGCAATGGCAAGGAGGGCAAGGGAGGCAGTCTTAATTGTACGAAAGGAAAGAAAAACCCCCGAACATGATGGCGCTGTGCCCAGGGGAGGTACAAAGGAATTGATATGTTCCGGCCAAGGGAGCGCAAATGTTATCTCTTCAGTTTCACCCGGGTCTAACAGACCGGTGTGGGCAAGTATCCTATCGTCGTTTGGCGGTATCCAGGAATTAGCGGCGCCCGCATCTACGGCGGCGGCGGCAACTTCGTCTTGGGTCCCTTTCTTGACCAGTACCCAATTGTGCTGGTTGACCGCGGAAGCGATGGTGAAAGTTAACCGTACTTTGAACAGAGCGGTTTCCTTAAGTTTGGCTCTGTCGAATCGGATCTCGTCACCGGCGGTGCTGATGTGGGGCCGTCCACGTTTGCTTTTCTGTTCGGAAATCGAAGGGCCGGACGCTTTAGTAGCCGTATCGATCTCAAGGGCGGACTGGGAGGTAGGCTCCTGGGCGGCGCCGCATGCGGTGAGAAGGACCATGGTGGTGGCGAACAATAACAAAAGGATGGATGTCGAACGTGCCATGAGACCTTCAATCAGCGGTCTGCTACCCGTTCTTTTAGCTAGGGGATCACATTATCGCGATCGTTTTGTTCCTGATCAATAGCTCATTTCAATGGAAATGGGTTGGAACCATTATCATGCGGTCTTATGAGCATGGCTCCATGGTCAAATATCCGGATTCAGCGCACTGAGTCGTCACATTAAGACATAGGGTATCGCCAGGGGACCTGCTCTAGAGGCACAACCGGTTTAGTTCTCTTCAAGCGCGCGTTGAAACTCCGACCATTCCGGCGGTGTGGCGACGCCTTCCCAATCGTCGTAGTGCAGTAAATCACTGAGGGGCAATCGGTCGCGCCACCCTTCTGTCTGCAACAACGGTTGGCTCTGAAACTCCACGGGATAGCCCAGACAGAGATACGCCACCGGAATAACGTGGGGCGGGATTCCAAGAATTTTCCTTAATTGGGGCAGCTTGAATACGCTGATCCACCCGACGCCGATTCCCTCGGAGCGGGCTGCCAACCACAGATTTTGCACCGCGCAGCAGGTAGAGTACACGTCGGTTTCCCGGATGGAGTTGCGCCCAAGCACCTCTTCGGCTCTGGTTGGGTCGCAGGTGATACATAGATTGATCGGAGATTCCAGGATCCCTTCCAGCTTAAGGGATAGGTAATGGGAGCGGCGGGGCTCGTCGTAATAACAGGCGGCCGCTTGCCGCTCCCGCTCGAACAGCTCCTTGACCTGGTTACGGACCTCTAAACTGCGGATCAGCATGAAGTCCCAGGGTTGCATGAACCCCACGGAAGGTCCTTGGTGAGCCGCTTTTATTATCCGGGCTAGGACTTGGTCTGGGATCGGGTCGCCGCGAAAGTGCCGTTCGTCGCGCCGGGCGTAGATGGCCCGGTAGACTGCTTGGCGTTCCTCCAGAGGAAATATATCGGGTATGGGCGACGAGCTAGGTTTTGATGTCTTTGACATAATCTCGGATCGGCAGGGTTAGGGCAAAGACAAGCCCCCGCCTTTATCGGGGCGGGGGCCTATCACGTCATATAGTACCCGCTCGATCCGCGAAGCGGTAAGATCTGT
>JAKUQE010000034.1 GCA_022450395.1 Dehalococcoidia bacterium | reverse complement strand
ATTCAGGTAGCTTTTCCCAACCAAGCGACGCTGGCGGTGTCTCTAAGCTTGTCTGAGAAATTCAGTTGCTGGGGGGGGTTGACTCTCCCCCGTCTCCCCGTCCAAGTGCTGCGAATTAGGCTCCATCGAGATCTATCAAACCGTGCCAGGTAAGCGGACTGCCACCGTCGTTGTCAAATAGTAAACAGCCGACCCTCGCCTGTCTCCACCATAAACAACTATCCCCTGCCTCTCTAACTACCAACCCCGTCTCCGGACGACCCCGCCTGGTCTTGCTGCACCACCGGCGGGATAGCGCCCTGGGCCGCACTGTCAGTCCCAAGGGTTGGTGCACTCTGAGTTTCCTCCGCCTTCGGTGCCTCACTTTTCCACAAGCTGGCCAGTCCGAGCAACGTCTCCCGGAACTCTCCGGTCACTACCCCGTTATTCACGACCCGGGGCCAGGCAGCCCGCTCCGATTCCTGCAATATCTTCAAAAGCATATCTAGACCTGCCCCAACTATGTCCATCTCAGTGCGGCCGTTGCGCTTAATCTGCTGCAGGCGGGTCTCCGCCCACTCCCGCCGTAGTTTCGGGTCGTCACCGATGGTCTCCATGACCATGTCATCCAGTGTCTTTCTCGGTATCCTAACCCCCATGATCGAGCCCACGACTTGACGCAACGTCTCCGGGTCCGACCTGATGAATTGGGCACAGGCCTCGATGATCTTTGGTTCCAGCTTTGCCGCAAGGGCCTCACTCATATCCCCGCCCCGGTCAGGCGTACCGGCGTCGCCCCGTTTCCCGCGCCTGCGTCTCCTGCCACCTCCACCGGTACGGCTATCAAACCCTTTCTGGGCGACCTCTGTGTTCCGTGCGGGGAGTGGCCGGGTGCCGCGGTGGGTGAGCACGGAATGGACCGTATGTGTCGAACGTCCTGTCTTGTTGGCTATAGCGTGGGTCCCGAGACCCTGCCCGTATAGATCGAACATGTGCCGGCGTTCCCCGTCGGTGGTCCTGGCGGTACGCTCCACGCGTTCCGAAAACGTTCCCTTCCGTGTACTTTTCCGTTCACTTAGTTCCCTTCGGCGTTCACTTTTCCTACAACAGAAGGGCCACAGGCACCAAGGCACTCTCATACCCGTCACTCCTGTGAGCACCGGTGGAGCGCTGGGAACCACAGCGCTCCACCGGTCCCGGCACTACTCTTCGTCATCCCGCTCGGGCACCTCGATCTCCTCCTGACAGTGAGGGCAGGCGAGGGTATCCGTATCCACCTGGCGGTCCGTCACGATGAACTCCTTGTCACATCCGTCGCATCGGAACTTCAACATAGTTTCCATATCATTCTCCTTTATCCTTCGGACCCCGGGTTGTCTAGTATGGAGTGGGCGACCTGGCTGGAACCCGGCCGGATCGGAATCCGGCTCCGCAGCCACAACCCTTCCGGCGGACGCTTTCGTCGTGGTAGCTGGGGCATGTCATAGCGGCCCACCCGGTGGACCCGGTAGCCAACCCCGGCTATTCGTCCGTTTCGGAGTCTTGTTCGCCATCCGTCCTCGGTTCGCTGGGGCCCTGTTTCTCGAAGGGGCGGATCGCGTTCTCCCTGGCATCCTCCCCCGGGGGCCCCAACAGCCAGTCCCACAGCCGGGACCACGATGCTTCGGTGGGACCGATGCGGACTGTGACCCGTGCCGGTCTGTGGTGCGGCGATTCCATGGGCGGTATTGTAAAAATTTTGGTATCGGTATAATTAGCTTAATCGACGTGTATATATGAAATGAAAGTGTTAAAATAGGTTGAATCACGCTGGACTAGTGCAGCGTATATCTTGTAAAGAGGTACATGATGCCAAGGGGAACCAGGATCCCACCCGCCGAACGCAGAGACTGGCTGGACAAATACGAGCGGGGCGACCGGGTCGACAAGATCGCCCGGGAAGCGGGGCGCACCGAGCGTACGGTCCAGTCCCACCTCAGCAGGGAACGCAGGGAGAGGGACCACCAGCAGGTGATGGCAGGACTCCTCCGGGACGCTTACCAGAACCACTACGTCCAGTTGCTGAATCAAGCCGACGAATTGAGTCGGGCAGCCGAACAGCCGGACCTCGGGGGCATCCAACTGGGAACTGACTTCCAGACCAGGGCGCTCTGTCAGGGCCTGAAGAGCCACATCCCCAGGTCGCCGCTCTGGGCGGCGATCAAGGACTGGGACCGGTACGCCAAGGACCTGGTAGCCGAGTCTGACAGTGTCCGGTCGAGTTTAAAGGGAATCGCGGAAGCCGGAACAAGAGATCTTCCCAACGCCTCGGTGGAGGGCATCTCGGGCAGCCTATGGGACGCCATGATGATGGAGGCCGAAGGCCGAAAGCCTTCGCTGACGGAGTACAGGGTCGAGCGTTCGGGTTCTCTACTCCAACTATCCTGGGGCAGTTTCCTTCTCGGAGATCAGATCAAGAATGAAGTCGAGGTAGCGCGGGTGGAAGAAGCGCACAAGACGCTGCTCCTGCGTATGCGTTCACCGGAGTGGGCCACCGGGTTGCCGAGTCTGGTATCCCGTTGGGGCAACGCCCGCGACGCCATCCAGGAGGAGACCGCCCTGCTCCGGTTGCGCCAGATCCTTCCGGGCCACTGCGACCTCTGTCCGGGAGGGGAAGTAATCAGGACCAGGAGACCGAAGCGGCGGGTGAGAAATGCTGAAGGATAAAGTCGCTGCCATCTGGTGCCGGGTGTCCACCAGCGACCAGCGCGAGATGTCCCTGGACTCCCAGGAGGAAGCGGTCCGGAAAGTACTTGATAAACAAGGACTGGAGGCACCGCCCCGGTACGTACTGAAAGTGGACTGGACCAGTCTGGACCTGATGGCATGCCCCCAGTTCCAGCAGTTGAGGGGGTGGATCGCCTCGGGAGAGATAAGTGCCGTGGGGGTGCTGGACCGGGACAGGTTGCAAGCACAGGGGTTGCACTACTGTTTTTGTCGGAGTGCCAAGAGCACGGTGTCTCGGTGATAACGGCCCAGGGCTTGCCCATGCTCGAAGGCCCGGAAGGACAACTGGTGGAGCTGGCATTGGCTCTGGGGAAGGAGCGGTCGGTATTGAGGGCCCAGCAGGGCGCTCGGGACGGGTTGAGAGCCAGAGCCCTGCAGAAAGGACTGCCGCCCAACTACCAGAGCCCCTACGGGATGAAGTGGGAAGACGACCGCCTAGTCCCCGATTCCAACTACGAGCTGGCCTGCGACATATGGCGTATGGGACTGGAAGGTGAGACCCAGTGGGGCATCGCCAAACGTCTGACCCAGCGAGGAGTGTCGACTCCAGGAGGTAAGAGGGTCTGGAAGGGCACGACCATAGGGAAGATCCTTTCCAACCGGGCTTACGCTGGCACTGTGGAGGCACTCAAGACCGAGGCGGTGGAGCCACGCCGGAGGAGCAAGACCACCTACGGCAAGACCAGCAGCCGGCTCAGGCCCACGGAGGAGCGGATAAAGCTGGAGGGACTGGTGAGCCGCCCTGTCGTGACCGAGGACGAGTTCCAGTGGGTCCAGGAGCGGCGGAGATTCAACCAGCGGTTCGCGTCCAAGAATACCAGGAACCGGGACTACCTCCTGAAGGGGATCATCAAGTGTGTCCTCTGCGGACGGGTCTATACCGGGGTGTGCCGGAAAAGCCTGGCGTATTACTACTGCCGAGGCCGGGCCAAGACCGACTGGGGAGCCGAGAAATGTCCGGCAGGAAAGCTGAACGCTCCAGAGTTAGAAGAAGCCGTCTTCGGGACGGTGTCCGGGTTCCTGAACGACCCGGAGATCTACCTGGGTGAGATGGGGAGGAGACAGGCACTTCACCGGGATACGATCGAAAGCCTGACCAGAGAACTACAGGCGTTGGAAGGCCGAAGCCGGGAAGAACGGGAGACTGAGGCGAACATCCTGAGGCTCGCTGCGAGGCACAACTTCAGTGAGGAAGTACTGGAACAGGAGTTGAACCTGACCCAGGTCAGACAGCGGTGGATCGCGGAGCGGCGGGAGTTGCTGAGCCGCCGAATCACCGACCTGGAGACCCGGTTCGTAGACCCTGAGACCATGAACATCCTGCACCAACGCTTGCAAGATCGGCTGGCAGGAGCCACCGGTCAGGACAGGCGTTTCGTCCTGGAAGCGGTTGGTGCTACGATATTGGCCCAAGGAGACGGCAGCTGGGAGTTGGAACTGTTGGTCCCCAGGGCGGTTTCGACTGAGACCCAAGAGCCGCAGATTGTGAACACCGGACCAAGGTTAGGATGGGGGTTTTGCTGAAGAGCAAAACACTCTTCGACAATATGAGAGACTCGATCCCTACCGGTTTTCCGGGGGCGGCGGTGCCTGGGGGTTGGACGGCTTCCAGTTTCCGGTCAGGAAGTCGTAGAGGTTGGCCACGTTCATCCGGTTAACCGCCGGGTTATCCTGATGGGGTGACTCCATGGGATAGCGGGTGATCTTGTCGGTGAGGCTGTATATCGCGTCTTCCTTGGTTACTCCCCGCTCGACGGCATCCCAAACATAGTCTTTCCACTCTTGGATGTAGGACCCCTGTTCGTCCAGATAGCCTTTGTCGCACAACAGGCCGTGGCCTGGTACGAAGATTTCCTCGTCCAACCGCCGCAGAGTCGCGATCGTCGTCAGCCATTCGTCGGGGCTGCCTTCTTGGATGTAGGTTTGCACCTTGTTGAATATGTTGTCGCTGGTCCAGACCACGCCTTCTTCTTTGATACATATGGCTGCTTGGTAGGCGGTATGGCCGGGCATGTGAATCATCTCGATGGTGTGGTCGCCAACGTTCAGGGTCATACCGTTCTTGAAGGTAATAACCGGGGCGTTGGGCGTGTAACCTTCCATCAACTTGGGCTCGTCGGGTCCGAAGCCGGAAACTCTCTGGATGTGCGAAGCCATGTCGGTTTCTAGGATGCGGCGCCGTACTCCTTCTTGGGCGATGACCGGCACGTCGAAGAACGCGTTCCCGGTCCAGTGGTCGCCGTGGGGCTCGGTGTTGATGATGTAACGCAGCTCTCCCCTCTTTGCGATCTCCGCCTTCAGTTCCATGGCGTCGGTCGGGCGGTGGGGACTGTCGAACATGACAATCCCGTCGGAAGTGGTGAGGAACCCGAAGTTACAACCCATGCGGCCGGTGTCCGCGAATATGTTGCTGGTGACTTGTTGTAATGCCACGTCGAACCTCCGATTTATTGATTGATAAGCCTACAGAATCGATCTGGGCATCCCACGATTTAGAACAGCTCGTTGGTCAACTGTTCAATGATACGACTTGGGACAAACTGGACCTGATCAAGCTTTCCGAACAGATTATATCGGAGTGAAGTGCCGGACTCTACTCATACCCAAATCAGGCACGTTCCCAACTTCCCAACCCATGGATAAGCGGGTATTATATACGGGCTATCCAGTGGGGTATGAGTGCCGGGTTTCCTGCAGGCCGGCCGGGCTCAATAACCGGCGCCGTTGCCAAGATTGTGGAGGTGGGAATTGACAACTCGAGTGGGCATCAACGGATTCGGTAGAATCGGACGCTTGGTCCTACGAGCAACCAACGAGAGATATCCGGACAAGTTGGAAATAGCGGCGGTAAACGACCTGACCGACGCCAAGACCAACGCCCATCTCCTGAAATACGATACAACCTATGGCGCTTATCCCGGCCACGTGGAGGCCAGCAACGGAGACTTGGTAGTCGACGGCCGGAGCATACGGGTCTTCTCTGAGCGAGATCCGGCGCAGATACCCTGGTCCGAGATGGGTGTGGACCTGGTGGTTGAATCCACGGGGCTGTTCACCGACGCGGAAAAAGCCGGCGGGCACTTGGAAGGCGGCGCCAAGAAAGTGATTATCTCAGCGCCGGCCCGAGGCGAGGACCTGACCATTGTATTAGGTGTCAACGAGCATCTATACGATGCAGCCAATCATAAGATCGTCTCCAACGCCTCTTGCACCACCAACTGCTTCGCCACTATGGTCAAGGTGCTGCACGACTCCTTCGGCGTGGAACACGGCGTCATGTCCACCATCCATTCTTACACCAACGACCAAGCCATCTTGGATCAGCGCCACCCCGACTTACGGCGCGCCAGAGCCGCCGCCGCCAACATCATCCCGACTTCGACGGGGGCCGCCCGTGCCGTGGGCCTGGTTCTGCCTGAGCTGAACGGCAAACTTGATGGCATAGCGTTCCGGGTACCGACCATCACCGGTTCGATCACGGACTTCGTCGCCACGGTGTCTCGCGACGTTACCGTGGACGAGATAAACGCAGCTTACCAAGAAGCAGCCGATGGGCAGATGAAGGGTATTTTGGAATACTCGGATGAGCCGCTGGTCAGTTCCGATTTTAAAGGAAACAGCCATAGCTGCATCATCGACGGACTCTCCACCATGGTTATGCAGGGCCGAATGGTCAAAGTCATGGGCTGGTACGACAACGAATGGGGTTACTCCTGCCGCACCGCCGATCTATGCGCTTTGATCGCTGACAAAGGCATCTAAGCTCCCTTCACGCATCGTACATTTAAACGGGGAATGGAAAAAGGGGCTGGTCAACGCCGGAGATGGTGAATGTCCAGCCCCTTTCGCGAACCCATCGAGGGAGCTCATCTTTGCCTGATCTAGCCCGATCCGTGGCGCCTCTCATTTTCTCGATGAATCCGCAAGTGGTCATCGGCTGAGCTTGCGGTTGTGCGAGGGGCGATGACACCACGGCTTCACTTTCCCGGCCGGTTATCCTGGGCCTTCTTGGTTCTTGCCCTCATCCTGTTGGTTGCCCTTGGCCTGCGGTTGCATGGGGTCAACTGGGACGACGGGAACCTTTTCCACCCCGACGAACGGGATATCTACATGCGCGCCGGTTGTATGTACGATGTCCTGACCGAAAAGGCGGGCTATGGCCGGTGCGGATACGTACAGCAATACCCGGAGACCGTAGGCGGCCTTCCCAGCCCCGGCGTTTTCCTAGACGCGGAACGCAGTCCCCTGAACCCCCACTGGTTCCCCTTGGGCAGCATCCTTATCTACGTGATGGTTCTTCTTAGGTCGGCTATAGAGCTGTTCACCGATATTTCAGCCTTGGATATGCGATACGTGGGACGGCCGCTGTCCGCTCTGGCCGACGTGGGGTCGGTGTTCCTGTTATTCCTGGTGGGCCGCCGGATGTACGGACAGGGTGTGGGGTTGCTGGCGGCCGGCCTGGCCGCCTTGGCGGTGATACACGTACAGAACAGCCATTTCTACCGGCCGGAAACCTTCTCCGTGCTGTTCACCTTGGCCAGCTTCTGGGCGATGCTGCGCATGGTGGAACGCCGGCGTCTGCGGGACTCGGCGCTACTTGGCCTTTTCGTGGGGTTGGCCCTGGCGCCCAAGGTCAATATTCTGCCGCTGCTGCTGCCCCTGACTCTGGCTTACGTGTATATCTTGCTGGATTCGGTTGGTGGCCGTTGGAAACGCATCACGCCACGTGCGGCGATCCCGGTTGTTGGTCATGCCGCATTGGCCGGTGTCATCTCCGTTGGTGTCTTGATCTTGTCCGCTCCCTACGCCTTGCTGGACTATAACGCTTTCTTTGACGGAATCGGGAGCCAGGTCGATATGGCCCGTGAGGCCGGCACCCTTCCCTTTACCATTCAGTACATCGACACTCCGGCATTCATTTACCAGATCCGGCAATTGGCCCTTTGGGGACTTGGGCTACCCCTGGGTGCGGTGGCTTGGCTGGCGGTCCCATTCACCGCGGTTTTGGCGGTGACCCAGAGGCGTCATATACGGGCCGATCTTTTGGTATTGGCTTGGGTGATTCCCACCTTCCTGTTTCTCGAGAGCTTTGAGGTGAAATTCCAGCGCTATATGTTCCCATTGACACCTTTCCTTATATTGATGGGGGCCCGGATGCTTCTTTGGATGGTGGACTTCACCCGGCGGTTTTCCTACATCCGGAGCCGGCCACCGGCCGTTAGGTACACGAAGATCGATTTCCCGGTGATGGGATGGTTGCGCTCCCAGTCGGCCAAAGCGGCGTGGCTTTTGTTGGGGCTGGTGGTGGTGTCCACCGCATTTTATGCCCTGGCCTTCCAGAGGGTTTACGCCAACGACCACCCGGCGGTGGCGGCATCCCGTTGGATCAACCAGAACGTTGCCTACGGTTCAAAGATCGTCAGCGATAACCACTGGGATGAATTTATTCCGAATCTGTATGCCTATGACGTTTGGCAGTTCCCGGTGTACAACCAACCGGACGATCTGGAAAAGATGAATGAACTTGCCAAGCGCCTCTCGAAAGCCGAATATGTGGTCTTCTACAGCAACCGCCCTTACAGTAGCGTGGCCCGTGCCCCGGATCGATACCCACTGAGCAATTCCTACTATCGGAAGTTATTCGAGGGGGAGTTAGGTTATCTGCTGGACCGAAGATTTACTTCCCATCCCAGGTTGTTGGGGATCTCCTTCCAAGACAATCCGTTCAAAAGGGCCGGTCTCCCCTCCCCGGAACCGACGGCGCCGGACCAAGACGCTCTTCTGAAGCTAGACCTGGGTTACGCCGACGATAACGTGGTTGGCTACGACCATCCCCAGGTATTGATATTTCACAACCAATACAAGATGAGCGAGGGAGAGTTAAGGCTGGAGTTATCAAGGCCCCGCGTGGAAGGCTTCCGAAGGCCACCGGTTGGATTGCTGATGACGGCGGATGAAACGGCGGTGCAGCAGGGCGGCGGTACTTGGTCCAGCATAATCCTCCGGGAAAGTTGGACCAACGCACTGCCCGTTCTGGCCTGGTTGTTGGTAGTGGAGTTGATATACCTGGCGGCGTTGCCTCTGTCCATGTTCCTGTTTAGGCCCTTGCCCGACAGAGGAATCGTTCTGGCTCGTATCGTTGGTTTGCTGGGAGCGAGCTATGTGGCCTGGCTCCTGATTAGTCTGGGGTGGCTCGAATTATCCCGAACGGCCATCTACCTGGGGATACTGGCGTTAGCCTCTGTGTCGGGGCTGGTCCTGTTCTTCCGATGGCGGGAGATTCGGGGGTTCTTCGCCCAACATTGGCGGCTGGCACTAACTGGAGAGTTCATCTTCCTGGCGGCTTTTCTGGCGTTCGTGGTGGTGAGGGCGGCGAACCCGGACCTTTGGCACCCTTACCGGGGTGGGGAAAAGCCTATGGAACTGGCTTATCTCAACGCGGTAGTTCGCTCCACGTCGTTGCCCCCCTTCGACCCGTGGTACGCCGGGGGCTACATGAACTACTACTATTGGGGTTACTTCGTGCTGGCTGGATTGATTCGGGTAACCAGCATCGTCCCGTCTACAGCCTTCAACCTGGCCGTACCCCTGTTTTTCGCGTTGACTTTTTCCGGGGCCTATTCCCTGGTCTATAACCTGGCCGAGGGTACCCGCCGGTCCAATATATCCGGCGGCGCGGAACCCACGGTGGCTGGATTTCGGACCCGCCGAAGGTTCTGGCGTATATCTTTATGGACCCCCATCGGCGCGGGATTGACGGCGGGATTATTCGTTTCGGTCATCGGTAACTTGGACGGCATAGTTCAGATCGCCCAGGGTATCTGGTACAAATATCTGGTATGCCGCAGCTTGATCGGCGGACTCTTTATGTCCGGGGTGGAAAATTGCCGCAACTTTCCCGACTTTGATTTTTGGCGAAGCAGCCGAATGATTCCCCCGTTGGATAATTTCGACCCGTCGCCTCTAGCCTTTTGGGTGCCCGAGAAAATCGCCGGATCTCCGGACGTTTCCTGGCATATCACCGAGTTCCCTTTCTTCACGTTTTTGTTCGCCGATCTGCACCCTCACATGATGGTGATGCCCTTCACCTTGCTGGTCATAGGCCTGGGATTGGCCATGGTGGTAGGGCTGCGCCAAAGTGGCCTGGTCTGGAGGTGGACTACCAGCGCGGCCTTAGCGGTGACTTTGGGGGCGTTGTGGGTGATAAATAGCTGGGACTACCCGTCATACGTCCTGCTCACCGTGGCAATCTTGGGGACGGCGGTCTATTTCAGTCCGGGACGGGCCCCGCGCAGATTAGCCATGTTGGCGGTACTCGTCGTGGGCGTTTTGGCCCTCAGCGTAATAGCTTTTTATCCATTTCACCAGTTTTATGAGACGTTCCAAACTGGGTTGGAGCCGACGAAGTGGCGGACACCGCTGCACCGTTACCTGGGCATCCACGGTTTGTTCTTATTTGTCTCCCTGACCTATTTGGTGCATCAGACACGTCATACCCTGATTCAAGTGGGACGAGGTCTAGCTGCCGAGTTGCTACGGTTCGCCGATAATACGCAGGGATTCGGTATCTTTAGCAGGAGCATATCTTGGCCCAGAACGGCCTGCGCGGTTGGACTGCTTTTGGGGGTATATTTGGCCGCTGCGGAATTCTGGACGGCCGCGCTTCTGATGGGTGTGTTGGTCCTAGCGGGGGTTGCGGTCCGAGACGTGCTGCGGTCCAGGGAGATCGGTGGTCCATTCGCCATATTGCCGCTGCTACTGCTGGGCATGGGCCTGGCCATCAGCGTCGGGGTGGACTTGGTGCGCTTGGAAGGCGACATCGGCCGCATGAATACCCAATTCAAATACTACTTGGAAGTGTGGGTGCTGTTCAGCCTGGCCGTGGCCTACATGCTTTGGTATCTGGGGTCCCAGGCCCGCTCCCAGGCTGGTCCGAATTGGGGGCGAAGGACCTGGATGGGCGTACTTGCTGTCCTCGTCGGTTCCAGCTTGATCTACACAGTGATGGGGACCCAGGTCCGCGTGGCCGACCGGTTCAACGACGGGCCTTTTACCCTGGATGGTACGGCCTATATGGAACAGGCCGTGCACCGGGAGTTGGAACAACCGGTCAATCTGAAGTGGGACCTGGAGGCGATCCAATGGCTGCAGAATAATGTGGCTGGTTCGCCGGTGGTGCTGGAGGCCCATAACGATCAATATCATTGGAGCGGCCGCATCTCCACCTACACCGGGCTACCCACGGTGCTGGGCTGGCCCTGGCACCAAATACAACAGCGAATGGACTATGACTATACGGTCCGCGACCGGGCCGCCCGGGTCAAGGAGATCTACGAAACCAGCGACTTGGAACGCGCCCGGTTCCTCTTGAATAAATACAACGTTGAGTATGTCGTGGTCGGCGAGCTTGAACGCATCTATTATTCGCCCCAGGGCATAAAGAAATTCGAGGAGCTTGCCGAATCTCAGTTGGTCGAAAGGGTATATCGCAACGAAGGAGTTTCCATCTACAGAAACCTGCGGTGACCGGAACGGTCCAGGTCTTGAGCGACCGGAACGGTCTAGGTCTTGAATGTAGTTGCCCATCTTCGATTTTTCAGAATGAATCCCAGCTTATTGGGAATGCGGCCGGCTTGCCGACCTTCGTCATTGCACCGAACACCGCGATCCATCGCCGGGTTTTCTCCTCGTTCGTCTTCTCTGTGCGGAAAGCTCCTGGATCCCGGCCTGCGCCGGGATGACGGTAAGGACGCTATTTCGTCGTTGTAGGGTTTGCCTAAACAAAGAGATCTACTCGATACCCCTGCTCCGGGGTCTCCCATAGGCTTGGGTTGTCATAAAGGTAGAAATTACTGATTATGTCAAAAACTCGTTCTCCAAATCGTTGACAAGTCATTGACATAATTGTTAAGTTTGGCTGGAATATTAAATAAATATAAAAATACTTCTAGGTGAGCACATAGAAGCATTAGCCATTATCCGAGACGTGTTCGTCATCGTCTTCACCGGTCTCTCGACATTGTTGCTGGTGGTGTGGAGCGTATGTCTCTTTCGGGTTTATCGCTCGACCAGGCAAGTGACCCAGAACGTTGAAGAAATCACCGGTATCCTGCTAAATCGGGTAGCGCGTCCATTGAGCGTGGTTCCGACCGTGATGGAAGTGGTTAGGGGCGTGGTGGAGTTAGTTCAAGAATATAGGAACACCGACCGGACATCCGATGCTGACGAAATCGAAAGATAAAGGATATTTGATCTCTTAAGAAAAACTAAAATATCAGGGCTATCCCGGGCCTGGGCATGACGCGATCAACCTCGAGAAAAGCCAAGGCCCAATCCGGCTGGCCCTTCCTACGGTAGTGACTGGCTAAGCGGTGTAGGGATTTTGGCGTGTGGTGTAGTCTTAGCGGTGGCCGGAGGGAGGGCCAGTATTATTTTGCTTCTTCATCGATCCAACGCGGGTAAGACCCCAAAACTTTCAACACACTGTTAGAGGTGTTGAGGGCTTGGATGGCATCATTCACCAATGGGTCTTCCCGGTGGCCGTCGCAGTCGATCAAGAAGATATACTGCCCAAGCATCTGCTTGGTGGGCCTGGACTCTATCTTTCGCAGGTTCACGTCTCTGGACGCAAATTCATTCAAAGCGCGGTAAAGGACGCCGGGCGCTTCTTGATTGAAAGATAGGCACATCGATGTCTTGTCGGCGCCGGTGGGCGGGTGGTCGTGTAGGGCCAATACCACGAACCGGGTCATATTATTGGGGCTGTCCTGGATGTTCCGGTCTAGGATCTCGGCGCCGTAAAGTTCGGCTGCCCTTTGGGGTCCGATGGCCGCGGCCGGAATGGAACTTTTTTCCATATCGGCAACGGCAGCCGAATTGCTCAACGAGGCCACCTGTTGGATGTTGGGGAATTCACGTTCCAGGTAATCTTGGCATTGCGCCAGCGACTGGGGATGGGAATAAATGACCTGGATGCCGTCGGCGTTAGTACCGGGCTTCGCCATTAAATAGTGGTTGATCGGCAACACCAACTCGCCAAATATGGACAAGTCGGGCTGGCTGATCAAGATATCCAGGGTATTATTCACCGCCCCTTCCAAGCTGTTTTCGATGGGAACAACACCTTGGTCGGTGGCGGAAGACGACACGGCCAGCCCCACCGCGGGTATGGTTGGGAATGGTTGGAGGTTGGCCTGGGGGTCGTACTGAAAAGCCGCCTCTTCCGTGTAGGTGCCCGAAGGGCCGAAATATGCGATGCTTTTGACCACCCTTATACTCCGGTTAAAATGTCGTAAAGGGTCTGCTCGTCGCCGGTCATTGTCACCGCGACCAACTCGTCGTCTGCCTCAAGAACCAGTCCGTCGGTCGGCAACGACGCGCCACCCTTCTTGATCACCAAAGATATAAAGCTGTGGGGCGGCAGCTCAACGTCCTCCAAACGCATGCCAACGACCCCGGCGTCACTGGGTATGGAGACGCTGATCAACTCGGTGCCAGGCGCGCTCAGGCTGCTCAGATGCACCAACGGGCGGCCAGGAATGCCTTCCTCCAGGCTGGCAAGGACGAGATGTATCGAGTTAACGACCACATCGACTCCCAGTAGATGAAAAAGCGCCTCGTTCTTGGGGTCCCTGATCACGGCCATGGTTCTTGGTACGTTGAATACGTGCTTGGTCATCTGACAAACGACCAGATTGGTATCGTCTCGACCGGTAACGGCTATCAGAACATCGGCCCGGGCCAAGCCAGCCTGTTTAAGGATCACCTCGTCGGTGCCGTCGCCCTGGAGAGAGATGCCCCCCACTTCGTCGATGAGTAACTGACATCTCTCCCGGTCCTTTTCGACCACGACCACTTCGTGGCCGGTAGCCAACAAGGATTTGGCCAGATGGTATCCAATCTCACTGCAACCAACAATTACCGCAAACATCAGATGTGGTTCACTTCTCTATGGACTGCCGGATATCCTGCAGGAGCCCGAAGGAATACCCCACCACATCCAGTCCCAGGCTGGCATATAGAATCTGGAGTTGGGGGTTGTCCAGGTGACAGATCACTTTAGGCACGTTGAAGATGTGGCGGGCGATCTGGGCGGTAAGGGCGTTACGGTGATCGTCATCGGACAGGGCTAAAAAGATGTCCGTGGTATCCACGCCAGCCAGCTGCAGATAGTCCTGCATGGTGGGCTCTATGGTCAGCACAACTTCCACACCGGGGATGTCGGACACGGATTCCAAGCATTCGCGGTCGCGGGACAGAATGGTGATTTCAGTGCCGTTGCCAGCCAAGTCTGGCACTAGCGTGGTGGTTAATCTACCGCATCCCAGAATCAATACCCGCATGGAGCAGCCTTAGGCAAGCACTGGGGTAGGGGCGCGTTCCCGCCAGAAAATGACCTGACAAGGAGCATTGTTGAAGATGTAGCTGGAGGTCGTTCCCAAGGTGCAGGAGCCAAACCGCCGGCGGTAGGGGACCCCCAGGATGACTGCGTCCATCTGCCGGTCTTCGGCCTCCATGACTATGGCAGGTCCGGCGTGTCTGGCTCTTAAAGAGCTGGCGTGGACGTCCTTCAACTTTTCTTCAGAGGCGATAACTTCGATACGGGCCAGGATCTCCTCGCCCCGATCGGTTGCCTCGCCGATCTCCGATTCCAAGGGCATCTCCAAAGGTACTTCAATGACGTAGACCGCGTGGAGGTGGGCTTTGGATTGGCGTGCCAACTGGCAAGCCCAGCGAAATACGTGCTCGCTGGCCTGGTCTCCATTGACCGGCACCAGGATACGATTAGCGTCGAGTTTAACTCCGGACACACAGCCTCCAAGACTGGCAGCGATTGACGCAGTGAAACGTCAACGGCAGATTATAAACACTGAGTGCGGTCAAATCAAGCATGAATCGCGACCGTTCAAAACGAATCGGGCTGGACTGAGGATTGTGGCGAATCATTAAATAGCATAGGGTGTCGAAAGTGAGTGTGTTTGAGCGGAGATTGCGATTTGCCGGAATCTGACGCGCGGCGTCGAATCAACTCGCGGTGCGCACCTCGCTGCTTTCTGTTGGAACAGGGGGTGGTAGGTCACGGGCCAGATCGTACAGGTGGCCTACATGCTCGTTGGTGCCGGCTACGATCAAAACGTCGCCAGGCTTGATCTCCTCATCGTTGGCCGGATGCAACACGTAACTGCGGCCCCGCCGTATGGCCAATACGGAGATATCGTACTTGTTCCCAGATCCTCCGCCTAGGCCCACTTCTTGCAGAGTATGGCGGAACATCTCCTCTGGGGGATGGACCTTGGTGATGCCGAAGTTGGGGATGATGGGCATGTAGTCCACCACGCCGGAGTCGAAACCGACGTGGGCTGCCCGTCGGGCGCTTTCCATCTCGGGGAAAACTACTTTGTCGGCGCCTATTCTTTCAAGAATATCGCCGTGCAACTCGTCCGCTGCCCTGGCGATGATAAAGGGCAGACCGATGCTTTTAAGAAGGGAAGTAACCAGGATGCTGCCCTGGGCGTTGTCGTTGCCCAAGGCCACCACCGCCACGTCGAAGTCGGCCACGTCCAACTCTTTTAGCACCGATTCGTTGGTGGCGTCCGCCCTGACCGCATAGGTTACGTGGCCCAACGTATCCTGAATCTTAGCTTCGTCGATATCGATCGCCAAGACATCGTGACCCGATTGGTACAGTTCACGGGCCACCGTGGCGCCAAAACGGCCCAAACCGATGACGCAGACTTGTTTCTTCACCAATTCCCTCCGCTATCCTGGCACTAGCCTATTTTAACCCTTTCCCGGACAAAGCGGTATACCGTGGCCTCCTCCCTGGGGACCAATGTCAATGCCAGCGTCACCGGGCCCAATCTACCGACAAACATCGCCACCATGAATATAGCCTTTCCGCCGACGGTGAGGTCAGGCACGATCCCCGTTGAAGCCCCAGTGGTGCCCAAGGCGGAAACCGTGTCGAATAGCAGGTCCACGAACGAGATGCCCTTATCGATCAAGACGTCCTTTTCTGTCAACGTCAGGATCGCTACCAGCACCATGGAGATCCCAATACCCAAAACGGCCACAGCCAAGGCTCTATGAAGCTGGGATTGATGGATCTCGCGCCCAAATGCTTCGGCATGGGAGCGGCCCCGCAAGGAAGAAACCACCGCGGCGACGATTACAGCGAAAGTAACGACCTTGATCCCGCCGGCTACTGAGCCCGCACCACCACCGATGAACATCAAGCCCGTATAGGTCAGCTTGGTAATGTCTCTAACATCGCCGAAGTCTATCGTGGTAAACCCTGCCGTTCTGCCGCTGGCCGAGCCGAATACCGCTGCCGACACCCGGTCCGCCCAATTCAAGCTACCCAGAGTCTCTGGATTGGAAAATTCCGCGATAAGCAGCACACCGGCGCCAAATCCCCACAGGGCCAGGCTAGTGACGACCACGAGTTTGGCGTCCAGGCCCAACCGGGGGAATCGCCGGTTACGGTAGATGTCCAACAGCACGGTCCATCCTAAGCCTCCCAATACTATAAGGACCGTAATCATGAGTAGCAGGATGGGGTTGGTGGCGAACCTGGCTAAACTGCTTCCGGTGGGTAACTCCGGCAAGATATTGAACCCGGCATTATTGAATGCCGATACCGACAAGAAAGTGGAGTTCCACAACGACTCCCCAAATCCCATCCCGTCCAGGCCCTGCACCTGCCAGAAGATGCCCATAGTCCCCAAGACGTACAGAGCGAACACCAGCAGGACAACGTTGCGGCCGATACGTCTCAGCCCCTGCATTCCTTCCACTCCCACCGTGTCACGCATAAACCCGCTGGACATCAACCGTTCCTGGAGAGTAGACCGCTGTCCGATCACTAATAACAGGAAAGTGCTGACCACCATGAATCCCAGCCCCCCGACTAACATCAACAGGAATATAACGCCTTGTCCAAATCCGCTCCAATAAGTGCTGGTCGGCACCACCGTGTGGCCGGTGACGGTTACGGCGGATATGGCCGTGAAGAAGGAGATATCCAAGGAAGTGAATTCGTTCTGATGATTGGCGATGGGCAGCGCCAAAAGTAGGCCGCCAACTACTATCAGGAGAACGAAGCCCAAGAGGAGGATATAAGGAGTGCTCAAAGCCCGGGGAGGTCTTCGGTCGGGCGCGAACTGGGCCACCGACCGTCGCACGTCTCTGGGCCGTGTCTGACGGATCACTGTCTCTCTGGGCCTGGACCTACGGTTTAGCAACAGTCTATTTCCGGAAGACTAAAATCTGTGGGTTGGCCCGGTCTCGGGGCGTCAAGAACATAACTTCATCCAGAGCCATTCCGGTCACGCAAAAACGCGCAAAAGCTTGGCGAATAAATAAAGGAAGGAAGAACGGTGAGAAGGTGGGGGGACATTTCGGTGCGTTTTTGTGGTTGGATCGACGAAGCGTGCGCCGCGGTGAGGCGGCCGGTCAGGATGACCTCTAGCGAATCAGAAGGAGTCTAGTAGCTTGTGGCCGGCAAGTCAATGACCAGGGAGGGTCAATCTCTGAGAAATGAACCGGCGCCCCAGAGAGACAAGTGCGTTCACTGCGCCGGCGTCTATCCTAAAACGTATCTATGCTAAGATGTTTGGCAAGTCCAAGAACATCCGAGGTGACTATTTATGGCGGAAGCCCGGCGACACGTGGAGTTGCGCTACGACCCGAAGGAGATCGACCGGAAATGGCAAGATCGGTGGGATAAAGACGGTTTGCATCGGGTAGACAACGACGATCCCCGGCCCAAGTGGTACGAAATGACAATGTACCCCTATCCGTCGGGGGATCTGCATATCGGCCACTGGTACGCCATGGCTCCTGCCGACTGTCACGCCCGATTCCGGCGGATGCAAGGGTACAACGTCCTCCATCCCATCGGTTTCGACGCCTTCGGATTGCCGGCGGAGAATGCCGCGATAAGCCGGGGAGTTCATCCCTATTCCTGGACCATGAGCAACATCGAAAACATGCGGAAGCAGCTCCGTTCCATCGGGGCGATCTACGATTGGGACCGGGAGATCGTTTGCTGCCTACCCGAGTATTACCGCTGGAACCAGTGGCTCTTCCTCAAGTTCTTCCATCAGGGCTTGGCCTATCGTGCGAAAGCCCCGGTTGTGTGGTGCCCCTCCTGCCAGACCGTGCTGGCCAACGAGCAAGTGATCAACGGGAGCTGCGAGCGGTGCGGGACTACCATCACGCGAAGGGACTTGGAGCAGTGGTTCTTCCGCATCACCCAGTACGCCGACCGGTTGTTGGACTTCAGCGGTCTGTTGGACTGGCCCAACAAGATATTGACCATGCAAACGAACTGGATAGGCCGCAGCGAGGGAGTGGAAATCTCCTTCGATATTTCAGACAAGGGCTTGGAACAAAAGGAAATCTCCACTTTCACCACCCGTATCGACACGATCTTTGGCGTTACATTCATCGTGTTGGCGCCCGAGCACCCCCTGGTAGCGGACTTGACCACCGAGGAACATCGCGAAGCTGTTGAAGCTTACGTTGACCAAGCCCGGCGAACCTCGGAGATCGATCGGCTTTCCACGGACACCGACAAGACCGGGGTGTTCACTGGCTCGTACGCGGTCAACCGGCTCAACGGTGAAAAAGTGCCGATCTATATCGGCGACTACGTGTTGATGACCTACGGGACCGGAGCGGTCATGGGCGTGCCGGCTCACGACGCTCGAGACTTCGTTTTCGCCCAAAAATACCGGTTACCCGTCCGCATCGTTGTGGCGCCCATATCTTGGGATGGCAGCGAATTGACCGAAGCCTACCTGGGCGACGGCTTTATGACCAACTCGGGGGCCTACGACGGTATGACCGATGAGGAAGGGATAGAGGCCATCTCCGCGGATATAGAGAAGAAAGGGTGGGGCCGCCGCACCGTTTCATACCGGATGCGGGACTGGCTGGTCTCCCGGCAGCGATACTGGGGAACTCCCATACCGGTGGTGTATTGCGACAAGTGCGGCATCGTTCCCGTGCCTGAAGATGAATTGCCGGTCTTGCTGCCCACCGACGCCGAATATATCCCCACCGGCGAGGGGTCGCCCTTGGCTTCCAACGCCGGCTTTTTGAACACCAACTGTTATCGATGTGGCGGTACCGCCCGGCGCGAAACCGATACCATGGACACCTTCTTCGACTCCTCCTGGTATATGTTGCGGTACACCAGCCCCGGCTACAGTGACGGACCCTTCGACCCGGCGGTCAAGGACTGGCTGCCCGTGGACCAGTATACCGGGGGCGCCGAGCACGCGGTGATGCACCTTCTATACTCCAGGTTCTTCATCAAAGGTCTGCACGACATGGGAGTAGTGGACTTTGAGGAACCGTTTCTACGCCTGTTCAACCAGGGTGTGATTCTGGGAGAAGACCACGAGAAGATGAGCAAGAGCCGGGGAAACGTGGTGAACCCCGATGAAGTTGTAGAAGGTCTGGGAGCGGACGCGGTTCGCTGTTTCATGATGTTTATTGGACCGTGGGACCAAGGGGGGCCCTGGAGTGAGGTCGGCATCAACGGCGTCGCCCGCTGGCTGAACCGGGTCTGGGACATCGTTGTCAGGGAGCCGTCCGACCTGGACGCTGCCAACGTTGACCCGGAATCCGTTCGTGACACTATCCGGTTGCTGCATCAAACTATTCGCCGGTGCCACAACGACTTGGACAGATTCAAGTTTAACACCGCCATCGCTGGTCTGATGGAGCTTGCCAATCACTTGAACCGGGTTTGGGCGGAAGGCAGCATCGATTCGGCCACTTGGCGGGAGTGCATCGAGAACTTCCTGCTCATGCTGGCGCCCATCGCTCCCCATGTCACCGAGGAGCTGTGGGAGCGCACCGGCCAGGCCTACAGCATCCACCAGCAGGCGTTTCCCAGCTGGGACGATGCCCTGGCCGCCGAGGATACCATCACGTTAGTGGTGCAGGTCAACGGCAAAGTGCGGGACAAGCTGGAAGTACCCGCCAACATCGAAGAGGCCGCGGCCCAGGAACTAGCCCTGGCCAGCCCCAAAGTCCGGTCGTATACCGACGGCAAATCTGTGAGCAAAACCATCTACGTCCCCGGACGCCTGGTCAACTTGGTGGTGCAGTAGAAGGCTAGGCAGGCCGCCGCCGATGTCCGTCAGAAGATCCTCGACTGGAACGAAGACGACTAACCGGCGACCATGCGCGTATCTGATTGGCTGTTGGCTCAGCATCGATTTAGCCGTCGATAGCGACCGACGCCAGGCCGAGTTTTTGGCGCCGCTTCTAAATCCCGTTGCTTCTCGAGTCCAATTCTCCTAGTCTAACGGCCAATCCCACCGTCGCCCCCCTCCACCCAACCCTGTGCTAAACTGTGGCAACTAAATTTGACTCCAAGTTATGCTTATCTGGAGAGTGCGAGATGACGACACAGGTACAACCCCAGGACAAAACCGTAAACGCCAACGGGCTGAGCCTGCACTACTTGGATTGGGGCAATTCCGGGAAGCCTACGCTGGTTATGATCCACGGTCTTAGGGGCCATGCCCATTCTTGGGATGACGTTTCGGCGTCCCTCTGCCAAGACTTTCACGTTCTCGCCCTGGACCAACGGGGAAGGGGCGACACCGATTGGGCCAAGGACGGCGACTACGGCACCGATGCCTATGTGGCGGACCTGTCCGGTTTCTGCGATGCCTTGGGTCTTAACTCCTTCATCCTATGCGGCCATTCCATGGGGGGCCGCAACGCCATGACTTTCGGGTCCCGCTACCCGGAAAAGCTACAGAAGCTAATCATCGTAGACGTGGGCCCCGACTTTGACCCTCGGGGCAGCCAGCGCATCAGCCAGGAAATAATCGACGTTCCCGAGGAGTTCGATTCCTTTGAAGCGGTGGTGGAGTACATGACCAAGCAGAACCGGTTCGCGTCTGACTCGGTTATACGCCGCCGGCTCACCTACTCAACTAAGCTGCTCTCCAACGGAAAGATCGGCTGGAAGTACGACCTCGTCATCCGGGAGCAACGCCGTCAGGGAACGGTCCCGCCTTCCCAGGACTTATGGCCCGAGATTCCCAAAATCACCTGCCCCACGCTAATCGTCCGGGGCATGGACACCGACGTGCTCGCCGCAGAAGTAGCCCAGCGTATGGTGGACGTCATGCCCAACGCCCAAATCACGGAGATCCCCCAGGCCGGACACATGGTCTTCGAAGATAACCCCTCGGATTTCAACACCGCCGTCGGTGCTTTCCTAAAATAAACTCCCTTCGATCAGTACATGCCCCCATGATAAAAGCCCCCCTTTCGTAAAGGGGGGTGGGGGGATTTCCCACATTTCCCATCACCCGCAACCGTCAGAATCAGAACCAACAATCTCTCTAAACACAGGTGTTCCATGACCGATCGGCCCGACCCGGCAGCTCAAGGCCCGGACAACAGTATCGCCATGAGCATTCAGGGAATCACCGAAGGAACGTTGCCGGAAGGGCAGACCGGGGAACCTCTGGTCATCCAAACCAGCCGGGGCGACATTCCCGTTATCGTGCACCGGGCCGAAGAGGCCAAACTTGGAGTGGTCTGGGTGTGCGGAGCTCGGGGCGGATTTGGCGGGCCGGGGCCAGGCACCTACATGCGGCTGGCCGAGCAGTTCGCCGGGCAGGGAATAACGTCGCTGCGGCTGGACTACCGGGACCCCAACAATCTGCCCGAATGCGTCTTAGACCTGATGGCCGGAGTCGCTTTCTTCAAGGGGCAGGATTACGAGCCGGTCGTGGTGGTCGGGCACTCCTTCGGAGGGGCGGTGGTCATCGCCGGCGGCGCGGTGAACTCCCACGTCAAAGGGGTGGTATGCCTTTCGTCCCAGACCTACGGCTCCGAGGCGGTGGGTCAATTATCGCCGCGGCCTCTCCTATTGGTACACGGAAAGAGCGATACCCGTCTTTCCTTTTCCTGTTCGCAGCAGATCTACGGCCGGGCGTTGGAGCCGAAACAACTGGTCCTCTATGACGGCGCGGAACACCGTTTGGAGGAATGCCGGGACGATCTGGAGCAACTGCTCAGCGATTGGATACCGGCCACTCTCGCCGCACCGGTAACGATAGAATAAAGGCGATCGACTAAAAGCGAGGAATACCATGCTGGACATGATTATCCGTGGAGGCCAGGTGGTTGCGCCGGAAGGGGCTGCGGACCTGGATGTTGGAATTCAGGATGGGCGCATCGCCGTTGTCGCCGCGCCGGGAACGCTGGGTGGCGAAGCAGGTAGGATGATCGACGCCACCGGGATGATAGTGTTTCCCGGCGGGATCGAGCCTCACACCCACATCGGCATCCCCGTCCCCAAACTATGGGCCGGGCGGTCCGAGGTAATCACCCAACCGCCCGAAGCCGCCACCCGGGCCGCTGCCTATGGTGGTGTTACCACGTTGATCGACTTCGCTGGAAATCTGGCAATAACACCCGGAGAATCCCCAACCACCGACCCTATCATGAAGCAGGTTGAGGAACGGCGCGAGGCTTTCGCCGGTCATTCCTACACCGATTTCGCTTTCCATTTCATTCTGGCCGGGGCCACTTCCCCGGCTACCATCGGGCAGATAGGCGAGGCCATTCAGAACGGCGTCGCCAGCTTCAAGATTTTCACCACCTTCAATGCCGCTCGCACACCCTACGGTCACCTGTGGGAGATATTCCAGCAGGTGTCGCATCATGGTGGCATCATGGCCGTCCATGCCGAAGACAACGACATCGTGACCTACATGGAGGAGAAGCTTAAACGGGAAGGCCGGGACCAGGGTTACAATCTTCATCTGGTCCACAACAATATCTCGGAAGACATAGCCTTTCGCCAGATCCTTCGTCTGGCCAAGCATACCGAAACGGGGATCTACTTCGTCCATACCACGGCCAAAGAAGGGGTGGCGGCCATCGCCGAGGCCAGACTCCAGCAGCAACCGGTGTACGGCGAGGCCCTGCACAACTACCTGGAGTTCACCTGCGAGGACTACCAGAAGCCCATCGGCACGGCTATCCACACCTACCCGGCCATCAAATACCCGGACGACCGGGACGCCCTGCAGGAAGGCCTGGCGGATGGTTCCCTGTGCACCACTGCCACCGACGAGTACACCACTTATAAAGACGTTAAGATGTCCGGCAACACCATCGAGACGGTGTGCGGCGGGCACAACGGCATCGAAACCCGGCTGCCGGTAACCTACACCAAGCTGGTGGCGACCGGCAGGATATCCCTGGAGAGGTTCGCCGCCATCACGTCCAGCAACGCGGCCAAAATACTGGGCATGTACCCACAAAAGGGCGCCATCGCGGTGGGCAGCGACGCCGACATCGTTGTCTATGACCCCAACCTGAACAAGAAACTCACCCTGGATGACCTGCACGCCGACTCGGACTACTCCATATGGGAGGGGTTCGAGTGCCAGGGCTATCCGGTGATGACGATCTTAAGGGGAAAAGTGATCGTAGAGGACGGCAAGCTGTCGGGCAACACGGCGGACGGGCAATGGCTGAGCCGGAAGGTTGCCCCCGGCATCCTGGCCCGGCCAGGGTGTTGACGAGCAGTCGGCGGTCAGCCGTCAGGACATTGAGTGTGACGGCCCGGTGACAAAACTCGCTACCGCAACAGCGGCACCACCTCTCGGGCGATCCGTTCGATCTGGTCTACGTCAGGCCAGGTTGGACCTAGGATCATGGTTTTGGCCCCGGCGTCGATAAACCCCTGAATCTTGGCGGCGCATTCCTCCGCCGGACCGAAAACGCAATTGTTGTCAACGTCGTACTGCGGGCCGTAGTAAGCGTGGGTGAATTCGACAAGGGCCTGGCGGCATTTGTCCCGGTCTTGGTCAACATAGACGTAGGCCAGCCGTCCCGAGTCCAGCGATTCGGGGTCCTTCCCTGCCGCTTGAGCGTAGTCTTTAACCTTTTGCCATGTCTGGCGGTAGGCGTCGTTGTCGCCGCTGCCGCCGCCCACCCAACCGTCAGCCAGTTCGGCGCTACGTTTCAATGCACCCTCGGCGGAGCCGCCGAACCAGATTGGGATGCCGGGCTTTTGGACCGGTTTGGGTAGCACGGTCACGTTGTCCATGTCGTAAAACCGGCCGTGGTGGGTAACGTTATCTTCGGTCCAGAGTTTGCGCATCAACGCTAGGCTTTCGCGGAACCGGCTGACCCGCCGCTCCCGGTCGATGCCCATGGGACCGAACTCGAAATCCCGTCCTCCCAAAGAAATACCCAGCGTCAGGCGGCCTCCGGACAGGTGGTCAAGGGTGGCGGCGGTTTTTGCAAGTTGCACCGGGTTCCTGAAAAGAAATAGCAGTACCGAAGTCCCCAGCCGGATCCGGTTGGTGACGGCCGCGGCGCAGGTAAGCAAGGTCATGGGCTCCAGGATGTTGATGTCGTGAAAAATACGGTCTATCACCCACAGAGAGTCGAATCCCAGTTCATCCGCCCGGCGGAAAAACTGGGTAAAATCTTGCATCGATGGCGGCGTACCGGCGAAGCATCCGGGTACCAGCAATCCTATTTTGGCTTCTGTTGTCATGACCTACTCCTTAGGGAAATATCGGCCACTGTTTGAATTACCCTAGCCGCCGCCATTATAGGATTGGCATATCCGGCTGGCAACGCTCCGGTTCATGGCCGCGTATCAGAAAAGAACTTGTATTGGAGTCACGAAATCCCCCTTCACCCCCCTTTATAAAGGGGGGTGAAGGGGGATTTCGTTCTCACCGCCACTGAACAGCCGCAATCGTTTTCAATGTCGTACAGAGATCGACCGCAGCATGGTAAAATCTTGTCACCGGTCCGGGAGTGGACCAGATGACGGAGGGAAAAGCCGATGGCTTCAAATATAGTATTAGCCACTGAGAAATTTAACGTGGTGGGCACCAGGCCTATCCGCCACGATGGAATTGAAAAAGTCACTGGGCAAGCCCAATACGGGGCCGACATACATCTGCCCGGGATGCTCCACGGCCGGATACTGCGTAGCCCACATGCCCATGCTCGCATCAAGGGAATCGACCCCAGCCGGGCCCTGGCGCTCCCCGGCGTCAGGGCGGTGGTGACCGGCGCCGACATGCCGGAGCACGCGGGGAGGGTCATGGACCTGGGCGAGGGGGCGATGACCAATACCAGGTTCCTCAGCAACAACTGCATGGCCACCGAAAAAGCGCTTTACAAAGGCCACGCCGTGGCGGCAGTGGCGGCCACCTCCGGCCACATAGCCGAAGAAGCCTTGGCGCTGATCGACGTGGACTACGAGGTGTTGCCTGCCGTGGTCGACGTGCTAGATGCGATGAAAGACGACGCCCCGGTCCTGCACGAGCGGCTGGCCAATGTCACCAACGTCAATATCCGTCCCGGCGGACTACGGTCCGAGGATGACGACGGCAAAGCGACTAACGTGGCCAACCACTTCTTCTTCGAGCTGGGTGACCTGGACAAAGGGTTCCAAGAAGCCGATCTGGTGGTGGAGCGGGAATTCCGCACCGCGTCGGTGCACCAGGGTTACATCGAGCCCCACGCCGCCACCGTTCTGTGGAACGCCGACGGCAAGATGACCATCTGGTGCAGCAGCCAGGGTCACTTCAACGTCCGGGACCAGACATCCCAGATCCTGGGTGTCCCTGTGTCCAACATCAAGGTGGTCCAGATGGAGATCGGCGGGGGCTTCGGGGGCAAGACCTTGGTCTATCTTGAGCCGGTAACCGCATTGCTGGCCAAAAAGACGGGACATCCGGTTAAGGTCACCATGAACCGGTCCGAAGTGTTCCAAGGGACCGGTCCTACGTCGGGCGGCTACATGCGGGTAAAGATGGGCGTGACCAAGGATGGGCGAATCACCGCCGCCGATACCACATTGGTCTATGAAGCGGGCGCATTTCCCGGCTCTCCGGTCAGCGCGGGCAGCCAGTGCATGCTGGCCTCCTACGATATTCCCAACGGCCGCATCGAAGGTTACGACGTAGTTCTGAACAAGCCAAAAACCGCCGCCTACCGGGCGCCCGGCTCGCCGGCGGCGGCCTTCGCCGTGGAAACCGTCATCGACGAGATCTGCGAGAAGCTGGGCATGGACCCGCTGGACTTCCGGTTGCTAAACGGGGCCAAAGAGGGGACCCGCCGGGTGACCGGGCCCATCAACCCGCGTATCGGCTACTTGGAGACGGTCCAGGCTGCCCGTGACCACGATCACTATGCGACTAAACTGGAAGGTCCCAATCGGGGCCGGGGCGTGGCCAGCGGTTTCTGGTTCAACGGCACCGGGCCGTCAAGCGCCACTGCCAGCGTGCTGGCCGATGGGACCATCAGCTTGGTGGAGGGGTCGCCGGACATCGGCGGCAGCCGGACGGCGGTGGCCATGCAGCTTGCCGAAGTTCTGGGCATCGCCGCCGAAGACGTGAATCCCCAGGTGGGCGACACGGACTCGGTGGGATTCACCTCCATGACCGGGGGCAGTGGCGTCGCTTTCAAAACCGGTTGGGCCTGTTACGAGGCCGCCCATGACGTTCGCCGGCAAATGATCGAGCGGGCCGCCAAGATCTGGGACGTTGCCGTTGACGACGTTGACTACACCGGTGGAGTGATAGCCCACAAGTCGGACCCCGAATTGAAATTCACCTTTAAGCAGCTGGCCGGCCGCTTGAACGGCACCGGGGGCCCCATAGTCGGCAACGCCAACGTAAACCCCACTGGCGCTGGTCCTGGCTTTGCGGTACACATCGTAGACGTGGAGGTAGACCCCGAGACCGGCAAAGTGGAAATCCTCCGATACACCGCGATCCAGGACGCTGGAAAGGCCATCCACCCCAGCTACGTGGAAGGGCAGATACAGGGGGGAGCGGTCCAGGGGATCGGCTGGGCGTTGAATGAGGAGTACTTCTTCGATGATCAAGGCCAGATGGCCAATGCCAGCTTCCTGGATTACCGCATGCCCACCAGTCTGGACCTGCCCATGATCGACACGGTGATCGTGGAAGTGGCCAACCCCACCCATCCCTACGGGGTGAGGGGAGTGGGAGAGGTATGCATCGTACCGCCCATGGCCGCCATCGCCAACGCCATCCACAACGCCGTGGGCGTTCGGATGGGCAAACTCCCCATGTCGCCCGGGAATATCCTGGAAGCTCTCTGGGATCAAAAGTAGCACTACCATCGCCATCTCAAGGAGGGAAAGAGCCTCCCTTGAGATGTGGTGTACCAGCTTAGTCTTGGTCATTCCGGCGAAGGCCGTTATCCATGGAGTTTCGCACTGTCTATGTTCCTGGATACCGGCCTACGCCGGTGTGACGGTTAAGGTTTCGCATACATTCTTTATGGGAACCGGCTTGCTGCTCCCCCTGCTGACCCCATTCCCCGACCGTCTGATCAACCACTAGATCGTCATATTTTCAGCTTCCGGTTGAGATCATCCCCAGGATGATCGTCGTCCGCTCTCCGTCCGCTCATGTTTTCCCATAGAATCCCTTTCCGGCAAAAGGCATCCAAATAGCATGAAGGAGAAACCGAGGAGACGGACAATGACCACGATCAACGGGCCACACGTCACCAACCTCGCGCAGCATCTGTCCATGCGCCAGGAATTTCCAGAGGAGCACATCCAATGTGTCCTGCCGGGTTCAATCGAGCAGGTCTACGATCCGGGAGATGTCATTGTTAGATCCGGCGAGGTGGTGGACATCCTTGAGGCCGAGAGTAACGTAATTACTGTGATTATGAAGCGTTGGTGGCGTAAGGGTGTTCTTGTAGCCCCGGTCCTGTGCTTTGGCCTACGGCAGTCGTCTTGGAAGCTGGGATTGGCCTCGTGTTAGCATGGGTTGTATCGGCTTTAAGCTGTTTAGACAGAGTATCGATGTACCGGCCCAGCCGGGCACTTGGAGATTTAACATGCGGAACATGATTCGAAATTCTTGGCGCAACCGGTGGGTTACCGTGGCAACCGTATTGGCGGTACTGCTGGCCGCCTGTAGCAGTGCGGCCGATCCTGGAGTTTCCAGCGGCGGAAATCCGGCCAGCTCAGGGTCTAGCCCGGCTGGCGATAATTTAGCGCAGGATCTGTCTTTCACCCTTTATCAAGGCTCGGATGTGCTGGGGGAAGGTAATCTCACGATCAGCAGCCTCCAGGGCAAGCCATTGGTGATCAATTTCTGGGCCGGACTCTGTCCCCCATGCCGCGCCGAGATGCCCGACCTCCAGGAATTCTACGATGAAAACAAAGACCGCGTTAATCTGCTGGGCATCGACGTGGGGCAATTCACCGGACTGGGGGACCAGGCGTCCGCCAAAGCACTACTTGAAGAATTGAATGTAACTTACCCCGTTGGTTTCACCAACGATGGCGGTGTTATGCGCGATTATAAGATACTGGGAATGCCGACTACGATTTTCATCGACTCTAAGGGCGAAACATTCCGCCATTGGGGCGGGGTGCTGACCAAGGACACGTTGACCCGCGTGACTAACGAGATGATAGAACTGGACTCGGCTACTTCGAAGCAATAGCGTAATTCCTTTGATCCGGGACCGGCAACTAACCATCTAATCCAACTAATCGATATCGGGAGAAAACTCAATGGCCTCATCCAGTGACATTTCTACATCTTCCCACCAGACCAACGCATTCCGGCGCCTGCTGTTACCAGGTTTGGTGGCCGCCGTTGCTCTGTCTGTCGCATATGTCGGAGCTCTCATTATTGGAAAGGACAGCGGGATTGATGGGGTTAACGGCTTTGTCTTGAATCTGTCGGGACGTTCCGAGGGTTTTCTTGGTGGCCTAGGATTGCTGGCACCTTTGGGAATAGCCTTTGCCGCCGGTATGGTCTCGGCCGTCAATCCTTGCGGGTTCGCCATGCTGCCTGCCTACCTAGGGCTCTACTTGGGCACCAATGAGGAGGAAGGCCAGGAAGCCCAGATCACCCGCCGCCTGGGTAGGGCCCTAATGGTCGGTAGCATTGTCACTGCCGGGTTCGTCCTGCTTTTTGGCGTGGCGGGTGTCATAGTCGCAATGATTGGCTTGGTGGGATCCTTTTCTGTCGGTGGAGTTCTTCCTTGGTTAGGCCTGCCTATTGGGATCGGGTTGATCTTGGCCGGAGCATGGATAATTGGCGGTGGTAAGCTGTACACGGGCTTTGCCGCTCAGGCCGCCACCCGCATGGGAGACCCGAGCATCGTTAGCCCTAAGGGGTATTTCCTATTTGGTCTGAGTTACGCAACAGCATCCCTTAGCTGCACGCTCCCAATTTTTATAACGATAGTGGGCATCAGCGTAGCGGGTACCAGCATCCTCGCGATTCTAGGCAACTTTTTCCTGTACGCCTTGGGGATGGGTTTGGTCATAATGGTGTTGACTGTGGGGATGGCCATTGCCAAGGGTGCCATGATTAAAGGAGTGCGTCGGGCCCTTCCATATATCCAGCCCGTTGGGTCTGGGTTGATGGTGGTAGCCGGTGCCTTTATCGTCTTCTACTGGCTGACTATCGGCGGGTTGCTTTAGAGGATAGACCAGCTTTTAAGGCGGCCTAACCGGTCGGTCCCATAGGTTTGCGGGCCTTCCCCTGAAGGTTGCCGTAACGCTCCGGAACGGCACATCACTCGCCTTGTTTGGCTTTCCCATATCGGTTAGAGTGGAAGTCTGGACGGACCTTTAGGCGTAACGTCGCCGTGTTTCATCGGCGCGTTACTTCGAAAAGAGGCGAGGAAGTGGGTAAGCTTTTCCTTCTGGCGCTCCTGGGTTTTTTGCTGCCTTTGGCCTGCGGTCAGAGCCCCACGCCAACGCGTTTGCCCACCATCACTCCGGGGGTTGCCGTCATTCCCGACCCACCTCCCACCGATGTCCCCACCCCGACGCCAACCTCAAGACCTAGGTCCAGACCGCCGGTAGCGGCATTTACCTTCCCCGCTACAGTGGCGCCCGCGGCCACGATCAGGCCGACCGTTGCCACGGCGCCATCTCAGTTGGCTCTGCGGCCGGCAAGGGGGGCGATGGAGTCCGAGTCGGAAGCGCGCAACGTGGCCTGGGTTTACCTGAGCCGGTGCACGCCGTTCAACCCGTCTCAACTGGCGGCTTATGAAGTTGAAAATGACTGGTACGTGCAAGCGCCGGACGCGAAGAAGTTTTTCTTCGGCATCTGGCGGATAGAATCAGCCACCGGAAAGTTGTTCCCCCATGACGTGACCGCCCGCAAATGGCAACCCTACGTGGAAACCGGATGCGGCCCGG
>JAKUQE010000339.1 GCA_022450395.1 Dehalococcoidia bacterium | reverse complement strand
GACCGGGATGCCCTGTTCCAGCGCGGCCAGGGTGGGCAGGCCCAGGCATCCGTCGGGTATCACTAAGCAAGAAACGTCACTGGCGGTAAACACGCCGGGGTTTCGGAGAGCTTCTCGATCGGTGACGATTCTGGGGCTTTTTTGCAGGCCCTTGAGGATGGACTGCAAGAAGGTGGTTGATATCGCCTCAGCGGCCATGCGGGGGTCGACGATGCCGGTGTCCGCGTCCAAGACTTCCTGGGACTCCATCATGGGGGAGTGGGCCGAGGGCACGTCGTAGATGCTGGAGATGGTGTGGGTGAGCATGGATTCCACTCCGCCCCAGGGATTGACCATGCTGCCGCCGCTGTTGAAGTAGTCGCCGTGGTAGTTGGTGGGAACGGTTATGACCGACGATATGGCCACGGCGTCGTATTCCCCGCGGTGTCTGTCCAGCAGTTCAAGCACGTGTCCCAGGTCTTCCACCCGTCCCGCCGCCCGGGACGATGGGGTGTACTCGGAGATCATCACCAGTGGCGGGTCCAGCTCGATTACCCGTGGGCAGATCAACCCATAGGACGCCCGGGCGGCGTTAACCGAGTTGACGGTCAGTGTGTGAAATAGCCGGTCGGTATGCGAGTTCATCAGAACCAGGACCCGGTTAGACCGAACCGGCTGCAACCCAGCCGTGCCCATCAGCAAACGGCAGATGACGCTGCCTTCCACGTAGAGCCCGTTGCCCGGAATCTCGTTGATGTCCGAGGCGTTGACCACGTTCGGGTGGGTGACCAAAGTGTCGCAGAGGGAGGCCAGCAGTTGAGCGACGGGTGTGGCATCACCGGCGTGCCCCCCGATCTCGGCGCCTATACCGGTTGGTACCAGCAGGATGGCGTTGAAGCTCCCGGTATTTTCCACTTGGCGGTGGCGAAACTCCAGGATGGAGTTCCTGGGAATCCGGCTGGAATCTCTTCCGCCATCGAAGGTTGTGACTTCGCACCGGTATCCGGCGGCGTCCGACGATGTGACGACTAACCGAACCGGCGAGACTTCATCGGGCAACGTTTCTCGGGTTTTCTGGGACAGCCAATCTAAAAGGTTGCCGCCGGCTGGCGGCGGGGGCAGATCAAGTCCGATTTCAGTAAGCAACGCGGATTTCAATCTCTTTCATCCTCTGTTCAGGCGTTGGGGAACCGTTGTCTACCGAGACGCCCACATCTCTGCCACGTCGATGGCGCGCATGAATTCTACGTTGGGGAAGGTGCGGATGTGGGTTATCAATCGCTCCAACATTCTCAGGCGTCCGGGACGGCCGATGTATTGGGGGTGCATGGTTAGGGTGAAAGCCCGGCCATAGTGATATAGGCCCTCAAACTCGGCGGCCCAAGTTCCGTAGACTTCCTCCGGGTTGCGCATGGGCCCCAGCCGCCCGGCCGCCGGAGCGTAGACGAAGTTGGGTGCGTCGTCCAAGAGCCAATGGATGGGAATCTCCACCAGGCTTTGGGGAGTGCCCGCATTGAGCATGTATGGCGCGTCGTCGCCCATCAGGCTGCTGTCGTACAGGAAGCCGTGGGAGGCCAGCAGGTCCACCGACCGCTCACTCAACTCCCAACTGGGAGACCGGTAGCCCCGGGGGGCTTCTCCGGTGATGTCGCCAAGGATGGTGATACCCTGTTTTAGCACCTCTTCTTCCTTCTCCGGCGTTAAAGAGGCTGGAGGCTCGTGCATGTACCCGTGGTGGGCGACCTCATGGCCCCGGCGGGCGATCTCTTTGACCATCTCAACGTGGGTTTCGGCGACGTAGCCCGGAACGTAGAAGCTGGCCTTGATGGAGTGGCTGTCCAGCATGTCCAGGATACGGGGGGTTGCCACGCTGGGGCCGTATTCGGCCATGGACATGAGGCTGGGGAGTTGGGCGAAGTTGGGGTCTCGGTTCAACCATGAGGAGACGCCGTCGACGTCGAACCCCAACATTACTACGCATTGAATGTCTCCGGGCCAGATTCCGGACATGTTGTTCCTCCCCGG
>JAKUQE010000338.1 GCA_022450395.1 Dehalococcoidia bacterium | reverse complement strand
GGTTCTCCTAACAATCATGATGGTCGAAGCCTATAGAAAGATGACCGAAGCAGAGTTTGGCGGCGACCTCGAAGCAGTCCATTCCCTGCCCCAGGACGAAACAGGCCGACTCCCTCGAACCACGTTGCAGGTCATGACCTGCCCCCTAAATTAGGACCAATGATTATGCGAGTCCTAACGCTAAGTCCTTCTCTTCCCTGACCGCTTGGTCTGGCGTCCGGTATCCTAGAGAGCTGTGGGGTCGGACCGTGTTGTAGTCTTGGCGCCACGCCTCCACGACGGCCCCAACTTCGTCAATGCTGCTAAACCAGTGCTCGTTCAGACACTCGTCCCTGAATTTCCCGTTGAAGCTTTCGATGTAGGCGTTCTGCACCGGCTTGCCCGGCGCTATGAAATGCAGGCCTACACCGTTCTCATAGGCCCAGGCGTCTAGGGCCTTTCCGGCGAACTCGGGTCCATTATCCACCACGATCGTCTTCGGCTTTCCTCTGATGCGGCTCACTTGCTCCAATACCCGCACCACCCTGGCTCCGGGCAGCGAGGTTCCCACCTCCAGAGCCAGGCATTCCCTGCTGTAGTTGTCCACCAGGGTCAGCACTCTGATCCTCCGGCCATCAGCCAAGCTGTCCTGAACGAAGTCCATGGACCAGCATTGGTTCCTACTCTCCGGCAGGGAAGGTATCACCCTCTCTGCGCCAGCCAGCTTCTTCCGCTTCCTTCTACGCACCGCCAGCCCTTCGTCCCGGTAGAGCCGGTATACTTTTTTGTGATTCACCACGAAGCCCTCGCGCCGCAGCAGCACCGCCAATCTCCTGTACCCGTACCTTCTTCTCTCCGAAGCCAGTTCCCTAAGCCTGGTTAGTAGTTCCGTTGGGGCTTCCCTCCTTGGCTTATACCTGGCCACCGACCGGTGGATCTTTACCAGCCTGCAGGCGCGCCTCTCGCTTAGCCCCAATCCCGCTGTGGCTGCGACCCAAGCGCCACGCCGCGCCGCAGGCGTCACCAGTTTTTTGACAGGAGCTCCTTCAGACTTTGGTTGTCCAATGTGGCCTCGGCCAGTAGCTGCTTCAACTTCCGATTCTCATCTTCAAGATGCCTCAGCCGACGGGCGTCGCTGACCTTCATCCCACCATATTTGGCTTTCCAACGCTAAAGGGTCTGCTCACAGATCCCATGGCGCCGGCATACGTCCTTTGGTTTCTCACCAGCTTGGGCCTCTTGCAACACTCGTATGATTTGCTCCTCGGTGAACCTGCTCTTCTTCAAATCTCGTCCTCCATTCAGCATATTTTACTGGGAGGACTCTCATTTCACATGGTCCTATTTCCGGGGGGCACGTCAATTCAGGTTGACTCGCTAAATGTTACGACATATAGTTTCATACCAAGTGATCAGGTGAGCAAATCTTCGTTTGGCGCACGCTTAGACTACGAGACTACATGGAGGAACTCAAATCGCATATGACTAACCAAGAAATCCATGGGATGCGGGACTCAGCGCCGTTCATTTTGACCGGCCTCAGCGTAGGTCACGGGATTTTCCACTGGTTTAGCCAGAGTTTCTTTGTGATGTTGCCGGAGGTTGTTGCTACATTTGGTCTGAGCGGCCTTCAGGTGGGTGCTATATCCTCCACGCGCGAGGTAATTTCTGGCATCATAGCCCTTCCTGGGGGAGTAGTGACCGACATGGTCCGGCGACATTGGGGGCTCGTTCTTGCCGGGTGCATGGGATTGTTTGGGGTCGGTTGGCTGATAATGGGAATCTCACCCATCTACCCGATCCTTCTGGTGGGCATGGCTGCAGTGGCGGCGGCGGCCGCTATGTGGCATCTGCCTGCAGCGGCAGCTCTATCACAACGGTTCTCAGACCGACGCGGCTCAGCTCTTTCAATACACGGCGTTGGCGGCAATATCGGAGACGTCCTTGGGCCAGCATTGACCGGCGTTCTTCTTCTCACCCTTAGTTGGCGAGGGGTTCTTAGTATATACGCAGTGGTTCCGCTGCTT
>JAKUQE010000337.1 GCA_022450395.1 Dehalococcoidia bacterium | reverse complement strand
TAGGACGAGTCGCCGCCCATAAAGTGCTGGGCCGCCGCGTTGAGGTCGCGCAGGCACCGCTGCAGCACGCTGGAGTTATAAAGCGCCCGGCCTCCCCCGTACCGGAATGCTTGAGAGGCAACCTCAACCGCAACCTCGGTAGCATAAGTGGCCGAGCTGCGCATCTCTATCTGAAGTTGCAGGTCAGGCGTGATTCCATCACACGCCGACTCCCAGGCCCGCTCCAATATTTCGACGACCAAGGACCGGGCGGCGCGTAACCGCAGGTCGCACCAACCCAGGGAGCGCTGGAAAGACTGGCGGGAGGCGATGGCC
Source organism: Dehalococcoidia bacterium (assembly GCA_022450395.1). GTDB lineage: Bacteria > Chloroflexota > Dehalococcoidia > Lucifugimonadales > UBA3495 > UBA11650. The sequence continues at coordinate 1,715 of JAKUQE010000337.1, read as the reverse complement.
TCCGGGTTCCGCCAACCCCGCGTTTCCGTAGACTGGCCGACGATGGCGTCCAACGCCCGGCGTCCCACTCCCAAAGCAAAGGCCGAATGTTCGTTGGCCACCAATCCGGGCGAACCCATCCGGAATAGCGGCCCGCCCCGTTTAGGCGGCGTATGTATGGGGTCCCAGGAGAATTCTTTGGGCACGAACAGTTCGGTTACCGAATAATCGTTGCTTCCGGTGCCCCTGAGACCTGACACCTGCCAATTGTCGTGAATCTTCACGTCAGAGGTTGGGAAAACCATCCGCAAACGCTCCCCGGTCTCCACACCATCGCGGGCGACCCTGACTCCCCCGGACACATACTCCGAATGGCGTATCCCGCTGGCAAAGGGCCACCGGCCATTGACGATATACCCGTCGCCTTTGGGCACGGCTATCCCGGCAGGCAGGAAGACTCCCGCTCCCTTGGGCGGGCGGCCACCCACGAACAGCTGCTCGATCGCCCCGTCGGGCAAAAAAGCGCCCCAAGAGCCCATTGACGTGGCGCCGATCATGGTGCACCACGCCGCCGAGGCGTCGATGCGGGCCAGTGCCTCAATGACCTCCAATTGGGTCACCGGATCTGCCTCGGCCCCGCCAAGCTCGGCAGGGAGCTTAAGTCCCAATAAACCGGACTCGTAGAGAGCGTCCACCGAATCTTGGGGAAGGGTGCCTTCCTCTTCCGACTGGTCCGCTCCCGCCTCCAGAACCTCACGCACCTCAGCCACGGCGTCCAAAAGGACTTGGCGTTTTTCTTCTCTTCCCGGCGGGAAGTTCCAGAGCATGTATCTACTCACTCGTCAGCCGCGATTGGTTGGATAAGGCCGGTTCCGATTCCCCAGTTGGTTCAAATCCCGGAGTCACCCGGCCGCCACCCCGTCAAGGCGAATCACGCCACGTTCCACCAGGCCGTCGAATTGGTGGCCCAGGCCGATCTCTTCCAGGATCTCCTGGGCGTCGGCGCCGGGCTTGGGGGCGGGACGGCCTGGGGCTACCGGGGTGCGCGACATGCGGGGGGCTGGCCCGGCGGTAGTCACCAGGCCGATCTCCTGATGGGGACGGGTCAGGGAAAGGCCGTGGTCCACTACCCACGGGTCATCCATCAACTCGCTGGGATGGGTCACAACTCTATGTGCACCCATTCCGGCTGTTGTGAGACGTCCGACCCATGTGTCGATAGTGCTTGCTTGGAATCGCTCTTCCAACGCGTGGGCCAAGTCCGAATCCTTTAATCCGCAAACGCCGGAGAGGCCTTCGACCGCGTCTAATCGGGCAAGCTCGGTTTCAAGAGCGCCCAAGAAAAACCATCCGTCTGAGGCTTCGTAGGCCCGGTGCAGAGGGCGGCTGCCCAAAGCGTCCTGGCCCTTGGTCTCGTCCCAAACCTTGCCTTCATATTGCTGCATGAAGGGCGACTGTAGGGTCATCGCGGTGTAGGCCAGGGCCGCGTCCACATGCTGTCCTTGACCGGTACGTGGCCGGTGCAGCAGGGCCAAGGCCACGCCGTAGGCGCCCATGAACCCGGTCCCATAGTCGTTGACCGGGTTGGGCTGCACGGTAGGAGGTCCATCACCGCCGAAACGCCGGTCCATACCCGTCGCCGCTTGGGCGAACTGCTCGTGGCCGGGCCGGCCGGCCCAGGGCCCCAAGTGGCCGAAGGCATTCAGCGACGCGTAGATGATATCCGGCTTCCGTTT
>JAKUQE010000336.1 GCA_022450395.1 Dehalococcoidia bacterium | reverse complement strand
CATTCGGTGAGATTACCCCCAAAACCTTGGCAGCCGGAGCAGCGGAGCGGTGGTCGCTGATCGTGGCTAGGCCCATCAGCTACATCATGTACCTGGAAACGGTCGTCATATATCTGTTTACCCTTATGCCCCGCTTTATAGCTAAGATGATGGGGAATGAACAGGGTGTCTGGGCATCGTCGGTCACCGAAGGGGAGTTGCGGATGCTCATCGACATCAGTAAGGTCGAGGGCGCCGTGGCGGAGGGTGAGGCTGATCTGCTGGAGAAGGTGTTTAGCTTTGGCGACCGCCAGATGCGTGAGATCATGACCCCTCGGCCAGAATTTGTGATGGTAGAGCGCAATACTACCCTGGAGGAGTTTTTGCGTCTGTACTCGGAGCACAACCACACCCGTTTCCCGGTTTACGATGATTCATTGGAGAACGTGGTGGGTGTGCTCTCCAGTAAAGACGTACTTCTGGCCCTGGGGAAGAACAAGCTCACTCCCCAGGACAGCGTGACAGAATTTCGCCGCCCGGCGTTTTTTGTTCCCGAGACCAAAACCGTCAGCAGTACGTTTCGCGAGATGCAGCAAGGAGGCTACGGACTGGTCTTGATGGTCGATGAATTTGGGGGAATCGCCGGCCTGGCGACGGTGAAGCAGCTTCTAGAGGTCATCGTGGGCCAGGTTACCATGGAGGACGATGAATCAGGGGAGTCCTATATCCCGGTGGATGAAAATACCTACCGGCTTGATGCCGGGGTGGCAATCTCGGAGATAAATGAAGAGTTGAATCTGGGTCTGCCCGAAGGGGAATATCAGACGGTCGCGGGGTTTATCTTGGACGATCTGGGTCGCATACCAGAAGAAGGCGACGTGGTTGAGTTTGAAAATCTGAGGTTGACCGTTAAAGAGATGAGCGGCGTCAGGATTGAAACGGTTGAGCTAAAACGGACTGTTATCGAGGCGGACGGAGCGGCTTCGTGAAGTTGCACCTGGTGCGTCACGGAGAGACCGAATGGAACAAGCTGGGCAGATTTCAAGGTCAACAGGACATCGCTTTGAATCCTCGTGGTCTGGCCCAGGCCAAGGAAACGGCCCGCGCGATGGCGGATGATGGGGTGATAGCTCTGTACTCCAGCCCGTTGCAAAGGACCATGCAGGTAGCCAATGAAATATCCCGCTTGGCCAGCGTGCCGGTGGTGCCTTTGCCGGGCGTCAAGGAGTTGAATCTGGGCGAGCTTGAGGGAGTTACCGGCGAAGAGATGCGCACCAACTGGCCCGACGTGTACTCCGCCTGGAGTCAAGACCCCGGCACGTTATCCATGCCCAAGGGAGAGTCTCTATCCCAACTCCAAGACCGTGCCTGGCGATCCCTCCAGGAAGTGGAGAAAGCCCACTCTGGCGATGATGTGATTGTGGTGGTCTCGCATAACTTCGCGATCCGCACCATGATCCACAAAGTCTTGGGTTTGCCACTGGCCAATTTTCACCGGTTATCCCTCGATCTAAGCTCAATTAGCACCGTAGAGTACACCGCCAGGGGCCGGCGTCTGACCTGTTACAACTCCACCGGGCACTTGTCCCCGGAAAACCGTTAGAAGGGACTCATGGCAAGCGTGGCCAGCCTGGAAGGGCAAGTAGCGGCGGCCCTACGCCGTATGGGTCTCTCCGGCAACGACAGTATCTTGGTTGTGGGAGTGTCCGGGGGATCCGATTCTTCTGCTCTTCTCTATAGTCTGCACCGGCTACAAGAGTCCCATCGACTAAGAATTCACGTCGCCCATTTAAACCACAACTTTCGCGGCGATGAAGCCGATGAAGATGCTAGATTCGTTGAATCTTTGGCCAACGAGTTAAACCTGCCTGCCACGGTGGAAAAGCAAGATCCCACGGAATACCGGCGAAACCGGTCGATCTCATCTTTCGAGCAACTGGCCAGGGAGATGCGCTATATCTTCATGGCCCGGGTGGCTGACGAACTTGGAGCCTCGGCGGTGGCGGTTGGACACACTGCCGATGACCAGGCGGAAACCGTTTTACAACATGTGTT
>JAKUQE010000335.1 GCA_022450395.1 Dehalococcoidia bacterium | reverse complement strand
GGATCACCCTGGACATAATTTCGTAGATCCTCTCAGTCTTTTCCCGAGCCCTATCGGCGCTATAAGGGGTGCCGATCTCCGCCGACACGTTGATGATGCCCCCAGCGTTGATCAAGTAATCGGGTGCGTACAGGACCCCGCGCCGGTGCAACTCTTCTCCATCGGCCTCGGTTAACAACTGGTTGTTGGCCCCACCGGCGATCACCCGCGCGGTGATCCTGGGGATGGTGTCCGGGTTGATCACTCCCCCCAAGGCGCAGGGGGAAAAGATGTCGCACTCCACATCGTAAATCTCGTCCGGAGCCACCACCGGCAAGCCCAACTTCCTGGCCCGGTCCAAAGCCTCTTCATCTATATCGGTGACCACGATCTGGGAGTCTTCTTTGATCAAGTGATGGGCGGTATAGATTGCGACCTTGCCAAACCCCTGCATCGCCACCTTTTTCCCCTTCAAGGAGTCGGTACCCCAAACCTCCTTGGCGCAGGCTTTCATCCCCATGTAGATGCCTAGTCCCGTCATGATGGAAGTGTCGCCACTACCCCCTGCGGTGATGGGCAGCCCCACAACATATCGGGTTTCCTGGCTGATGTACTCCAGATCGCGCCCGGTGCTGCCGACGTCGGTGGTGACCAGGAACCGGCCGCCCAGGGTATCCAGGAACCGGCCGAAAGCCCTCAGCATGGCCTCGTTTTTCTGCGTATGCGAGTCCGCGATGATGACCGCCTTGCCCCCTCCCAACGGCAGGTCCGCCGCCGCCGACTTATATGTCATAGCCCGTGACAGCCGCAGCACGTCTTGGATAGCCTGCTCCTCTGTTTCATAGGGCCAGATCCGGAGACCTCCACAAGCCGGGCCAAGCGTTGTGTCATGGATCGCGACCATCGCTTTCAGCCCGGTCGCTGGATCGGACCACATCACCAACTGTTCGTAGCCGTAGGACCCCATGTAATCGAATATCTCCACAGATCAACCTCCTGAAGTGGGGCAAGATGGAACACCCTTACGAAATTAGATGCCAGGCGCCGGAGGATGGACCAACGTACGTGAAAACTTGCTTGTTAAGCACCAGCCCAGCCACGTTTATCTAATACTTCTAAATTATAAACCACTGCTTAAGCCGGCAAACCTGTGAACCCTCTTTGTTCCTGCTGCCAACCAAAAGGGAGTTGGAGCAGAACTAGATCTGGGTTTATAATCCCCGCTAAGCGGCTTCCTTGGCGGCCGCAACCGGCCCCGCCTCTATATTATCAAGCGGCGATAGGGGCCTCAGAAGGAGGAAGGGACACATGACACAGCAAGTAATGCATGCGCAGATGGGGGGCGAAACCGGCGGCGGCGAGGAGTTGATACCGGCGGGAGCAGTCACTTTCGGGCTGGAGTACCGTGTCCTCCGCGGCGGCGAGGAAGAAGGAGTGTGCATCCACGTCTACGGCAACTCCATAGCTAACGATGACAAGGAGCTGTTGCGCTTCGACTGTTTCCGGGTGGCGCCTCACTACCACTACCGCAATTCCACCGTCAAGAAGAACGACCGGCTGATGCTGGACTTCACCGCTGAAGGCGACGCTCTGGCCTGGACTTTGGACAAGATCAAGAACCGGTTACCCATCATGCTGCTTCGATGCGAGGCCGATGAGGTCGCCCGCGACCTCGACCAGAAGGACGTGGACGCCGCGTTGCCCAAGATCGTGGCCTGGGCCGAGACCATGACTCACCGCCGGGGTTAGACAGATATTCACAAATTTACCAGGTAAGTAGGCTCCCGTTTGGGAGCCTACTTTAATTGCCGGCCCCCTATTCTTCTAGTCGCCTTAGACTGGAAAGCGCTCAGATGTTAGAATCCCCAGCAATGGCCGCCAAGGCCAAACAGGAGGATGCATGACGCAGCAATATTCCCAGCCGCCGGAGATGTCCATTGACCTTAGCAAGACTTATTCGGCGGAGATACGAACCAGCCACGGAGTCATCACCGTGGATCTGTTGACTTCTGACGCGCCGGCCACAGTCAACAACTTTGTTTTCCTAGCCAAGGAAGGTTT
>JAKUQE010000334.1 GCA_022450395.1 Dehalococcoidia bacterium | reverse complement strand
GGGAGCAGTTGCAGATCCTGACCGCGGCGCTCCAGCTGCCGCTGCCGGGGCCCGGTGAAGGAACCGATATGTTCCTAAGCCGTATCTCGGCCTATCAAGAGGGGCTTAACCAGGCGGGACTTGCCCTGTTTCACGATTTTCTGCGGGTGGCCGCCGCCGTGGCATTGGCCGCCATACTACCCGCCTTGGCCATGGGGAGGGATAAATCGGCGGACGGTCTGTGGGAGAACCGGTGAAATGAGGCCTTCCCGTATTGCCTCAAATGAAACTGTTACCCAACGGCCTTCGTTGCCTCAACTGGGAATGTTACCGAGGGCTGATGGCTGGATGTAGTTGCCGCCATCCTCCAAAGTCTCTCCAAGGCCTGGTTGATCTGGCTGAGCAAACGCACCGGGTTTAGCCCTTGATGCCGCGCTTTCAGGGCATCCTGCTGTTCTTGAGCCAATACCCCTGATCCCAAGAGCCTCCGGTATTGGGTCTTGGCCGCATCATACACTTTGTGGACCTTGGCCCCGTGCCGGCTCTTGTGCTGGAGCTGCATCACCGGCTGGAAGAAGTTGACGTAGCTTCCCACCAGTTGGTACACCTTGTTGAGCTGAACCAGGGCCTCTTTGGAACTGTAGCGCATAGCCCACCAAACGGCGGACCACCGACCAGTTCTTCTGCTCCACATGGGCGGCGTCATTCTTCTTGTAGGGCCGGGACCGGGTAAAGGTGATCCCCTCCCGCTGGCAATAAGCATATAGGTTGTGATTGATGAATTCGCTACCGTTGTCCGAGTCTAGTCCCAGTAGGGGGAAGGGGAGTTGCTTGCCCACTTGGTGGATCGCCCCGCCCACCCGCTGCTGACCTTTGCCCCATACTCCCCGGACCTCCACCCAACCGGTGGCCACGTCCACGGTGCTTAGGGTGTTCAGGTAGAACCCCTCCGTGCTCTCGCCGCAGTGGGCCACCAGGTCTATCTCCAAGAAGCCCGGCCGTTTGTCATCCCAGTCGGCAAAGGTCCGGATGGGGATGGACGCTTTGAGCAGGCTTCCTGGTTTGGTGGTGCTGAAGGGACGCCGCAACCCTCGCTTCCGGTAGGGCTTCAACACCCGGTCAATGGTAGCCACGCTCATCCGGCAAAGCTGCTCCTTTACCTCATCGGCCAGGGTCAATTCTCCGTGGCGCTCTAGAACTTGGACCAACTCCGGCAAGAAGGGCTGCAGCCTTCTGGAGCACATCCGGTCGCCGGTCTCCCACACCCTCTTCAGCGCGGCTACCACCTCGATCCCGTACTGCTTAGGCCGGCCTCGCCGCCCAGCCTCCGTCTTAGGGCCCCGGGTCAACAACCGGATCACCGCCTTGCGGTGGTAACCCGTCACCTGGGTGACCTCATCCAAGATCTGCCCTTTCACCTTTCGGTTGCCTTTCAAATACCGTCCTCGAACCGCTTCTATGTACTCTTTCACACCGCCTCGCGTCATGCCACCCCTCAGTAACATTTTTCGCGAGGCAACGATACTCCCTTCGGTAACATTCTTTATGAGTCAATTCGCCCACGTGTTGAGGGGCGGAAAGTCCAGTAGAATAGAGATAGGGGATATCTTAGATTGGCACTGGCGTTTTGGGCAGGGGTGTAAATGAATAAGATCGAAGGCATCATCAGGCCTGAGAAACTAGATACCGTGAAAAACGCCCTGGCAGCGGCCGGCTTGGTGGGCATCAACGTGGTGCAGGTAACCGGAAGAGGCGCTCAGCAAGGGATAACCGCCGGTGGGCCCAGGGGAGTGGGTAGCTACGTTGTGGACATGCTTCCCAAGACCAAACTGGAATTGGTGGTAAGGGACGAAGATACCCAGAAGGCCATAGACACCATCATTGGCTCCGCCCGGACGGGGGATATCGGAGACGGAAAGATCTTCGTCATCCCCGTGTCCAACGCGATCCGCGTCCGCACTGGGGAAGAAGGAGACGAGGCCCTTTAGAGACAGCCATCTAGGTCAGGGCAGGCAGTACGTGCTCTCCCAGCAGCTGGAACTGCCGGACGGGGTCAAGCAAGGGCC
>JAKUQE010000333.1 GCA_022450395.1 Dehalococcoidia bacterium | reverse complement strand
TGGCGCCCTGGGCTGGGGGAATGTGCCCAACCTCCAGTCCCATCTGACCATGGGAAGCCTGGAGATGTTCAAGAGTCTCCAGCTTGATCAGGGTTTCGACATAGAATTCCGGAATTCGGCCTGCATCCAAACGCTCCACACCGAGCAGCAGTACGACTTCATCCGGGACCGGGTGCTGTCCCTTCGGTCCCAGGGATATTCAGTGGAACTCCTCACCAATAGGGAAATGCGTAGCATCGAGCCTGAAGCCAGCCCTCGACTCCTAGGGTGCATGTATACGCCCCTACGGGCCCAAGCCGACCCGAGGAAAGCCACCACGGCCTTCGCCACCGCCGCCGCCCAGCAGGGCGCCCGTATTCTGACCCACCACGAGGTAACCGGCATCACCGCTCTTGGCGATGGTACCTACCGGGTCGCCGTCGCCGGAGAGGATTTTCATGCCGAAAATGTCGTACTGGCAACTGGGGCGTGGTGTGGTCCTCTGGGAGCGATGCTAGGGATACGGATACCCATTATTCCCGTGCGTGGCCAGATGTGGGCCACGCCTGTCCTTCCCCCCAGGGTATTCCATACCCTATCGTCGTCCGAGTCGGCTCTCCAATGGAACACCGAACCAGGCAACGACTCCGAAATGCCGCCCGACCTGACTCACCACGGTAGTGTCCGGACGACCCGTCACCTGTACGGGCGGCAGACCCAGGCCGGGGAGGTCATCTTCGGGGGCGACCGCCAGGTGTCCGGCTACGACTTGAACATAGATGCCGAAGGTATTGAAGTGAACCGGGGACATGCCACCGAGTTGATGCCTTTCCTGAAGGATGTTCCCATCAGCCGCACTTGGGCCGGGACCATGCCCTTCTCCCTGGACGGGTCGCCTATCATCGGCAAGATTCCCCAGCGGGAGAACCTGTACATCGTGAGCGGCATGGCGTCGTCGGGGTTCGGGCGGGGACCGATGGCCGGCAAGCTGTTGGCAGACTACATCCACACAGGTCACCGCGCCCAAGTCCTAGCCGAGTCCGACCCGGCCCGGTGCGTAACGGAAGATGATTAGGCTGATCTGAGGATCGTTGCCACTAAGCCCGGAATACTTGACGCCCACTTTCTGCAATCAGAGGTACCTATGCGCCTGGTGCTGACAAATGCCACGTTGATCGACTGCCTGAACCCTGATCCGATTCCCCAGGCCAGCGTTTCCATCGATGAAGGCCGCATCGAGGAAGTGACCGATGGCAGCCGGTCCCCGGACACCCGTGACGCTCAGGTGATCGATCTGGACGGGGCTTATTTGCTGCCGGGATTGTGGGATGTCCACATTCATCCCGAATACGTTACCCATCCCAGCCTGACTATCGCCCAGCAAACCGCCCGTTTCGGCCGGAACCTGATCCAGGGGATGACTCAGGCGGGGGTGCTGGGGGTACGCTGCGGCGGCGCCGCCAACTTCATGGACGTGGCCTGGCGGGACGTATTTGCCTTGGGGCAGCCCGACGGACCCCGGGTGTTCGCCTGCGGTAACTTCCTCACCACTACCGGTGGTCACTTTCTCACATCGGGTCACGCTCGGGAATGTGACGGTCCCTACGGCTTCGTGCAAGCCATACGGGAGCAGATCAAGAACGCGGTTAATCACGTGAAGTTGAACCTGTCCGGAGGCGTAATGGGTCCCTTCTGGGACCGGCACACCCACTCGTTTTTGCTCCAAGAAGAGCTTGAGTCCGCCTTCGAGATCTGCAAACAGCGCGGTTACGATGTCATGGCCCACGCGACCAATCCCGATGCGGTCAAGGCGGCGGTGCGCCTGGGTGCTCATACCGTGGAGCATGGCTACATCATGGACGAAGATTGCATCCAGTTGCTTCAGGAACGGGACACCTGGTACGTCCCAACCCTGGCAATCACACATCTGACTCCGTCACAGGCCAGTTCGGAACGGGAGAAGCGTTGGGTGGAGCAGCGGGCCATGGCTCCGGACCTGGTTCAGCGCGCCGACGCCGCGTCGGATACCCACCGCACGTGGTTTCAACAGGCCCTTCGCTCGGGTGTTAACAT
>JAKUQE010000332.1 GCA_022450395.1 Dehalococcoidia bacterium | reverse complement strand
ACCCAACTCTGCCTACAATCGGTCAACCGGCTATTCGACCTGAGCGGAGGCCACGCTTTATTCGACACCGAGGCCTTGCAGAGATTTCACCGGGATGCCCACGCCGTGGCCCACCGGGACGCGCTAATCATGGATATCGGCGGCCAGGCGTACGGAAAGGTTGCTCTGGGTCTTGAAGCTGACCGAGGGATTTAGTTGGCAGCGAATACCGGCTCTGAAGTGAACAAATTGACTGAGGAGGAGTTGCTCGGTCGAGAATTCAGTGTAACCTGTGAAAGAATTCGTCAAATCGAAGCCGGGGTGTTATCAAAGATGAGCCTCAAGGGAGCATCAGGGTGACCCCGGTGCGTGTGCAGCCTGGCAGCAACATCACTTTCACTCGGCTGGGCAGCGTGGGCGCAACCTTCGTACCGTGAACCCCACATAGCAGAAATCCAGTCGGTCTCGCATCCCGCCGAGACAGCCCTTCGCGTGCTTAGGGTTGTAGCTACTGTTCACCTGGAAGGGTATAACCAGGGATAACGAGTTATTTGAGTGGCCAACGCAGGGGAGTGGTCAACGCAGGCATTTTTTCCACATCCGGTAAACCAAGACAAAGTCTGAGGGGGTTGGTATGACTACACTTGACGAGCGCGCCCAGAGGGGTGCCGAGATTCGCGCCAGATTTGGGGGCGGGACGCCCAGCAGTGGCTCGGTTCCGGGATCGCGGGAGATGGCGCCTGATCTGCACCGCATCGCCGATGAGGCGCTGTTCGGGTCCATCTGGCAACGGCCTGCCCTGAAGATCGAGCACCGGGAAATGATAGTGCTCTCGGTCCTGACCGTACTACAAAGGGAGAACCAACTGCGGCGGCATGTGGAAAGCGCCGTCACTCTTGGGCTCACGGCCCAACAGGTTATCGAGGTCATGATCCATGCCTCATTCTATGGCGGGGTGCCGACGGCATTCACCTCCATGGGCGTGGCCCAAGAGGTCTTTAAGGCCAAAAACATCCCGTTTTCCCCACAGTTGGTATTCGACCCCAGCGAGACCCCCGACGATCTCTACCAACGGGGAGTCAAGCGGCGTCAAGAGTTGATGGGCGCTCCGACAGGAACGCCAAGGCCGGGGCCGGTTACTCAAGCGGAACGGGAATTCACCCGATTGACCACCGAGTATTATTGGGGGTCTGTATGGACCCGGCCCGGCTTGGACCTGCAGAGCCGTTCGATCTGCACCTTGGCCGCTCTAACCGTGTTAGGCAGGGAAGGCCCGCTGCACAGCCACATCAATGGCGCGTTAAACATCGGGCTGACCCAAGAAGAAATCATTGAAGTGTTCATCCAGACCACGTTCTACGGCGGCCTGCCCTTCACCAGGGCCGCGATGGACATTGCCAACGAAATCTTCCAGGGAAACAACGCGTGACAATGCCCATACCCGTCTAGGTGAGGAAGCTCAACATCTGAACGGCTGAGGGGACTCTATTTGTCACCGGTCTCCTCCCCCGTGAGGAGAACCGCCAGTTCGTCCACGAAGGACACGCCGGTCGAGACAAAGCACTCGTAATCGATTTCACCTGTTCCTCCACCAGATAGCTAGGAACAGGCGTATCAGATCGCTAGGCCTGGTTGCTCGGTCCACAGTGCGATTGACGATTGGAATACCGCCATCTAAACTTGCGTCCGAATTTACTCGGCCAGGGAGGCACAGAAGTCATGGGGTTTAAGCTGCTGGTACTGAACCCAGTCGAACAAGAAGGAACGGAATACATCGATACCTGGCCTGACAAACTGAAGGAAACCATACCCGGTATCGAGGGCAACCTGGCCCGTTCCGTTGGCGAGGCCATGGAAGTGATAGGGGAGGTCGATGCCGCATTCGGAAATATAGTCCCAGAACTATTTGAAAGGGCAAACAACCTCAAGTGGATCGCCTGTCCTCAAGCTGGTCCCAAAGTTGGCTATTACCACCAGGCCTTGATAGACAGCGAGGTGGTGCTGACCAACACCAGGGAGATCTACAACGACCACATCAGCGCCCACATAATGGCATTCGTCTTGGCCTTCGCCAGGGGATTGCAAGTCTATATACCCCA
>JAKUQE010000331.1 GCA_022450395.1 Dehalococcoidia bacterium | reverse complement strand
ATTCCTGGTTATACTCTGGCCGAATCCAGTCCGGGGGTAACACGATGAGTAGACCGTCCAACTACATTCGCTACGACCTCGCCGGCGGCAGCGGGTCCCAATCTAAGTTTTTCCTCTTTCTTCTCTTCCTGCCGATACTTCCTATCGTGATTTTGGTTTCGATAGGTTTCAAACTACGCAAGAGAAGCAAACGGATACGTGCCCAGACCGAGTTCGCCTTAGATTGCAGGGAGAAGGGGATTCACAAAGCGGAGCAAGTCGCGGTCGAGTGGATCAAAGCCCATCCAGAAGAATACAAAGTCGGTCGCCAGCACCAGAAGCTTGAGCGATCATTCCGAGGTATTGTCGCTCGGATCGGGTCTTCGCCGTAGCCCGTTTGATTTCTGCACTTGATCTGCCCGCACAACAACCACCAACCCTGAGTCAAGCCAGACGTGAAACCCGACCGCGAACTCACCCGGGAAGTCCACGGTCCTCTGGTGAACGTTGCTCTCGATAATCCCACCGTCACCAGTACCCCGCCCCCTATGGCTTCCCGATGGTGGTGTCTCTGAAACAAGAAAAGCCCCCTCAAACAAGGGGGCTTCTTTCATCTTTGGCGCCGGGCAAAAAATGGCGCGGGTGCCGGGTTACTTGAACAGCTTCCGCACCAAGGGATCATCTGATTTCCTTGATTGTGACTTCGCTTGTTCCAATGTGACGATATTCCAGCGTTATTGTTTCGCCCCGGCTTGTAGCCTGCACTTTCGCTCCATCAACGGTCACGATGAATGGGGAAGAAAGGAGCGTCGTCGGAATCGTCACCGTAGTCCTACCCAACGTGCCGGTCGGGCCAGCGGCGGTGAAGTCTATTCTCCTTTCGTCCTGATCCAAAACCAGACCGTAAACATGGGATGTTGACTCAACCTCAAGGGTATTGCCCTTCAACTCAAACACATACTTGACCGTCTCTAGCGGTTCCAAGATGGCACGGTATAGGTGGCGCTGCTGGTACGCGTGCTTAGGACCAGTCTCCATGGAGATATACACTACCCGCCCGGTCGCATCCACCTCAACGACCCGGTCATGGCCAAATCGTAAACTCTCTGAAACCAGCGGTAACCCCAGGTTCACCTCATACCACTGCCCCCCGCCATCTTTGGTCTTGTACACGCCTTTGGTCGTCGCCGCATATAGAACTAATGGGTTTATCGGGTCCAAGGCTAGGTCATACACAGGCCCCTTAGGTAAGCCTGTGGTTGAAGGTTCCCAGGTCTGTGCACCGTCTATAGTCTTATCTACCCCACCATCTGTAGCCACATAAAGGATGTTCGGATCCAGAGGGTCTAGTTGAAGGTCGTTAGTGTTCAGATCGCCCAGACCGTGGTTTGCCGCTGACCAGTGCTCTCCGCCGTCGGTGGTCTTGTAAATGCCTATCGCCGTCTCTGATTCATACGGGGAGGTCATGACATACGCGATATCTGGGTCGGTAGTATGGACCACTATCGCGTTGATTGAGGTCTGCACATTAACAGGGAAACCATCGTCCATTTCAGCCCAGGTGACTCCGCCATCACGCGACTTGAAGATCAATGGAGCGGCGAGGTCAAATGTCACCGGATGAACCGTATCAACCACACTACCGGCGTACACCACCCCGGCATCTGAAGGCGCGACAGCTAAACCGTGGAGATGAAGATTTGGCCGTTGGCTCTGGAGAAAAAGACCAAGGTCCCTCACTCTTTGGTCCACTCCATCAATAATGTCTTCGGTTAGGTTCTGCCAACTCCCACCACCATCCGTCGTAACCACCAGTTGACCGGAGTTCACGTAGCTCGAAAACGTGGTGGGCGGTAGAGGACTCGAACCTCTGACCCCCTGCGTGTAAAGCAGGTGCTCTAACCAACTGAGCTAACCACCCAATTTTGTGCCTACCGACAGTAGATAACTGATTTAGCGTTGACGCACACCGCTCCGACAGTATATAACTGGACATAATTATTTAGCTTTACGGCGGTGTTTTTAATGGCTAAATCGGCCTCAACCAAGGCTATTGTAGCATGCGGCGATATCGGTATTAACCTCGAATCCTTCGGTCGCCACCTT
>JAKUQE010000330.1 GCA_022450395.1 Dehalococcoidia bacterium | reverse complement strand
CGACCGCTGCAACTCCTTCGTTTCGTCGGGAGGTTTGGGCACTATGGGCTACGAACTGCCCGCTGCCATGGGAGTGCAGGCTGGGCGGCCCGGGGCGCCGGTTTGGAGCATCGCCGGAGACGGCGGGTTCCAGATGCCTCTGCAAGAGTTGGCCACGATAACTGAAGAGAAGCTTCCGGTAAAGATTGCGGTTTTCAACAACGGTTACTTGGGAATGGTACGCCAGTGGCAAGAGATGTTTTTCCAGAATCACCTAAAGGCGGTGCCGATACCGGGCCCCGATTATGTCAAGCTAGCCCAGGCATACGGCATTGAGGCGTTACGGGTGGAGGACCGAGAGGATGTGATGGCGGCGTTGCGCCAGGCCCAGGACCACGACGGGCCATTCTTGATCGAGTTCGTCGTAGATCCCACCACCAACCTCTATCCCATGGTGCCGCCGGGCGGGTCCTTGGCCGATACCTTAGAAGACCCTCTAACGCAAAACTCTGGACAGGAGCAGGGCTAGATAGCGGCAGCGCCGCGGACCATGTATCCGTGGCGCTACTGGATGAAGACAAAATATCCTGGGTTATGGGGCAGCCGGAGTTAAGAAGTCCTGCCGCCCCGGCGGTATACACCAAAGAATCCGATCCCCAGAATCACTCCAAGAGCCAACGCGCCGATGGGCGCGGCAATGGCCACCATCAAGCCTATATTGACAGAGTTGCTGTCCTCTACAAACGTCAGGTCAATCCTGGCCCTGGGCTTTTCTTCGGGGGACGCCGCGCCATACTCGCCCGGTTTTCCTTCTTGCACATCCTTGCTGCGCACTCTGCCTTGGTCTTCCAGGAAATCCACAGTTGAGTTGAAGTCGTCGGAGAACACGTGAACGGTCATAACCGCGCTCTCTTTTCCGTTGCGCAGCGACACCAGAACAGAGTCCACCACCCCGTTGGATGAGGCCACCAGCGACTTGACCGCGTCCACATGATCGGTAACGCCGTTTACCTCTATTCGCATGGAAGCCGACGGCGGCTCGCCTGATCTCTTTTCCGGAGACACCAGGGACACGGTGATTGTAGCCAGGTCGATCCTACGCTCCAGAAAGTTCAGCTGACCCTGGAACCGCTCGATGTTCGACCTGACTCTGCTAAGTTCCCGCTCGATGGTCAGAATTTCGCTCACGGTGGCCGTCCTTCCCAACAGGGATAGAAGGCTCTCCTCTTCGCGGAGAGAACTCTTCAAACGAGCTTCCAGGTCGATGAACCTCTCGGACACGTCCTCGGACCCAAGATCCTTGCTTCGCACCTTGCCCACCGACTCGATGCGGTCCACAGCCGAAGAAAACTGGGCTTGGGGGACTCGTATGGTCATACTCCCGTGGCGGCCCTCGTCGTCCCCGGAGATGTTCAGGTTCTCCACGAACCCTCCCAGGCTATCGGCTATATCCCGTATTTGGACGGTAGCCGCTTCCACAAATTCTACTTCCAGGAACAGTGACGCGGTGGATATGATCATCCGCTGGGCCGTTTGCAAGGCCACGGATGAACCGTCCGAAGAGTCCGCGCCCGCTGACCTCATCACTTCTTTGATTACTTCTTTTTCTACAATGACTTCTCTTTCAGCCCTGGCCGGAGCCATCGGGGCAGCTGCTGCTACTTGCTCCACTAAGCCGGAAAACCCGCTCTCATCCTGATGCGTGACAGATGACGACGGAAAACTCTCCTTAAGCCGGCCTTCGCTCGGGCTGCAAGCCAGAACGATCAGAAGGGTTAGCAACCCCAGAACTGCCAATAGCTTCCTCATTACCTCACCTCGGTCCTGTATTCTACCAATATAGACGATCATGATGTCAGAAAAGTTCCCGCCCCGATTATTGGGCTCCGAATCAGTCCGGCTGGCCCTCGGATCATGGTGTCAGGGGGACCACGGAGAAACCTGGGGACAAGCCGCGGAGCATCTCCCTTGCGGAGACGCGGGCAATCGCCTAGACTCTTAAAGTCGCGAGGGAGCGATAACCGTCATTGGGCGCGCCGTGGTCTCGCGGATTCAGTCCACATCACCAGGCGCTCAACCGGAGGAAATGGTGGAGAAACTTTCTATTCAGGACGC
>JAKUQE010000033.1 GCA_022450395.1 Dehalococcoidia bacterium | reverse complement strand
GTGATGGGATCGCCCGGAGGCGGTGGCGAACCGTTCATCTTGAGCCCAAGACGGATGTCCCATGGCGCCAGTCAAGGACCCCCACTCGTTTTCGGTAGGAACCGATATGGCCACCCACCGGTCGTCGCCCTGGCACCGGTAGGCCCCGTGGGGAGCATCGGAGGCATGAGGCGGGCGATTGCCGGTTCTCTGGTTATGGGAATCCGCTCCGTTGGCGCTCAGGTCCAGGACCAAGGTATCCAACAGGGACGACAGGGCCTCGAATTGGGAAAGGTCTATCCACTGACCCTGTCCGGTACGCGCCCGGTGTATCAATGCCAGTAAAACTGCTTGGGCTCCGGCCATCCCGCCAACGGCGTCGCTGTAGGCGCTGGCCGGGCCGCAGGGGTCGGTGTCGGGGAATCCGGTTAGTTCGGTGAATCCCGACCAAGCCTGAAGAGTTTGTCCGTAGCTAACCCGGTCCTTCCAGGGTCCGGTGCGCCCAAAGCCCGACATGCTGAGCATCACCAGATCAGGTTTTACCCGGCGGAGGCTCTCGTAATCCATTCCCCAGCCCGTCATCACCCGGCCGCTGAAGTTTTCCGCCACGACATCGGAAACGGCTACCAACCGCTTGGCGATCGCAACGCCCTGGGGAGTTTTCATGTCTAGGGAGATGGACCGCTTGCCCGCATTCCAGTTATGGCGCTGTCCCAGCCCCCGGGCAGTGGCCGAACTGGGCCCACCGACGACAGCTAGGGCGTTATTGGACTCCACTTTGATAACCTCGGCGCCTTGATCGGCTAGAATACGCGTGGCTGAGGGACCCGCGTGTATCCAGGTGAAGTCCAACACCCGGATACCCTGAAGCGCAAAGCCCGAGCTCGACGGTTTTTCGACGGCGCTCACGGCCTAGATAACTCCTTGAGAGGCCAGGGCGTCCAATTCGTCCACTGGTAAGCCCAGATCGCCGCAGTATATCTCCCGGTTGTGCTGGCCAACCTGGGGCGCCGGATGACGTAGCTGCCAAGGGGATCGGGACAGCTTGTAAGGCGAGCCGGGATAGACCATCTTCTCCCCCGGATGGAGGGCTTCACTCTCGATGAAATATCCCCTTTCCCAAAGCTGTTCGTTTTCAAGAATCTCGTCGGCACGAACCGCCGGGCCCCAGGGATGGTGGCGGCTTTGGCCCCACTCGGTTATCTCCTGGCGGGTGTGGGTCAAGGCCCATGCCTGAATCAGTCCCTCGATGTGCTCGGACAACTCTCCTCGAAGTATGAACCGGTCGTTGAACTTTTCCGATGACAGATCGCCGGCCATTCCGTCTCGGGCCATCCAGTCTCTTAGGTCGTCCCAGGCCTGTTGGGTGTTGGTGGTGATGCTTACGAACCCGTCTTTGCACCGCCAAGTAGCCACGAACTGGCCTCCGTGGCGGAACCCGCAGCGCACCGCCGGTTCCCCCGTGTAGTTGTAGGCCGTGTTGACATGCTCGGTCGTGGCAGCCACCGCCTCCTGCATCGACACGTCGATGTATTGACCCTCACCGGTGGCCATGCGGTGATATAGGGCCAGCAATATCGCTATGAAGGCGCGATTGGACGTTGTGTGGTACGCCTGAGATCCCCAGAGGCGAGTGGGCGGCGTATCAGGCCATCCGGTTACGTACATGTATCCGCCCATCGCGAAACCGGTCAAGTCGGTGGCCTTGAAATTCTTGTAAGGACCGGTTTGCCCAAAGGGGGTCAGCGAGGCGTAAATCAGGCCCGGGTTGCCTTGTGACAAGTGGCTGTAGGCCAATCCCAAGCTGTCCAGGTAGCCCGGCGGGAAGGTTTCCAACACAACGCCGGCTTGGCGGGAGATCTTTGACAACAGCTCGGCCCCTTGTGTAACGGCGATGTCCAACGTGATGCTGCGCTTGTTGGTGTTGAAGTGAAGCCAGTTCAGGCTTCTTTCAGAGTTAACCCCGTCCGGAATAAAAGGCCCCATTTCGCGCATGGGGTCTCCGCCAGGCGGCTCGACCTTGATGACGTCGGCGCCCATGTCGGCCATCAACTTGCCGCAATAAACGCCCATGGGGCCGGACAAGTCCAATACGCGGATACCGGTCAGCGGCTGTTGGCCGCCGGATGATTGGGTTTCCGCTAACACAACCCTCCTGTCGGGTGCGGGCACGGCTTCCCATCCAGCCACGCTCCGGGGAGCCCCCAGGCCTCGCGGCAGAAATTAATTTGGACGGTATTACTCACTATGGTTTGTGGGCGACAGACTGGGGGTTAAAGCATGAGAAGTTGTCACAGTCCCCGGCGAAAGTAGTAAGTTGAGAGGTCAGGACGTCCGGTTCGCCCCACGCAGGGCTGCCGTGGAAACGCAAGACCACATGCACCTCTGCGCCAAGGGGATTGGTCAGAGTTGGTCCTCGGCGTACCTCACCAGGAGCTTTCTTCGGCCCTACACCTAAACTGGCGCTGAAGTGTCCGTTCCGGTCCGGTCCGACGATCCCGCCCGTCGCCCACAGCAAGGTGCCCTCCGCGGGGTTTGGAGCGCCGCCCTTTCCTGTGTCGACAGCGCCGCAGGTGCCGTTGGTACATTCACTGGGCTTGTTGAAGATTACCCACCACACTGAGTACGCTCCTACCGGTAGGTCGGTAGTCTCTAGGTTCATCGATATTCCTTCGGCATTTCTTATCAGGGCCGAAGTTCCCCGTTCTGAGCGTTCATGACAATGACGCCCCCGTAGTCTTGGAAGTCGTGTACGGGAGCCGTGGCGTCGATCTTCTCCCCGCCGCCGGCGCTCACTATCGGGCCTTGTTGAGTGGCAAGAACTAAAACAAGAATCCCGGCGACTGCAAAGGCTAGTACCGATACCTTGAGATTCGTCTTAATGGGGAAACCTCCTTTCGTTACACATCCGCCTTGAGGTCTTCCGAACCGGGATGCGGCCCGGAATCAAGCCGGCTCGGCCAGTTGAATTGTAATCGGAATGCAGTCCCATGCCAATTTTCCGCGATTCAATCACCCTGTTGTCACGATAAGCCTGCTTCTATGCTTGGTCGATTGTGTTAACTTAGTTGGCGATATCGACACCGTACGAGCCTTGGCTGTGCAATGAATGAGGAACGGAACACCGAAGAGACAACAGATTCCGGCCTGGGCCCGGAGGGCAAGGTAGAAAGCCCCATCGACATGGACCAGGCACGATTCCTGGCGATGCGCACCGTCTCGGAGTCCTCGGCCATATACGGACGGCGTTTTCGCAAGGTGGCCATGGCGCTGGAGATCGTCGGCGCCGACGAGAGGGCTGACGATTATCTGGTTACCCTGTCCTTCCGGCCCCAAGGGCAATTCGGCGGCGCCCCTGGCCTACAAGAGATCTCGATCGCTAAGGAAGGGAACGTCGCCGGCCGCCGGGTTGTCAGGCTCCCCGAAGCGCCGGCAAAGAGGCGCGTGCCTGTCCCGTCGATCGGAATCGGTTTGGCCGTACTTGGCGTTGTTGTTGCCGCCGGACTGTTTGCCGCGGTCCGGTCTGGGGGCAACGAGTCCTCCTCATCCGAGATTTTGTCTGCCAGCACGGTGGTACCAGCTACGGCTTCACCGGTGGTCGCCGCCCCGAACGTTCCAGCCGTCCTGCCTCCCGCGTCTTCTCCCGGCGCTGATGCCAAGGCTTCGATTGCTCCAGCGGCACCTGCGACGACGATACCTACAGTGGCGCCGCCCATCGCGCCTGCGGTGCTGGACCCTACGTCTTCACCCACGGCTTCTCGGTCTCCCGCACCGGAGCGGATAGACGTAACTATCGAACCTTCGAAAGTGACCTTAGAAGCCGGCACCAGCCAAGCGATAGAGGCGCAAGCCGTTGGTGGCGCAGGACAGCCGCTTATCGATCCAGTCCGCTCATGGCAATTGATCCCCCAAGCGGGTGTTATCAGCCAAGATGGCCTGCTTACCGCCGGAACGAAGGCGGGAGTTTTCCCCGCGGCTCTACAGGTGGATGTATCCCATGACAGCGGAACAGGATCGGCAACCGCAGACGTGATTATCGAGCCGGGCCTATTGGACAAAATCGAAGTCCAGCCCGCATCTGTGTCCGTATTTCTTGGGGAGAGTGTCCAACTGACCGCAGTTGCCTACGACAGGTTCGATAACGTGATTAAAGACGTAGAGTTGTCGTGGGAGGCCGAGACGGGCTTGACCGTTGACCAAACCGGCAAGGTCACCTATGAGCCTAAAATCTCAGAGGAACCGCCTTTGGGGTTAGTCGCCTGGTGGCCCGGTGACGGAAATGGGAACGATGTTGTTGGAAACAACGACGGGATCCTCAACGGTGGCGTTGGATTTGCTGCCGCCGTATCTGGCAAGGGCTTTAGCCTGGATGGACTGAACGACTACGTCATGGTAGCGCCCGACTCTATCCTCAACCTGAGAGGCGATATGACATTGCATCTATGGGCTAAACGCAATAAATTGGGCGGGCAGCAGGTTATCGTGATCAAAGGTGCGGGGGTTGTGAGGTCCGTCGATGTGCCCACCTCGTTCGTGATGAGATTTAGCGGCGAGCGGCTCTCCGAGTCAGGAGATTTCTTGGAGGCGGGTTTCGAACGGGCCAACGGATCGGACGTTTTCCTGAGGGGTCCGGTAATTGCTGACGAGAGGTTTCACCGTTACGCATACGTGCGGAACGGCACGGAGCACAAGCTGTTTTTAGACGGGATGGTTGTCGTCAGGGATTCGTTCACTGGCCGGCCCGGGGACACTTCCGGTCTTCCATTAGTGATTGGGGCCGGTCCGGCGCATAACCAAATCAACATGTTCGTTGGCGTGATTGATGAGGTGCTGGTATTTAACCGGGGGTTGCCGGACCAAGAAATCAGGGATGTTTACGAGGACGGCTCTTCTTCCGGCGGCGGCGCCTATGAAGTTACGGTGCGAGCGAGCTACAAGGGCAGCGAGCGGGTTGCGGTGGCGACGGTAGATGTGGAATAATCGATCGCCGGTCCTAACGCCATTCCACCGGGTAGACGCTGTTCAAACCCGTAAGCCCTTTCAACTCCACTTCTTGTTCCTCGCCGAAGACAATGTCTCCGGCGCTGTCGGTTAGCGCCTTGAACAATGAGGACACCAGAATCTGCCCTCCCTGCGCCTGCCCGGCGACGCGCGCCGCCAGGATCACGTGCTTCCCGTAAAAGTCGTCGGACTCGCTAAGAGCTTCTCCAGTGTGGATGCCCATACGCACCCGTAACTGCTCATTGTCTTGCTCTTCGTTGTAAGCAGCCAGGGCGGTTTGAATAGCGACGGCGCACTGCAATGCCCGGCGAGCGCTGGAGAAGGCCAGCATGAATCCATCGCCCATGGACTTGACCTCGAATCCGCCGGAGGCCGCCAGATGTTCTCGGACGATGTCGTTGTGAAGACGTAGGACCTCTTGCATCCGCCGGTCTCCCAGCCGCTCTGTCATGCCCGTAGAGTCTTCTATGTCGCTGAACAATATGGTTACCGTGCCGTCTGGGGCGGTGGCTTGGCGCAGGTCGGGCCGTTCTAGTCCCACGGCGGCGGCGATGTCTTCATGTGCCGGGCTGCGGCCGGAATCAGAGGTGAGGAATTGGCGGATCTCGCTTACAAGCGACTGCCAGGCCGGCTCGTCGTGGGTCAATAAATGGTTCTTGCCTTCAAGGAGCACGAATCCAGCGCCAGGAACCAGTCCGGCGATGCGGCAGCCTTCTTCAAAAAGGACAGCGTTGTCTCCCCTGGCATGGAGCACCAGGGTGGGGACCGCTATCTGTCCCAGGCGTTGGCGAAGGTCAACTTTCCCCCACTCGGCTTGGATCTTCTCGGCGTTCTCCGGGGAAGTAGACGCTTCTTGCAGACGCATGAGGCAGAACTTCTGATCGGCGGTGGCTTCAGGCTTGAACTTATTTATGAACGCCCGTTGGTAGTCTGGATGCTCTTGGCCCCAGCCGTCCTTTGTGAGACCGAGCAATGTCTCCCATTCCTGTCTGTGTGCCTCATTTTGATGAGCCCAACCGTAGGCGCAAGCCCCGTACAACGCCAGGTGGCTAACCTTTTCGGGGTGGCGGGTCGCGTACTCTATGGCCACCGAACCCCCCTGAGACGCCCCGAAAAGAGCGAATCTGTCGATACCCAGGGCGGAGATCAAGGATTCCAGGTCGCCCACTGACGCTTCGAAGGACAGGTCCGAGGTGTCCCAGTCAGATAGGCCGCAGCCCCGTTGGTCGTAGCGGATAACCTGGTGTTCCCGAGACAGCTCTTCCCACCAGTGGCGGCAAACCGGGCTGGTCCGGTCAAACTCCAGATGGTTGAGCCAATTAGCGGCAACCACCAAGGGAGGCCCCTGGCCGAAGGTGGCGTAATGGATCGCCGTTCCGTCGGGTCCATTGATAGCTTTAAGGTCCTGACTTGGGCCGGAAGGTCCGATGATAATGTCACCTCGGCGGATTTTCGCCGGCAGCTGGTTGGACGGCCAGGCTAGAGAAATAGTAACGCTAGGCTGCGGGATTTGTCCACATTTAACCCGGCGGACGCTAGGGGATTGACTCCAAACGCCTGTCCCACTATGCTGATTTCCAGCTAACCGAGGGTAACGGACAACGAATCGTCGATGAATGGGAGGATATCATGGCTTTAACCCTATCTCATGGCGGAGACACTATTTTTTCCACGGCTTCTCGCTCGGAGGAGGTGTTGGTCGGAACTAAAGAAGGGATCGTATTCCTGAAGCGGAACGTCGGCGGTTCTGGATGGAGCATTGCCCGCCGGGCATTGGCCAACAAACACATTCACGCCGTTATCATCGAACCGGACAGCGGCGCGATAATCGCCGGAGTCACCGAGGACACGATCTACATCAGTGAAGACAACGGGGAGACCTGGGAGCGCCGGGACGATGGTATCACCCAGCATGACATCTATAGTCTGGCCGCGGCCAAGGTAAACGGGAAAACTCGAATATTCGCCGGAACCCAGCCGGCCCACCTGTTTTATAGCGACGACTTGGGCCGCCATTGGACCGAGCTAACGGCACTGAGGTCGGTGGACACGTCGGACTGGACCTTCCCCGGCCCGCCCCACGTCGCTCACACCAAGCATATCAACTTCCATCCGGAAGACACCAACACGATGTTTATCGGCATCGAAGTTGGCGGTCTGCAGAAGAGCACCGACGGCGGGCAAACTTTCACGAGGATCCACGGCATGGACACCGATGTCCACCGGACCGTCATCAACCCGGCGGACCCCAACAGGATATACATCACCGGCGGGGACGGCATCTACGTCACCTCGGATGGATGCGAAACATGGGAGCACCTGACCACCACCGAACACGATCTAGGCGGGTATCCCGACTTCCTGCTGCTGCACCCCCGTAAGCCCGAAGTCGTCCTAGTGGCGGCCGCTCATCACGGGCCGGGATCCTGGCGGGAGTCTCACTTCGCCGGCACCCGCATCTCCCGGAGCAACGACGCCGGGAAGACCTGGGAGACGTTGGGCAACGGCCTTCCGGACCGGATGAAGGGTTCCGTGGAAGCCATGTGCCTGGAGGACTGGGGAGGAGATACCTTCTCGGTATTTGCCGCCACCGCCACCGGTGAGGTGTGGTGTAGCGATGACGGAGGAGATCACTGGGAGGAAATCATGACCGGCCTGGCTCCCATCTCCAAAGGGAACCACTACGCCAGCTTGGTTACCGCCTAGGTAAACGAAGCAATCCGGAATCGAATAAAAGGGGCATCCCGATCTCATCAGGGTGCCCCCTTCACTATCAGAGCCGGTAATTCCGTCCCCCCTTACGAAGAGGGGACCACAGGGGGGTCGTGTTCTCCCTGGAAAAATCTCCCCTAAATCCCCTCTTTACGAAAGAGGGGACTTTTTTTGGTCGAACTCCTAGCTGAAATTCGACCGGCGAGCCTCCAAGTTGGAGTGTATATCCAGGAGGACCGTCTTTCCTTCGGCATTCAGTTCCTGCGCCCGTTTCAGGGCGGGGGCGATCTCAGACGGCTGGGTCACGACGATGCCCACCGCGCCCATGCCCTCGGCGATCTTGGCGTAATCGCCAACCATGTGGGTGGTGCCGTACAGCTCTTTGGCCGTCGGGTAGCCTCCGGGGTAAGTCGCCATGCCGCCATTGTTCAACACCACGGTGGTGATGGGCGCTCCGGCCCGGACCGAGGTCTCGAGGTCCAGTCCGGACATCCCGAATGCGCCGTCTCCCATGAAGTTGAGGCAGAACTTATCGGGCCTGGCCAGCTTGGCGCCGATCATCAGGGGAATGCCGTAGCCCAGGTGGGTGGTCTTGCCCCAGCCGATGTAGCTGTGGGGCGTGGTGCCGGGGTAGAAAGGCATCATGGTGTCGCGGGGCGCGCCGGCGTCGTGGGTGACGATGCTGTTTTCCTTGTCCAGGTTACGCTCGATCTCGCCGATCACTCGGTAGGTGTTGATAGGAACATCGTCCGAATTCAACAGCGCGGTCCATTCGGCGATCCACCCGTCTCTGATCCCCTTGATCTCGGCAGCCACCTCGGTCTTACCCTTACGGCCGTTCTCGCCGGCTTGAGCTTTGACCTCTTCAATCATGGCTTGCAGAGTCAGCTTGGCGTCGCCAGGCAGGCCGACATCGACGGAGAAATCTTTGTTGATGTCTTCGATACTCTCCACGTTGTGAATGATGATCTTGCCGTCGGGGATGGGCTGGCCGTAGCCGGTCCGGGTCATGCTTGAGCCAACGGCAAACAACACGTCCGACTCTTGCAGCCACCGGCGCGCCGGGAGACTGGTGGAACTGCTTCCCGACCCCAGGGCCAGGGGATGCCGCTCGTCGAAGGACGACTTGCCGGGCATGGTGGTGTACACGGGAATCTCTATGAGCTCGGCGAACTCCTGCAATTCCGCGGTTGCTCCGGCGAACAGGACGCCCATTCCCGACCAGATAACCGGCTTATGGGCGTTCAGCAGAAGCCTGACGGCATCCTTAACGTCCTCGGCGGCGGGAGATTGGCGATACCGCTTGGGGGGCGTATAGTTCAGCGACTCTTCCGCGATCTCCTGCTCGCCGACGTCGGCGGGGATCTCGACGAGAACCGGGCCTCCGCGTCCGTTGCGCAGGTTATGGAAGGCCCGGCGCATGGCACTGGAGACCTGAGACGGATGGGTGATGACCTCGACGGTTTTGCACACGGACTCGTAGGTGCGCGCCGGTGAGAAGTTTGGCCTGACGGCGTATTGGGCCAGCGTGGGCCCGCCGGGCAGGTATAGGACGGGAATGTTGTCGCTGAAGGCCTGGGCGATGCCGCCCATGGTGTTCTCCGAGCCGGGGCCGCCCTGGGTGATGGTTACGCCGAACTTCTCCCGGTCGTTCAACCGGCTATAACCGTCCGCGGCCATCAGCCCGCCGCGCTCCTGCCGGAACATGATGGTGCGGATGCCTTCCTTGGCCGCGGCTTCGATGAGTTGGTTATTTGGGAAACAGGACACCCATTCCACGCCTTCAGTTTTCAAGATCCGGGCAACGGCTTCGATGACTTTCATATTTGCGTACCTCTATTAGGATGGTTTAGTGTCGAAAAGATAAACGGGCGTCAGATAGCCTCTTCCGACTGTTCCGCCGCATCATATGGCCTGGGCTAGGCGTGGTCAAGTCCTGGCCGTTAATAACACGGGGTTCGCCTAAGCCGTCGTCAGCCACTCCGTCCTCGCGGTGCGGTGCATCCGCATCCAGTGTAAAATTGTAAACGGCAATATGACTTGCTTGCCCAGTAGGATCAGACTCCTGGTCGCTTCGTCCTTCGGGCGGCAAGATAGTCGTCTGGGGCTGGGAAACGGCCTCATCCTGACCAAGCCAGAGCGTGAAAACAACCGATGATTCCTTGGAAGCTTCTGGACACCGCCCAACCCCCCGGAAACGGATTAGAGCTCCGTTTGTACCAACGAGACAACGAGTTCTCCATCAAAGCGGGCAATTATGAACTCATGAACAGCCGCGTTTACGGGACGGAAGACGCGCTGGGCAAACTGGCCTGCCAAAAGATCGCCAACCATCCTCAGGCGCGGGTTCTAATCGGCGGCCTGGGCATGGGCTACACGGTAAGGTCGGCGCTGGACGAGCTCGGCGCCAAAGCCCACGTGGCCGTCGCCGAACTGGTCCCTGAGGTGGTGCGCTGGAACCGGGGAGTTCTGGCCGGTTTGGCCGGCAATCCCCTGGACGACCATCGGGTCGCCGTCCATGAAGCCGACGTCGCCCAGATGATAAAGACCTCCAAGAACGACTACAACGCCATCCTGCTGGACGTGGACAACGGCCCCCAGGGCCTCACCCTAAAGGAAAACGATTGGCTCTACAGCCCTAGCGGCCTGACTACTGCCTTCGCCGCCCTAAGGCCGAAGGGCGTCCTGGCCATATGGTCCTCCGGCCCCGAGCCCGCCTTCGCCAAACGCCTCCGCCGCGCCGGATTCCAGGTGGAAGAAGTCGCGTTGCAGGCGCGCGGGAAGGGTAAGGGCGGGGCACACTATACGGTTTATATGGCGGTGCGGAGTTAAGCTTTAGGGCGCAGCTCGGCCAATAGGAGATTGCCTAAAACCAAGTCCTTTTGGTGCCCTTGATTTTACTCCTGCTCCAGTAACGTCGCATTGGACTCCCTTTCTGGAGCAGACCTGCAATTAAAATCCTACATGACACTCTTCGGCCACAGTGAAACGGTTACTAAGTAAGTAGCCTTTCCCGTATCTAAAGCACCTGCCCAGGTAGCCATTTTTTCATCACAATAACCACTCCTATGGGGGATTCCTACTGCCACCTGTGCCGTTAAGGTTAGTAGACGGATGCCATGTGCTGAATCCTGATCCAGCATATGAGCCCTAGGAATCAACCGATGCGGCAACAAAAGGGTTTTACTCTGGTCGAGCTGTTGGCGGTTATGGCTATACTAGCCATATTGGCTGGACTTGTTGCTGGAACCGTGGTGGGGTTGGGAGGACAAAGCCAGTCAGCCAGGCTGGACGGAGACCGGGACAGCATTCGAAACGCGGCCAACACTTTCTTCCTGGAGTCCTTTCCTGAAGTCTATCCAGTGAAAAGCGAGGATGGCCAGGTCGCCGGTATCCACGAGATAGACTTTAAAAAGAGCCTGCCCCAAGACCCCAACCGGCATTTCGTTCCTGACTTCCTCAACAAGTTGCCCAATTCGCTCGCTCTGGTGAGCTGGCGTATCGACGAAAATTCGGGCAACGTCTTCTTCGCCCAGGACGGTTCGCCGTTGATCAAGCCGTCAAACAACCGGTTAGACATTGAGGCTAAAACCGGTGCACTGGACGCCAACGATGACCACGTCCTCACCCTGTCGATGGCCAAAGACGAGGCGGCCCCGGAGGTCATCGAGATCAAGATTCCAGCAGGCTACACTCTTGGCGGAGGTCGAGCCGACGGGGGCACGGTGGTGGGGATCCTCCAGGCCGTATTGGATACTGACAACCCCTTCGAGCCTGGAAAGGAGATCTTCTTCGGAGGAGTCATTGTGGCCACCGAGGATGCCAATGGGAACCCCAACCAAGATGAGTGGGTATTGGTGGTGGACTACAACTTCAACTCCTCCTCAAACGTGGCAATCAAGGAAATCGGCGAGGCGGTCCGCAAACATACCATCGACGTAGTTCGTCCCAGCGGCGACAGCGCAGGCCGGTTAACGATCAATTTTGCCAGGGGCAGCGACGGCGCGGCGAACCAGGCCACGGAGAACTGGGCGCTGACGCTCTTCGGTTCCTCTAGCGACAAGCTGACCAGCGAGCTTAACGTCCCCGGCGGTGAAACCGCTGGTGCCGGCACTGCGTTCACCGGTTTTTCAGTGAGTTCTGCCGGGTTGACCGTGCCCGCTCCTAACAACATTCCCGTCGTAGGCTTGCTCAAGAACCCTAACAAAGAGGCGGTCTACCGCTGGGCGGCCAAAGAGCACAGCTCCATCGACCCGGTGATCGGGAAAACACTGTTCTTCAACAACCGGCCGTGGCATCCACGCACCTGACTCTGTTGTTCTGAAAATCGGAGATGAAAAGATTGCCTTGAGAATCCGTTACCACGCCGATCGGCGAATTCAGGTTGGCGCTGATGGCGGGACCACCGTCGCCTGAGAAGCCCGCTGTCCCAGTTCCCGCCACGGTTGTGATGATGCCGGAGGTCCAGGGAAGAGGCAGAGGCGCAACAGTCACCATCGAGGTAGCGGTGCCCGTGTTATTGGCGGCGTCGGTGGCACTGAAGGTGACAACAGTGTCGCCGATGGGGAAGATTGACGGCGCATCGTTGGTAACGGTCACGACATCGTCAATGTCATCCACTGCGAAGGCGGCGAACTTCGAAGATGGACGACGAATTCACCTCTCTGGGAGTCTCGTTCTCACTCGTAGGTTCTTCCTCTTTTACCGGGGGAGCCGCACCAATAATTGCTACTGAAGGAGGCGTCAAAGCCGCCTTTGCGTCAGCATCCGGCAACAACACGCCGGCGAGTTCACCGGTCAATTCAATAACCTCCGGAGCCGGACCGTCCAGCGGCTGTCCCTGGATCAAGGCTTTTCAGGCGGACTTCGCCATGGCGGTCAGCTCAGTGAGCGTCTTCGTCCAAGATTTCGACAGCATCCCAGGGCAAGAGCTCCACATGATAGCCTTCGACGGCTCGGGAAATGAAATTGCCCGTGGCACCATCATCTCCCTCGGCTCCGGTGGCGATGGGGCAATCCAGGAATTGTCCGTCTCTGCTCCCGGAATCCGCCGGATTAAGATCGATACCGATACTATCAACGACAACGGTATTGCCTTCGACGATTTCAGCTTCCTATCTCAATAAGAATTGTTTCAACTTGGTTAAACTAGGTGTATGTGGTCATGCTTGACTAGACGGGAGCCGCCTTGGCTAAGCTGGTATTTTAATGCGGCGGGTACTGCCCTAGGGCGTCGGGCTTCCATGCAGAGACCAAGACCGGCTCTTGCCCGTCACTGGCGTGCGTGGGCTCCTTACCAAACCTATAGCTACTAACACCGCCAACCCGTGTTTCTGGTGGAGTTCAACTCTCCCCGTCTCCACCAGCCATCTTGACCATCCGCCACAGGCTTATCTGAAGGATAAGGTGGTTCGCTTATTAGCAAAACCTGGCATTGTGACCGGTGCTCATGGCATCAACGAGAATCCCCGCGCAAAATAAAAGGACCCGCTCCTATTTTATGGGAGCGGGTCCTTATGTTTGCTGATGGGTCCCGTGATTCCGAATTCAGCGCAGCCGCTACTCCCCGATGGCGGCTCCGCAGACGGTGTCTAGGATGAGCCGGGTTACGATGTAGGGGTCGCAGTTGGCGTTGGGGCGGCGGTCTTCGATGTAGCCCTTCTGGTCACGGGCTACTTGCCAGGGGATCCTGACCGACGCGCCACGGTCGGAGACACCCCACCTGAACTCCTTGTAGGACAGGGTTTCATGTTCGCCGGTCAACCGTTCTTCGATGCGGTGTCCGTAGTTGGCGATGTGAAGTTCGGCGTTCGCGCCCAATGCCTCGGCGGCGGCAACACAGGCGTCGTAGCCGTTTCTCATGTTGAGGGTGGAGAAATTGGTATGGGCGCCGGCGCCGTTCCAGTCGCCTCTGACCGGCTTGGGGTCCAAGGTGGCGCTGACTTTGAAATTCTCGGCGATGCGGTAGAGCAGCCACCGGGCGACCCAGAGGTGGTCGGCAACGGCCGGTGTGCCTATCGCGCCGATCTGGAATTCCCATTGACCGGGCATGACCTCCCCGTTGATCCCGGCGATGGCCAATCCGGCATACATACAGGCGTCTAGATGTTCTTCCACGATGGGACGTCCGAACACCTCATCGGAGCCGACGCCACAGTAGTAGCCACCCTGGGGAGCGGGGAAACCGTTGTCCGGCCAGCCCAGGGGCTTGATACCGTCGAAGTAGGTGTATTCCTGCTCGATACCGAACCACATGTCCATGGCGGCGTACTTATTGGCCGACGCGGCGCAGGGTGCCCTGGTGTTGGAGGGGTGGGGGGTCATATCGGTGAGGAGAACCTCACACATGACCAATTTGTTGTCCCCCCGGCGTATGGGGTCGGGGCAAACGAAAACGGGGTTCAGAACACAGTCGGAGTTATCGCCGGTGGCCTGATTCGTACTGGAACCATCGAAGGCCCAGATGGGTGGCTCTTCGCCGTCGGGGATCACTTTGCCCTTGGATCGCATCTTGGCGGTGGGTTTTTGTCCGTCAACCCAGATGTACTCAGCTTTGTAACTCATCTCGCTCCATAACTTACCTTGATCTCGGTAAGATTCAAAAATGGGGACTGTGGCAAGGACACTGAGCAGCCCCACGGCGCCACAGTATCTCCTCAATGAACACTATATAGAATCCCCACGAAATTGGTCAAATCGTTCGTTCATTATCGGACGCGCCGACAGGGTTTGGGGAGAAAAATAAGATTGTATCCTGGGACGGAATATAATCATGCTCCAGGATTCGCCAACACCTATTCCGTACGCAGTCCCCCGTGAACCAGCCTCGGCAGCACTTCATCGCGGAAATAAGGGAAATGCTCCAGGTAGTTCGTGAATCCTATCGCCAGCGCCGAGATCCCGCCTTCGGACAATCGTTTCATCATGGTGACGACATCGTCGGGGTCGCCGACTATCGGTAATGCCCCGTTGCCGGCTGCCGCGCGTATCCGGGCCGCTTGGTGCATCTCTTCTGTCATTCCGGGTTTTACAATGCCGCGGCCCACGATCATATTTTCCGCCGCGTCCCAGTCGGCATTCTCCACCGCATAGTATTGGAAATACTCTTCCGCCTCTTTCTTGGTCGGCCGGCAGGTCACGGCGACATTGGAAAAAACCCCGATGTCCCGGTTGTATCCCGCCGCCAATTCCTTGAGCGCCGAGGTATTGCCGGGCACTTCGTTCAGGTCGATACGAAGATTGGTGAACATCATGTCTGCGTTGCGAGCCGCGAAGTCCCGCCCGCGCTCCGAGTTTCCGGCGCACACGACCAAGGGTCGCCCACCTCCGTAGGGCTTGGGGTTAATGTCGGTATTGTGGACCTGATAGAATCTGCCGTCGTAGTCGAAGGGCTCAGCGGATGTCCAGGCCCGGGTCACGATATCGATCCACTCTTGCCCTTGGTCGTAGCGATCGGCGTGCTGGGCGAGATCGATTCCCAGCATGTCGAACTCATCGTGGTTCCAACCGCAAACGATGTTTAGGCCGAACCGGCCCTGACCGATAAGATCGGCCGTGGCCATCTGCTTCGCCGCCACCACCGGGTTGAACAGCGAGACGTGAACGGTGCCAAATGCCAAGATGTCGCGAGTGCTGGCCAGTATGCCGGTCGCCCAGGTTAGTGTTTCGAAATTTGACCCGTTATGGTCGGTGACACCGCCGTATCCTTTCCATCGTCCCAGGGGCAGTATGAAATCCAGGCCGGCATCGTCGGCCATGCGGGCGAGTTTCTGGTTGTTCTCCCAGCTTGCGTCCCATCGCTCGGGCACGGTGGTGACAGCCAGTCCGCCGGAACAATTCACGCCAAACAGGCCGAGGCTTAGTTTGTTGCGGTCAAGTTGTTTCCTGGGTTGCTCAGGACTACCGGGCATTCGTCATGTCCTTCAGCCGGATTACCCATATAATATAACTTCAGGACCGGATTCCGGAAACCAGCTTAAGTTCTCCGATCCTATCCTGACGCTTGTCCCCTGCTCGGCAACACCAGCCGCCGCGGCAAGACGGCCAACGGGCGGCCAGTTCCATGTTTGCGCCCTTTTCCCCTCCAGGTGATCGGTATACGAGCCTGGCCACGAGCCGTCCTTGCGTTCCTTTCGATCGAAGCTGGGATGCTCCTTGTAGGGGCGGCAATTTGGACTTGGATGTACCTAAGGCCCAAAACCCATAAGGATTCTCTGGAAAGTTGGTGACCTGGAATGTGGCAAGACATAGTATTCGCCGTGGCGGCGTGGGGACTGAACCTGGCAGTACTGCCAACTCTCAAATCCCCGAATAAACCACCGTTACTGACGAGCGTGGGATATGGCTTGTGTGTAACCGTCATGGGCGTCGCGTTGATAAGCGTGCCACTGTGGGTCAGTGGAGTAACCAACATCATCGGCGGCGCGCTTTGGGCGATGGTCGCCATCAAGACGGTCCGATCTCAGGCCCCCCGCAAGTGGAATACTACCGCAGCTTGGTTCAGCTAGCATCTCCACTTGGCAGTATTCGGATCGTGATGGAGGTCCAACTCCCCGACGGAAGCCGGGTTTAACCCCGATCTGGGGAAGGGAACGGTCACAATCCCCTGCTGTCCGCCGCTTCGCGCATGCCCTTTAGATATTCGGTGCTGGACGATTGAAGCAATCTGTTGACGCTGCCGTGGAAGTATTGGACACCCATATCCAGGAATTTTGGAACGTAGGAGTCGGGGCAGCTAACCCCGGCAACCTGGCCGGCCTCCCGGATGATGCTCACACCCTTGGCCATTAACTCCTGAACTTCAGGGTGGGTTTGCTGTCCTGGGTATCCCATGGACTGGGACAAGTCTCCGGAGCCGATGAAAAACACGTCCACCCCTTCCACCTCAACCATTGACTCCAGATTTTCGATGGCCTCGACTTCCTCCAGCATGAGGCAGACCAGGGTGTTGCGGTTGGCAGCTTCCACATAATCGGCAGTGGAGCCGGATAATCCATAGTCGGCCGGGCGGCTCCCACTGAACATGCCCCGGTGTCCCAGGGGATGGTACTTGACGGCGTCGACGGCGGCGCGGGCTTCCTCGGCGGTATTTACGTGGGGAACCTGGACGCCCCAAGCTCCGCGGTCCATGAAGGGGGCGATAATCTCGGGCTTGTTGCTGACCGGGCGCACGATGGGAGCCACGCCACTTAGCTCGGCGGCCCGGATCAGGTCTTCCGAGTTTTCGATGGTGACTGTTCCGTGTTCGTTGTCGATCAGCACCCAATCGAACCCCAGACCGCCCAGCATCTCCACTACCTGGGGAGATGGGAAGGTGAGCATCACACCGAAGACGGCTTTTCCTGCTGCCAGTTTTTGTTTCAGGGTGTTTTCTCGCATCGGTTCTCCTATCGTTGGGTCTTCCGGATGCCTGAGTATACTATGCCCGGCTCGGGGTCGGGTCTCTGGCTGATCCGGCAGAACTCGATTGTTGGACGGCCGGACACCCCAGATTCCTCGCGGCCATTCCACCGAAGGGCTGGTGCTGGAATGACGAAGGGTGCGGCCGAAGGTTGGCGATTCTATCTTCGGAGCAATGACGGATCTGATGCAAGGAAGGGGCTGATCTTTCTATTGTGGCGTCTACTTCAATCCTGTTGTGGCGGTGAGACGAAATCCCGGATAGCGCCGAAATATTCGTTTATGCCCAGATATAGCAGATCATTGTGGCCGGCTCCGGGAATGGTCAGCAGCCTCTTATCGGGAGATTTAAACCCTTGGAACATGGCGACCGCTTCTTGCACCGGAGCCAAGGTGTCAATTTCGCCGTGGATCACCAGTACGGGTATGCCGATGGACCGGACTTTGTCCTCGTAAGCGGCTTGCAAGGTGCGGGCTTGTTCTTCGTCCAATCCTTGGGTGAATTGACCCAAAGTGGGACGTCCGCTCTCTATGATCAGGCCCTGGATATGTTCCTGGCAGTATGCGGCCAGTTCAAACGCGGCATGACGCCCCATGGAGCGTCCCATCACGAATACGGGGCCGGTGTATCCGGATGCTTGCAAGGTTTGCCGGAGGGCCGCCAACACTTCCCGGGCATCGGACAGCATGGAGCGGAAGGCCGGAGAACCGTCACTGCGGCCGTAGCCCCGGTAATCGGCGACAAAGAAGTTGACACCGATCTGATTGTATAGCGGGGCGATGTTGTCGTAGTCCGGAGCTGTCTCCCCGTTGCCGTAGAAAAACAGGATGGTTGGGTTCTCCTGGCCTACCGGGAAGAACCGGCACGATAGATCAACCACATCGGCCACGGTAACCGTATGGTCCTCAGCCCCGTCTGGCGTAGTGGTCCAGTTTCGCCGGGGGTAGAAGGAATTCATGGATATCTCAGGTTTGTCCAGCGGCGAATAGTCTACGGATACCATCCTCTTGCACCTCTTTCTTGAACCTCCGGGGAGCCTCGGAATATACTACCAGAACTCGCCACAAAATCCGGTGGGCGGTTACGGTGAGACGACAACGGGCGGGGTTCGCTGCCTAGCGCCCGGTGTGCGAGGTAATTGACTGCTTTTTACCGAAGTGTCTCCCGATTCATGCACACTTGTCCGATAGTAGAGCGGATGTATTATAAGAGTTTATTATGCTGATTGATTTTCTAGAGGCGGGTTGCTAGAATAGACCATCCTTCGAGCTTTCGAGGCTGGATCGACCTGAATCTAGGATATTTTCCATCGCTCAGCAACACTCGGCGGAGGGGGAGAAATGTTCCCGGAAGTTACGCTTACAGGGACTACTCGGGAAGACGTCGGCAGGCTGGCCGAATGGTTGAACGACGCAGAAGTCAACGCCATGTGGTACGGTTTGGGAGATGATGGGAAGCCGCTGCACACCGGATATTCTCCTCATGAATTGTTCCACGCCTCGGATGAGGAACTGGGCGCTGTTGTCGAGAATGAGGACCGCAAAATATACTCCATCTACTCCCAGGAAGGGGACCATATCGGGGAAGGCCAACTCGTTGTGGAGTGGCCTTTGCAGGAGGCTCAACTCTTCCTGCTGATCGGCCGCAAGGAGCTGTGGCATCACCACTACGGCACCGTGGCGATGATTCGCCTATTGGATCAAGCATTTGAAACCCTTGGGCTGCACCGAGTCTGGGTAGATGTCCCTGAATACAACGAGCCCGCACTGCAGATCTGCCGTCACCTCGGCTTTGTCCTGGAGGGGCACCTGCGAAAAACTCACCGGAAAGACGGTGAATGGTACGATTCCTCCTCCATGGGCCTGCTGGCGGATGAATACGCCCGCCGACGGGACCGGCTCATGGGAAGCCCGGCTCCTTAGTGGCCGAGTTCTGCCGCTGGATGAGGGGACGACCGCGAAAAAATCCACACGGTCTTATCTCCACTCAATCATAGCTCTACCTGCTATTAAATGGATGCAGAGGAGGACGCCATGCCGGTGATAACAGTGAACGGTCCGCTCGGTTGCGGTTCGGTTACCATTGGGCAATTGGTGGCCGATCAATTGCACCTGGATTTCGTGGACCGCCTCGTGTTTACCCAGGCGGCTAAGTTGGTTGGCACACCCGTGGGTGCCCTCATCGACAAGGAGCAGCGGTTCGAGAGGTTCAGGGACCGGCTGGGTAGATTTGTTCAAACCATGCTGGAGCGCTCGGCCGTATCCGGAGTTAGCGGAGAGCCCTACTTTGGCCGGGGGATCGAAAGCCTGCCTCCTGAAACCTACATGGAATTGGCGGGGGAGACTACTGCGACGACCCACAAAGTAGACGATCAAGCTTTCATCGACGCGACGACCACTGTGGTAAAGGGCCTGCATCAAAAAGGTAACGTGGTGATTATTGGCCGGGGCGCAAACGGTATATTGGCCGATATGCCTGGAGTGATCCACGTCGGGTTGCTGGCGAACATCGACCATCGGGTGGACGTAATAATGCAGAGGGAGCATTTCGACCGTGAGGAAGCCCAGTCTCACGTGGAAGAGGTGGACCGGGCGCGGGTAGCATTCGTCCGGAAGTTCTTCAAGGTTCACCCCGACGAACCCACGCTTTATCACATGGTTTTGAACATGGACAAGATGGAGGCGAAGACGGCGGCCTCGGTTATCGTCCACGCTTGCGCAGACCTGGAATCTTGAGCGCTTTGGACAATCTCCCAGCCCTCTTGCCCGGTCTCTTGCCGTACGCTGAACGCTTCAGAAGCCGGTAGCATTTGTTTCCCTACTCCGACGCCGATGTCCACCACGGTACTTTCCCCTACGTTAACGTAGTTCTCATCGGCATCTGTGCCCTGGTTTTTCTCTATCAAATATCCCTGGGTGGTGTGGGGTTTTTGGGTGGCGGGGGTGGTATTGAGGCCCGGGTATTTTTCTTAACTTGGGGATTCATCCCTGAAGAGCTGATCCGGGGCGAGCCTTACACCGCATTCGCCGCTGGGGCTATCACCCGGAGTATTGAAACGCCCGTCCCCACTTGGGTAACCATCTTTTCCTCCATGTTCATGCACGGCGGGTTCATGCATTTTGCCGGGAACATGATGTTCCTGTGGGTATTCGGGGATAACATCGAGGACCGGCTGGGCCACGTCAACTACCTGTTTTTCTACCTGTTCACCGGCGTCGTGGCTACTCTGGCCCATTTCGCGATAGATCCCGGCTCTCAGACGCCGCTGGTAGGGGCCAGTGGGGCGATTTCCGGGGTTTTAGGCGCTTACCTGGTGCTTTATCCATTCAACCGGGTCAAAGCGCTGGTGGTGCTCTACATCATCACCGTGATAGAGGTCAGGGCCGTGATACTGTTGGGCATATGGTTTGGCTGGCAACTGTTTCAAGGCCTCATCTCCCTGGGGCTTTCATCCCAGGTTAACGTGGCATTCTTCGCCCACGTCGGAGGCTTTGCCGCCGGATCGCTGATCATGCTCGCACTAAAGATGGCATCTGGAGAGCCGTTGAAGCCGGTGAACCCTCGCCGGGCGTAAGAAGATTGACGCGGTGGGCGCCGGCCTACTCGTCCCCTGTGGCAATCGGGAAACCCCGGTCTATCCAGTCCTGAGTCCCTCCTACTCCTACCACCTGGACGTTTTGCCGCCCGTCACGCTGCAAGATACTGCCGGCCACACTGGCGCGCATTCCGGATGCGCATACGGTTACCACGGGGATTTCTCTGGGTAAGCCGTCCAGATGCTCCTGTAACTCCCCCAGTTCGATGTTCAGAGCGCCCTGTATATGGCCGGCATGATATTCGCTGCGTTGGCGAACGTCCAAAATCATCGGGGCAGGTTCCTGACCCCATAACTCTTTCAGCGTGTCCACGTCGATACCGTCCGCGGCTTCAACGGGTAACCCAGACGTCTTCCAGCCGTCCATTCCGCCGGCTAGATATCCGTTCAGCCGGTCGTAGCCGATGCGGATCAACTGGCGAACCATGGCGTCGTGATGGTACGGGTCGGGCGAGAGCAGAATCAGAGGTCGGCCCCAGGGCACGATCCAACCGACCCAGGTAGAAAAATTATCGCCGAATGGCACGGCGAAGGAGCCGGGCACATGCTCTTCGTTGAATATATTTTGAGGCCGGGCGTCAACCAGAAGTGTGATTTCGTCCAACTGGCTTCGCGCAGATAGAGGTGTTAGGGACGCTAGCCGGGGCACTCCTCCCAGAACGTCGGGGCCGCGGCGGTTGATGTCCGCCATGTAACGGTAGTAACTGGGGTAAGACCCCAGGCCGGTGAGGGCGAACTTTACGAAGTCTTCTTCCTCGGTGTACGCTGCAAATGGATTGTGTTCCCGTTCTTCGCCGATGGACGTCGGGACCTCACCGCCGCCCGGGCCAGCCGCGGAGCAAAAGGAGCCGCCGCCGTGGGTAGGGTAGATCTGAACCGAGTCCGGAAGTTTGAGCAACTTTCCGTGGATCGTTTGGTGAAGCCATCGCGCCAGATAGGGAGCGACCCGGCTCCCCAACAGGTCTACCCGGGCAGCGCCCCCCAACATCAATGCGCCTCCGGTGAAAACCGCTCTAATCTCCCCCTGCTCTTCCACCATGAAGGAGATGGACTCCGGCGTATGGCCGGGAGTGTGAAGAATGCGCAGTCGGAACTCCCCCAGGTCGAACGTGTCGTTGTCTTGCAGGCGGACCGAGGGATAAAGCAGGCCGCCGGATGCGCTGGAGCCTACCTGGCATCCGGTCTGGGCCGCTAATTCCCGGGCGCCGGAGATAAAATCGTTGTGAAGGTGGGTTTCCAGGGCGTAGACGATGCGGACGCCATGATTAGATGCGATGTTCGTGTATTGATCTATGTCCCGCGCCGGGTCGATGACCGCGCACTGCCCCGATTGTTCTGAGCCGACCACGTAAGAGTTGTTGGACAGACTTTGGATCCTGACGGTTTCGATGAACAAATAGTCCCTCCGGCGGGTTGAGGTTTTGCACTCGGATGTATCGGAACCCTTATGCCGGAAGGACGAGACCAGCGTCCGGAGTGCCGGCGATGAGGAGAAGGCCGGACTGAGGAGAGACAGACGAAGACGCTATCTGTCCGGATTCCGGGCTAGAGCCTCTAACGGAGCACCCATGGCTGAGCAGGACTCCGGCTAGCACGACCCCCGCTGCTAGTGTTTGAGGCTTGAAAATAGAAGGTATTTTCATTCAGATATTTCCTAAAAACTGAGTTTGGTCGAGCGAATTCCGTAGGGTTTGACCCCTAGACGCAGCCCCGCGGACCGCTTCTGGCAAGCAGTATATCACCTGCTAATTGCCCGTGACGGACGCGGCGAAATTTCTTGTCTTTGAGACTGGGCGGCCGACCGTCTCGAAACGCGATTCAACGGCCTTTTAGCTGCAAACAGTATCTGGCTTATAGGCCTGTTTATGATAATATATGGGCCAGGCGTCACCAAGTTAAAAGTTGACTCTTTGCGCGGAGGCAAAGCATGCTTGATTATAAGCCGAATATCGTTCTAGCCACCGGGGATTACAAAGTGGTGGGCACCAGGCCGATCCGCCACGACGGGGCCGATAAGGTAACCGGGCAGGCGAAATATGGCGCGGATATAATTCTTCCAGGGCTTTTGCACGGGAAGATATTGCGCAGCCCCCACGCCCACGCGCGGATCAAGTCCATCGATACCAGCAAGGCCGAGGTAGCGCCGGGAGTCCAAGCGGTGGTCACCTCCGCCGACTGGGAGCAGCCCACGGGCAAGGTTGAGGACTTGGCGGAAGGCTCCATCCACAATCTCCGCTTCATGAGCAACAACATCCTGGCCTATGGGAAGGTCCTGTACAAGGGACATGCCGTGGCTGCCGTGGCGGCCGCCAACCCCCATCAAGCCGAGGAGGCCCTGGCTCTCATAGACGTTGACTACGAAGTCTTGACTCCGGTACATAACTTTAGAGAAGCGATGAAGGAAGGCGCACCTCTGCTGCACGAGCGGTTGGAAACTCTGTCCGACCCAGGCCTACGAGCCGGCGGCTACAAGTCGGACGAAGACACAGCCATGGGTTCCAACGTGGCTAACCACTTCGAGTTCCGGGTTGGAGACGTGGAGAAAGGGTTTCAGGAAGCCGACGTCATCGTGGAAAAAGAGACCAACACCGCGCCGGTACACCAGGGGTATATCGAGCCTCACACCGGCACCGCCATGTGGCAGCCTGATGGCAGCTTAACCGTCTGGTCCAGTACCCAAGGCCACTTTAACGCCCGGGATCTGCTATCCCGTCTGCTGAACCTGCCGGTCTCCAAGATCAGAGTGATACCCATGGAGATCGGTGGCGGGTTTGGCGCCAAGGGGATACTCTACTCTGAGCCTGTGGCCGCGCTGCTGGCGGGCAAAGCCGGCCGTCCGGTTAAAGTGACCATGAGCCGGACCGAGGTCTTCGAAGCCAGCGGGCCCACCTCCGCCACCAACATCAAGATAAAACTGGGAGCAACCAACGATGGGAAACTGGTGGCCGCTGAAGCCCACCTGATCTACGAGTCGGGCGCTTTCCCCGGTTCCCCAGTTCCGGGCGGCTGCAACTGTATCATGGGTCCCTACGACATTCCCAACACCTACCTGGAAGGCTCGGACGTGCTGGTGAACCATCCAAAATCGGCGGCCTACCGGGCGCCCGGGGCTCCAGCGGCCGCCTTCGCCATGGAAACAGCCATTGATGAGCTTTGCGAAAAACTGGGCACGGACCCTCTGGAGTTCCGCCTGCTGAATAGCGCCAAGGAGGGCACCCGCCGGGCTACCGGTCCGCTGATGCCTAAGGTAGGCTTGGTGGAGACCGTGCAAGCGGCCAAGGACCATCCTCACTACGCGACTCCCCTGGAGGGACCGTACCGGGGCCGGGGCGTGGCCAGCGGGTTTTGGGGCAACGGGACCGGTCCCGCCAGCGCCATGGCCATGGTTAACACCGACGGCACCGTCAGCTTAGTAGAGGGTTCCGCCGACCTCAGCGGCACCCGAGTGGTCTTCGCCCAGCAGTTGGCCGAGGTGCTGGGAATCCCAGCCGAAGAGATTAAGCCTACGGTGGGAGACACTGAGGCCATCGGATTTACCTCCAACAGTGGAGGCAGTGGCGCCACGTTCAAGTCAGGTTGGGCAGTTTACGAGGCTGGCCAGGATATAAAGCGCCAGATGATTCAGCGGGCGGCCAAGATCTGGGACATCCCTGAGGAAGACGTTGAGTTTACCGACGGCGTTTTGCAGCACAAGTCGGACACCGAGTTGAAGTTGACCTTCCGGCAGTTGGCGGCCCGTCAGAACGCTACCGGCGGACCCATCACGGGCCGGGCCGGCGTGAACCCCGGAGGAGCGGGCCCCTGCTTGGCGACCCACATCGTCGATGTGGAAGTGGACCCAGAGACGGGCAAGGTCGAGATTCTACGCTACACAGCCGTTCAAGACGCGGGTAAGGCCATCCATCCGGGCTACGTGGAAGGACAGATACAGGGTGGGGCGGTCCAAGGGATCGGCTGGGCGCTGAACGAAGAGTATTTCTTCAACGACCAGGGTCACATGGCCAATGCGACATTCTTAGACTACCGGATGCCCACGGCTCTAGACCTGCCGATGATAGACACCGTCATCGTGGAGGTCCCCAACCCGGCCCACCCCTTCGGCGTGCGGGGAACCGGCGAAGTACCCATAGTCCCCCCGCTGGCTGCAGTGTCCAACGCGATTTACCATGCGGTGGGGGTACGGGTGAATGAGCTTCCCATGTCGCCGGGAGCTGTTCTCGAAGCCATGTGGAAAAAGGACAACGGTAGCTAGACGGCTATGCCAGAAGTATGGATCCCGACACTGATGCAGGGGCTGACCGGGGGAAACCAGGTCATCCAGGTAGAAGGGTCGACGGTACGGCAGATCATAAATAACCTGGAACTGCTCTATCCGGGAACTAAGGCGAGGCTGTACGACGCGGAAGAGGACGAACTCCTGCCCGGGGTCGCGGCAGTCGTAGATGGCGATGCCAGCCAATTGGGCCTGATGGAGAGGGTCAATGAGAACAGTGAGGTCCACTTCCTGCCGGCCATCGGAGGCGGGGGTTGACCGAAGGGCGAGATTAGCGTCCAATCCTTGAGTTATGCCAGTGTTAAGCGCCCCGATCGCATCGGGGCGCTTAATCGTTCTAATTCGGCTACTGGAGGCAACCGGATCGGCCATGACCAACCGGAACCGTGACATAGCCGCCGCCTGGAAGTATCACACCGCTACCAACCACACGGAGTGGAGTGTTCACAACAGCTCCCATCACATGGACTTCGATAACCAACCTCGTCCGTTCAAGATTTACCGTGACCTGGAGGCGGTGACTCTTCCGTCCG
Source organism: Dehalococcoidia bacterium (assembly GCA_022450395.1). GTDB lineage: Bacteria > Chloroflexota > Dehalococcoidia > Lucifugimonadales > UBA3495 > UBA11650. The sequence continues at coordinate 4,632 of JAKUQE010000033.1, read as the reverse complement.
GGTTGGAACCTAGCGGGACGCTTGCGCTGGATTGTCTGGGGTCCGCGCCCACTCACGAACACCGGGCGCCGACTCTCTTGGAATTGGCTGGGCTGATGCATCATGCCGCCGGCATTACCAAGGTCAGAGAGTTTCCCGGCGGAAAGATGTATTTCCGGGCGGCGGCCTGCACCGGCGCCCTTTATCACATAGAGCTGTATATGGTCTGCGGAGACATGCCCGGTTTGCCCGCCGGAGTGTACCATTTCGGTCCCCAAGATTTCGCCTTGCGCCGTTTGCGTGAGGGTGACTATCGGGGACTGCTGGTGGAGGCGGCCGGCGGGGAACCGTCGGTGGCCCAGGCTCCGGCAGTGTTAGTCTTGACGTCGGTGTTCTGGCGCAACGCCTGGAAGTACCAGGCGCGGGCTTACCGGCACTCCTACTGGGACAGCGGGACCGTTCTGGCCAACCTGCTTTCCACGGGCCGTGGCTATAAGCTCCCGATCAAAGTAGTCGCTTCCTTCGTTGACGAGCCGGTGAACAGATTACTGGACCTGGATGTCCGGAAAGAGGTCGCATTGCAGCTTGTTCCAGTGGGAGAGACGCCGGAGCGGACTATCGCCCCGGCTCCCCCAGTTTCGTCCCTCGGACTGGAGGTGGAGCCATATTCCCGCCGGGAGGTGGAGTACCCAGCCATCGCCGAAGCCCATGCCGCTTCCTCGTTGGATTCGCCTCAAGAGGCTCGTGAACTGTGGGGAAAGCCTCCGTCCCTTGCCGTGTCTGAGCCCCAGGGACGGCTTTTTCCTCTGTCTTGCCCACCGGCGGAGGAGTTACCCCAAGACACCATCGAGGACGTGATCCTGCGGCGGGGCTCCAGCCGCCGATTCCGGCGCTCACCCATAACATTCCAGCAGCTCTCCGTCATGCTGGACCGGGCGGCCCGTCCCGTGCCGACTGATTTCCTTGGAGACGCGGACGCCACGCTAAACCAGCTTTACCTGATCGCTAACGATGTGGCGGACCTTCCATCCGGCACCTACGTTTTCCGACGGGACGTAGGGGCGTTGGAGCAGCTTGAGGAAGGGGATTTCCGGGACCAAGCGGGCCGGTTGGACTTGGGACAGGAACTGTCCGCCGACGCCAGCGTCAACATTTATTTATTGACAGACTTGAACGCCGTGCTGGAACGGTACGGCAACCGGGGCTACCGGATGGCCCAGATGGAGGCCAGTATCACGGCGGGACGGCTGTACCTGGCCGCATACGCCCAAAGACTTGGCGCAACCGGGCTGACCTTTTTCGACGACGAGGTTACCGAGTTCTTCTCCCCCCACGCCGCAGGAAAAAGCGTCATGTTCCTGTTGGCCGTGGGCCGGCCCGCCCGGCGTGGCTGAACGTCCTAAACTTCCACCGGCTCGATCTTGACGGTGCGGCCTTCCCGGGCCGATTGAATCATCGCTAGGGTCACCTGGACTACGCGCAGACCGTCCATCCCGGTAGCCACCGGCTCCCGGTCCACTTGGATGGCCTGGTGGAAGTCCTCAAGCTCGGCAATGAAATTGCCCAAGTATTGGTTGGGGTAGACCTCTGTCTGGTTCACGGTCTCGGAGACAATCTCCACCCGTCCCTGGCGCGCTTCCCAAAGGGTGGCCCGGCCTGTTATCCGGCCGTCGCTGCCGTATATCGCGAAGTCGTTGCGTGAGTCGGGGAGCAGCCGCCCGCAACACATCGTGGCCACAGTCCCGCTTTCGAAGCGTAAGGTCATGGCTGCGACCTGTTCCAAAGGACGCTGGGAGGTCTGGCCGTCGGTAAGGGCGGCGATGTGGGTTATCTCCTCTCCCAGGAGAAACCGCAGCAGGTCTACCGCATGCACGCCGGTCCCCATCATTGTTGACGCGCCGCCGATCAATTCCGGGTCGTCCCACCATTGCCGGAGCCCGGTGCGCGGCGGCGGTCCGCCCGTGCCACGGACGCCGAAGCCCCACTGAGCTTGAGCCATCGCTACGTGGCCCAAAGCGCCCTCGGCTATCAGACGCTGGGCCATGATGTGGCCGGGATGGGTCCGGAGGTGATACCCCGTGCCCAGCTTGACGCCGTAGTCCCGGCAGCCTCGTACCATTGCTACGGCGTCCTCCAAGGTTGTTGTCATCGGCTTTTCCGATAGCACGTGCTTTCCAGCCGCGGCCGCCTGCAGGGCATGCCGGCTGTGCAACGCGTTAGGGGATGCGATAAACGCCGCGTCCACCCGGGAGTCTTTCAGCAAGTCGTCCAGAGAGTCGTAAGCCGACGCGGCGCCGTGTTTCTCGGCGAAGGCTTGCGCCCGGCCCCGGTCACGGCTGTATACGGCGACAAGCTCTTGGTCATCGGCAGCGGCGATCGCCGGAGCGATCTTGAGGTCAGGGTGATTCCCGGTGCTGATAATAGCCCAACCCAACGGCACGGCGCACCTCCCAAAGATATATCGAGTATAGATCGGCCGGTGCTTAACATAAGCAACAGCGGGTAGGCTGTCAAACCCTCCGGTTGACCAGGGGTCGTGGCAAGCGTATGATTGTTGTAGACCCACCCCCAGGGGGTATGGGTTAGTCGGATTATATCGAGGGGAACTTGCCTGAAGCCAAAGTCGATGCATTGAAGCGGTTGAGTTATATCGAAGGACACCTGTCCGGCATTCGCAAGATGCTGGAAGAAGACAAATACTGCGTTGACGTCCTCAAGCAGACCTACGCGGTTAGGCGGGCAATAGAAAAGATGGAAAGCATCCTTCTGGAAGGGCACCTGCAAACCTGCGTAGTGGCAGGAATCAAAGAAGGCCGCGAAGACGAGGTCGTCGGCGAGCTGACGGACCTGTATCTTCTGGCGAACCGGTAATCACGGCCGTATCAAAAAACCGAGGTGAGGGAATTGGCAGCTTATTTGATCGCGGATATCGAAGTAACGGACCCGGCGGGATTCGAGGAATACCGACAGCTGGTGGGACCGTTGGTGGATAAATATGGAGGAAGGTACATCGTGCGCGGTGGCCCTTCGGAGACGGTTGAAGGGGACTGGTCTCCTGGACGGATCGTGATCATAGAATTCGAGAGCATGGAGAGGTTAAAAGCCTGGTACGGATCTGACGATTACCGCCCGGTCATGGACAAGCGCTTCAGCAGCGCCAATTCCAAATTGGTGATGGTTGAAGGCGCTTAGACCGGCAGGGTATGCCTAGACCGCCCGTTATTCAGCATAGGAAAATAGAACAATGGCTACCAAAGAAACCTTAAAGCAAGACAAACGAATAACCCTACCCATAGAAGGGATGACCTGCGCTTCTTGTGTATCACATGTTGAGAAAGCTTTGCAGGGAGTGCCGGGAGTATCCGAGGTCTCGGTTAACCTGGGCACGGAGAAAGCTTCATTCGAGTTCGGGGCCGGAGATGTTCCGGTAGACGATCTCCGCCAAGCAGTGGCGGATGCGGGCTACAAGATACCCACTACTAAAACCACTCTCAACATCGGCGGCATGACCTGCGCCGCCTGTGTCTTTCACGTTGAGAACGCTTTGAAGGGTGTTTCCGGCGTGGTTGAAGCCACCGTAAACCTGGCCACGGAAAAGGCGACTGTCGAGTATACGGCGGGCGCCGTGGACACGGAAGGATTCCGTCAGGCGGTAACCAAGGCCGGTTACCAGGTGACCGGAACCGGCGAAGGGACGCTGGACGCCAAAGAGGAATTGGAGCGTCTGTCCAAGGTCAAAGAGATACAGGCGTTACGCCGGCGGCTCTTGCTGGCCTCCGCCGGGGGAATACTTCTGTTGCTGGGCGCATTCAGCCCGTTCCCATGGGTTCCGCCGTTGATGGACCGCGGCTTCTATCCCTTCCTGCTCTGGGCCGTGGCAACCCCGGTGCAGTTCTGGGCCGGCTGGAGCTTTTATTCTGCTGGGTTTGGTGCGCTACGCCACGGCACGGCCAACATGCACACTTTGATCGCCATCGGCACCACTACCGCCTATCTGTTTAGCGCCGCCGTGGTGTTACTTGGCGCGCTGGCCCCCGAGTTTCTGGCCCAACGCGGCATCGGAAGGGACGTCTACTTCGACACGGCCGCAATCATCATCGCCCTGATTCTTTTGGGACGCTACCTGGAAACCCGCGCCCGAGGCAGTACTTCGGAAGCTATCCGGCGGCTGATCGGTCTGCGCCCCAACACCGCCCGTGTGATTCGGGACGGACAGGAAGTCGACGTGCCGGTGGAAAGCGTGGAGGTGGGAGACATAATCTCGGTCCGGCCGGGCGAGAAGATACCGGTTGACGGCGAAGTGACCGATGGTGTCTCCAGCGTGGATGAGTCCATGCTGACCGGCGAAAGCATGCCGGTGGACAAGGAACCCGGCAAGTTGGTGTTCGGCGCCACGATCAACAAGAATGGGTCCTTCACATTTCGTGCTACCAAGGTGGGGAGGGACACGGTGCTGGCCCAGATAATCCAGTTGGTGGAGGACGCCCAGGGGTCAAAGGCTCCTATCCAGAGGTTGGCCGATCAGGTGGCGGCATATTTTGTCCCGGCGGTGATTGGGATAGCCCTAGCGGCATTCCTGTTCTGGATATTGTTGGGGCCGGACCCGTCCCTTACCTTCGCGGTTCTGGTATTCGTGGCCATCCTAATCATCGC
>JAKUQE010000329.1 GCA_022450395.1 Dehalococcoidia bacterium | reverse complement strand
GTGTTGGGCCAGGGGCGAATCGCAGGGCAAGAAGTTGTGCTGGCAAAGCCGCGCACCTTCATGAACAACAGCGGAGAAGGCATCGAATACTTGCTGGCCCGGTTCGGAGGCCGCCCATCCGACCTGTTGGTGGTCTACGACGAGATGGCCCTGCCCACCGGCCGCATCAGACTTCGGGCGGCGGGCAGCCATGCGGGTCACAACGGCATCCGATCGATCATCTCGTCCGTACGAACGGATGAATTCCCCCGGCTGCGGATAGGGGTCGGGCCGCCTTCCAGTGGAGGCCGGTCCATACCCCACGTGCTAGGGAAGTTCAGCAAAGAGGAGGAGCCGCTCATCGCCCAGGCGGTCCAAGACGCGGTCGCGGCAGTGCGATGCCTGTTGGAAGAGAGCATAGACGTCGCCATGAACCGTTACAACGTGATTGGAAATCAAACGGGAAACTAACCGGAAATTTAAGTGTGGTATCTTAAGCGCCTCGTGATTTCACCAACCTTAGGCCATCGATGAAGAGACTCTTTTCACCGGGACTACTTCTGTTGAGCGCCAACCTGTTGGCCTGTTCCGGCTCGGCGGCCGTTGCACCAACGGTTCCAGCCCCCACTATAGGCCAGACCGAATCAATCACTCCGGAACCTGTTGATCCTCCCACTCCCACCTTAGAGCCTCCTCCCAAGGTTCTTCAGGCTCCCCAAGAGGCCGAGAAGACCACGCAATTCAGTGTCGCGCCGGACCGGGACCTCTTCCGGTTGACCAACGAACTCGTGCCGGGCAGCGGTGACATCCCCAGGACCATAATTGGGGATACCACGGAATATTCGGTTGGGCGCACCGACACCTTCTGGCTGGTGGACCTGGCCGATACCAAGACCTACCAAAGCGATTTCGAACTGGTCCTGGTGAGTCCCCACGCCTATTGGTACGTCGAGGACGGCTTGAATTTCAGCCTGTCCGGGATCGAGCGCTCGGCTTCCAGATTTGAAGAAGTTATCTATCCGGTGGTGACCCAGGTCTTCGGCGACGAATGGAATCCCGGCATCGACAATGATCCCCGATTGAACATATTGAACGCCAAACTAAGGGGAGTGGCCGGCTACTTCAGTTCCACCGATGAATACCCCACCGGCGTCCGACCCCGGAGCAACCAGCGCGAAATCATCTACATCAACGCCCAGAATGTACCTCCAGGGGGAGCCAACTACGACCAGGTCCTAGCCCATGAGTTGCAACACGCAATTCACTGGAACGCCGACAACTCCGAGGACACCTGGGTCAACGAAGGGTTAGCCGAATTGTCGTCTAGCATCGCCTTGAACTCTTCGTTTTCCATCCGGGAATTCCTTCGCGGCGCGCCCATATCGCTGATCAACTGGCCTACCTCTGCCCTTGGGGGCATCGCAAACTACGGGGCCGCATCCCTTTTCATTCACTTCCTCACCGAGCATTACGGTGGGCGGGAAGATCTTCGGACCCTATTGGCCCAACCAGAAGACAGCATCGCGGGCATCGACGGATACCTAAAAAAAATGGGATTCGATTCGCGGTTCGACGACGTATTCGAAGAATGGGCAGTTGCCAATGTTTTGGACGGGGATGGGAAATTTGGCTACGGCGACTTGGAAGTGAGCGCCTCCATCTCCCGCAGCATCAAGGGCTTCAATGAGGCCCAGTCGGAGATTCCACAATACGCCGTGGAGTACACCGAATTGAAATCAATCTCCGGACCCTTCACGCTATCATTCAAGGGTCAAACCACCACCCCATTGCTGCCGGTAGAGGTGGGCGCCGCCGGTTGTTGGTGGAGCAACTCAGGCGACTCCATCGACTCCACTCTGTTTCGCCGGGTTGAACTGCCAATGGGCGCGACGGCTACTTTGCAATACGAGGTTTGGTTCGAGATTGAAGAAGACTGGGACTACATTTATGTGGAAGTGTCGGTCGATGGTGGACAGACCTGGCGGATAATCGAGACCCCGGCAACCTCTCCTGAGAACCCCATCGGTAACGGGTTCGGCCCTGGTTACACCGGTGACAGCGGTGGTTGGTTGAAGGAGTCTGTCGATCTCTCGCCCTACGCAGGAGAAGACCTCTGGGTCCGTTTTC
>JAKUQE010000328.1 GCA_022450395.1 Dehalococcoidia bacterium | reverse complement strand
CACAAGCCGCGACGAGGATGTGATCCAGGCCTAGGCGTCGTTACAGACCGGCATCGGCACGCAGAGCGTCGGCTTTGTCGGTGCGTTCCCAGGTGAGGTCCAGGTCGTCCCTGCCGAAATGACCGTAGGCGGCCACAGGCTTGTATATGGGACGGCGCAGGTCCAGGTCCTGGATGATTGCCGCCGGGCGTAGGTCAAAGTGCTTATTTACCAACTCGTGGATCTTATCGCTGTCTATCCGGTTGGTGTCGAAGGTTTCCACCGAAACCGAGATGGGCGTGGACATACCGATGGCGTAGGACACTAAAACTTCCGCCCTGTCTGCGATTCCGGAAGCTACAAGATTCTTGGCAACGTAGCGGGCAGCATAAGCGGCTGACCGGTCTACCTTCGTCGGGTCCTTCCCTGAGAAAGCTCCACCACCGTGACGAGCGATCCCGCCGTAGGTATCTACGAGAATCTTCCGGCCGGTCAAGCCAGAGTCTCCCGCCGGGCCGCCGGTGACGAACCGGCCGCTGGGATTGACGTAGATATTGGTGTTTTCGTCCAGCAAGTCAGCCGGCACGATCTTCTTAATCACCTGCTCGGTAATGTCTTTCGTTATCTGTTCGTTGGAAACATCCGGGCTATGCTGGGCGCTGATTACCACCGTGTCTACCCGGTGGGGTTTACCGTAGCGGTACTCGACCGTCACCTGGGATTTTCCATCAGGCCGCAGGTAGGGCAACACGCCTTCTTTGCGTACCAAGGCCAGTTGGCGGACCAACCGTTGGGACAGACTCACCGTCAGGGGCATCAACTCCGGAGTTTCGTCGCAGGCGAAGCCCACCATCATACCCTGGTCCCCGGCGCCGATCTTGTCCAACTCTTCCTCACTAAGTCCGCCCTCGCCACCCCGTGCCTCCAATGCCGTGCTAACTCCGGCGCTGATGTCTGGAGATTGCTCCTGGATGGAAATGCTAACGCCGCAACTCTTGGCGTCGATGCCATAGTCGGCATTGGTGTAACCGGCGTTTCGCAAGGTTTCCCGGACGATTCCGGGAACGTCTACGTAGGCCGTGGTGGTAATCTCCCCCATAACCATCACCAAGCCGTTGGTGGTAGCGGTCTCGCAGGCCACCCGGCCCATGGGGTCATCCTTGAGCACCGCATCCAGAACCGCGTCGGAGATCTGGTCGCAAAGCTTATCGGGGTGCCCTTCGGTCACCGACTCGGAAGTCAGCAGATATTTGGGAGACTCTTGAAACAATAATGGCATATGATTTACTCCTGAAAGATCTAATTTAATCGGACAGGGTGACTACGTTCACCCTTCCCAGCTTTCCAGATACTTCTGCTGCTCGGCGGTCAGAGTGTCGATGTGGACTCCCAACGCTTGAAGTTTCAAGCGTCCCACCTCTGCGTCCAACTCAAGGGGGACCACGTAAACGCCCGGCTCCATCGTCGCATGGTTCTTGACCATATGCTCGGCGCTAAGAGCTTGGTTGGCGAAGCTCATGTCCATCACCGCTGAGGGATGCCCTTCGGCGGCGGCGAGGTTAACCAGCCGCCCTTCGGCCAGTAGGTAGATAAGACGTCCATCACGCATGGTCCATTCTTGAACGAACGGCCGAACTTCCCGGTTATTGGTGGACAATTCGTCCAAAGATGCGATATCGATCTCAACGTTAAAGTGGCCGCTGTTCGCTAGAATCGCCCCGGAAGACATGAGTTCTATCTGCTCCCGGCCGATGGCGTGCATGCCGCCGGTGGCAGTGATAAATACCTCGCCAACCTTGGCTGCTTCCAGCTTGTCCATGACCTGGAAGCCGTCCATCACGGCTTCCAGGGCGCGTATGGGGTTAACTTCGGTGACGATGACATGGGAGCCCATGCCCTTGGCCCGCGAAGCGATACCCCGGCCGCACCAACCGTAACCGGAAACAACTACCCGGCGTCCGGCCCACAGGATGTTGGTGGCCCTGGTGATTCCGTCCAAGGTGCTCTGGCCGGTGCCGTAGCGGTTGTCAAAGAAGTGCTTGGTTTCCGCATCGTTAACCGCGATGATTGGGTAGGCTAGCTTCCCCTCTTTGGCCATGGCGGTAAGCCTGATTACTCCGGTGGTGGT
>JAKUQE010000327.1 GCA_022450395.1 Dehalococcoidia bacterium | reverse complement strand
TGGAACCACTACTTCAATAACATCTTGCTGGTGGACAATCAACAGTACGAACAGCAGATAGTGTCCCGGGAATCGGTAGAGAAATCGTATCAACGGATAAACCGAAAGTTGGCTCTGATGTTGACCACCTTGTTGAGCGCGGGCGAGATCAGGCCCTCGCCTCAAGAGGTATTCAGTTCGTCGGAAATCACCGCCACCTTGGGCAACATCGGGGACATATCCACCATCGGATATTGCGGCGAGGAAATCAATCTGAAGTCGCGGCCCTGGAGCAAAAAAATGGAACCCGGCACCCATGAACTGGAGAGCATCATCGAACGAAGCGTGGAGAAATCGGCGCTGACTTTCCCTTGCGACGTCAGCGGCGCCAGGACCGCAGCGTTGATCGTCAAGGGGCGGCCCCAGCATCTGTTCACTCAGGCGATCGCCAAGGGAAAGGCGCGCCTAGAAGAGATGACCACGGTGGGCAAGGTCCGCTACGGAGACTATCCGGACCGGAACAGCAAATACTTGTCTGCCATCACCCTGGTTTCTGGGATCACCGATTTTTCCAGGCTGGATCAGATGAAGCGCCGGGTGCAAGAGTTGGGCGAGCACCAAGATGCCCCAAAGACCACCTACGGCAATGGTGTAGCTGAGCCAACCGCCGTGTAGGTCCAGACTTCAAACCGGAAACCACGATTTTTTTCGTTACCCACATGAAGGCCCCCGGCAATGCCGGGGGCCTTTTCACGTCCATGAGGGGCGGCCCACCCTCCCCCGAACCGCCCCTCCAAGCTGGCCGGTGATACAATGGCCTCAACTTATTTAGCGAGAGGTACTGATGCAGAGCAACGAAATCCGGTTGACCGAACTATCCCACTCCGCCGGTTGAGCGGGCAAGCTTAGTCTTGAGGACCTGGGTCAGGTCCTGAGTAAACTTCCCCAGATCAGCCATCCCGACCTGCTGGTTGGCAATAATACGGGAGACGATGCCGCGGTCTACAAGATCAACGACGACACGGCCTTGATCTTAACCGTGGATTTTTTCGCGCCCATAACCGACGACCCATTTGAATTCGGGTCCATCTCCGCCGCCAACTCGCTAAGCGACGTTTACGCCATGGGCGGCAAGCCCTTACTGGCCATGAACGTTGTGGGCTTCCCGGCAGACCTGGCCCAAGAAATGCTGGCCGACGTACTTCTGGGTGGTTACGCCAAAGCAGCCGAGGCCGGATGCATGATCGTGGGCGGACATACGGTGGACGACGCCGAGCCCAAATACGGTCTTTCGGTGGTCGGCGTGGTTGAGCCGGGCAAGCAAGTATCCAACGCCGCAGCCCAACCCGGAGACCATCTGATCCTGACCAAGCCCATAGGCACCGGTATCATAACCACCGGCGCCAAACAGCAGAAAGTAGACCCTGACGTCATGAAGAACGCCGTTGAAACCATGGCCACTCTGAACCGGGCGGCCGCCGAAGCCATGATGAAGATTGGGGTAAACTCTTGCACCGACATTACCGGATACGGTCTGATGGGGCACCTCAGGGGTATGGTCAGAGCCAGCAAAGTGGGCGCGCGCATCCACTTCAACAATGTCCCGATCCTCCCAGGGGCATGGGACCTGCTGAAGCAGGGAGTTGTTCCTGGTGGAACCCATCGCAACCTGCAAAACGTGTCGGATACGGCTCGGTGGGACGCGGAGATAACCGATGATCAACAGATTCTGCTCTGTGACGCGCAAACCTCGGGAGGGCTGCTGATATCCGTCCCTGAGTCCAAGGTGGATCAGCTATTGATCGAGCTACAGTCCGAGGGAGTTCCCATCTCCGCCGTTGGCGGCGAGATAACAGAGGGCCCCGCCGGGACGATAGAAGTGGTCCCCTAGGATATACAGGCATCCCTTGGACACCATGGATTAACAGACGTAAAAGTGGCCGGGGCTGGGCTTCGGTAGCCCGTTATAGAGGTGTTGCTTGAAGCGGCCCGATCAGATCAAAGAAGCTCCGGACCAGGGCATGGGAGACAGGGTCCCCCCGGGACAGTTCCTGTCCAACAAGTTTCCGGTCCTTACCTACGGCTCCTCACGGATAGTAGACCTGGAGACGTGTAAGTGCCGGGTGTTCGGCGGGGTTGAACAAGAAGTCAAGTTGA
>JAKUQE010000326.1 GCA_022450395.1 Dehalococcoidia bacterium | reverse complement strand
TATCGCCAGTCCAAAGCTGGACGAGCTTTGCATCAACACTATCAGGTTCCTTTGCGTGGACACGGTACAAAAGGCTAACTCCGGCCATCCCGGCGCGCCCATGGGGGCCGCGCCGATGGCATACGTACTTTGGGACCGCTTTCTCAAGCACAACCCCAGCGACCCCAGTTGGCCGGACCGGGACCGGTTCGTTCTCTCGGCGGGACATGCCTCGGCCTTGTTGTATTCCTTGCTGCACCTCACCGGATATGACCTGCCCCTGGATGAATTGAAGCAGTTTAGGCAGTGGGGCAGTAAGACACCCGGCCATCCGGAGTACGGATTGACGCCTGGCGTTGAGGCTACTACCGGTCCATTGGGCCAAGGATTCGCCAACGGGGTTGGCATGGCCATCGCCGAGCGGTGGCTGGCCGAACGGTACAACCGCCCCGGACAAGAGATCGTCAACCATCACACTTACGCCATCGTCTCCGATGGAGACCTACAAGAAGGGGTGGCCTCCGAAGCGGCTTCCCTGGCGGGTACTCTGCGCCTGGGCAAGCTGATCTATCTGTACGACGACAACGACATTTCCATCGAAGGCGACACCGATATCTCCTTCACCGAGAACGTTGCGCAACGGTTTCAGGCTTACGGTTGGCACGTCGTGGGTCCCATCGAAGGTATGGACCGAGACGCCGTCGACGCGGCGATCCGGGAGGCCCAAGCGGAGACTGCCCGCCCCAGCCTGATCGTTTGCCGCACCGTGATAGGCTACGGAAGCCCCAACAAAGCCGGCACCGGCTCGGCTCACGGAGAGCCCCTGGGCCAGGAAGAAATCCTTCTGACCAAGGAGCGGCTCGGTTGGCCTTACGAAGAGCCCTTTACGATTCCCGAAGAAGCCCAGACCCACTTCTCCCTGGCGGGAGATAGGGGCCGTGGCAGCCAGGAAGAATGGCAATCCCGGATGGAGGAATACCGCCGGGAATATCCCGGCGAAGCTGCCCAGCTTGAAGCAGCATTAACTGGGGATCTGCCTGAAGGATGGGACCAAGACTTGGGCGGACTGTTTGACGGCGCGGATAGACCGATAGCAACGCGCGACGCTTCAGGCCGGGTGATGAACGCCATCGCGGAACGGGTGGATTTCCTTATCGGGGGTTCGGCCGATCTGGCCCCTTCCACCCGAACGATTCTAAACGGCCAGGGTCACTACAGCGCTGAGGAGTACAGCGGTCACAACATGCACTTTGGCGTTCGGGAGCACGCCATGGGGTCCGTCGCCAACGGAATGGCGCTCCACGGCGGGGCGATTCCTTACACGGCCACCTTCCTGCTCTTTTCCGATTACATGCGCCCTCCCATACGCCTTGCCGCGTTGATGGATCTGAGGGTGGTGTTCATTTTCACACATGATTCCATTGGTCTGGGAGAAGACGGGCCAACCCACCAGCCCATCGAACAACTCTTGGGCCTTCGCGCTGTTCCCAACGTGGTGGTATTACGTCCTGCCGACGCTACTGAAACCGCCGAGTCGTGGAAGGTTGCCTTGGAGCGCCGCAACGGGCCCACCGTGATGGTCATGGGACGGCAGAACCTTCCGGTGTTAAATCGCGAGACCTATGCCGAGGCGTCGGGAGTCCAGCGAGGGGGGTACGTCCTTTGGGAGAGTTCTGAAGATCCGGCAGCCATACTGATAGGCACCGGCTCCGAGGTACACATCGCTTTGGACGCGGGAAAAATATTAGAGGAAAAGGGCATATCGTCCCGGGTAGTCTCGCTGCCTTCTTGGGAACTGTTCGATGAACAACTTGCTGACTATCGGGAGCGCGTTTTGCCATCCAACATCCGGGCGAGGGTCTCGATTGAAGCGGCTACGCCCATGGGATGGGACCGATATGTCGGCGCGGGCGGCGTTACATTAGGAATCTCCCACTTCGGCGCGTCGGCTCCCGCCGGAATCATTTATGAGAAGTTCGGCCTCACCGCCCAACACATGGCGGATGAAGCAGAATCCTTGGTGAAACGGAACAAGAGCTGAACAGAACGCCCTGGGGCCTCGTAGGCCGGCTCGTGGTAGACCTGTACGGACTCCAACAGACGCATATACTGAACGTGAATGTCTGTCTGATGACCTCACAACAAGAACATCAAGTAACCAGTCTATGTTATT
>JAKUQE010000325.1 GCA_022450395.1 Dehalococcoidia bacterium | reverse complement strand
ACAGTAGTTCTCGGCGTAAAGAATCGGGTCGAGCTCCAGGAGTGTGTCGAAGCCGAAGCCAAGGGACGACTTGCGCCGGAAGTTATGGCCCGCATCGATGGCACGGTGGTCCGGGGTTGATGAGATGCCCCTCGAGATGTCTCATGAGGAGAGCATCGGGAACTCCTCGCTGAAAAACCAGGGTCCTTGATGGGCGCCTCCGATTCACCAACGGGTACCGTGACTCGAACCCCGGCCCGCGGGTGGGCGGTGTTGCTGCTCTTCCGGGCTCAGGGCAGCAGTGTCATCCTCATCTCCTATACCTTCGGCCTGTTTCTTCCATTTATCCGCGACGACCTGAATATTTCACTGCTGCAGGCAGGGTTGCTCCAGGGGGTCTGGTGGGTTACGGCTGCTACCGCCGCGTTGCCATTCGGCGCCTGGTTCTCTCGCTTCCGGCCCGTGCCAGTTGTCCTGGTGTCGCTGGTATTGAGCCTCCCTTTTCTATTCATGCAGGCCTTGGCCACCGGCTTCGTCTTCCTGCTATTGGCGAGATTATTCTTCGTCCTTTGCCACGTTATCGCCACCCCCGCCCGGACATTGCTGTTGCAGCAGTGGGCCGCACCCCGCCAATACGCACAGATCAACTCGGTCGGGCTCTCGCAGCACAGCGTGATCCTCGCGCTGGCCGTGAGCACCAGCGCCCTTTTTATCACGGCAGCCGGAAGTTGGCGCGCCGCATACTTGTTGATGGGCGGATTGATGCTGGTGCAAGCCTTCGCTTGGGTGTTGGTGGCGCAGGAGAGAAAGGCCCCGGTGCGCGACATTAAGAGCCAGTTGAACGAGCAAGAAGGAACGCCGCTTCGGGCCCTGGCGCTTTATCCTCAAGCCTGGATCATCGCCGCGATGATGTTCTTCCTGTCGGCTACCTGGACCGCCATGGTGACTTTCCTGCCGACGCTTTGGCTGGAAGAACGGGGAGTGTCGCTCACCCTGGGTGGCCCCTTGCTGGGTTTCCTCTACTACGGCCTCATTCCCAGCGGACTCATTGGAGGATTCCTGGCACACAAGATTCGGAACCGCAAGCTGTTGCTGGGTGTCCCGGCGCTCTTTAACGTGCTATTCGGGGTGGCCATCACCTTCACGACTAACCCGATTCTGCTGATGTTCCTGATCACCGGGCTGGGGATCGTGTGGGTTGCCACCCCGGCCATTAATGTGTTGCCCTTTGAGTTTCCCGGGATACGGCCCAGGGAGGTTGCGGTAATCTCTTCCTTGGTAGTCACGTTTTCGGGATTGGGATTCGCCGCGGGTCCGGTTGTGACCGGGCTGGTAGCCCAGTTCACCGGCTCGCTGCAGACCGGGTTGGTAACGCTGTGTCTCCTCACCGGATTGGGTGTAGTTGCCAGTGCGGTCTATCCAGCTCACGCCCGAAATGCCGCTCCACCGATGCTTCGTGCCGATGGGGATAAATAAATCTGAGCGATGGACGCCGCGCTTCTCAGGAGGGAGACGTCCCAATCTTTTTCAGACTCACCGCTGAGGCTCACCTTTCCTGGGAAAGCGCAGCGGTGGTTAGGACTAACAGACCGGCCCGTTGGTGACAGCGGGGTCGACTTTTCGACGAAGAAACTGGCCTCCGCCCAGGGTTGCGTTCAGCTGGCCGTTCTCCACGACCACCTTCCCTCTCAAGATAGTCGTTGCCGGCCAACCTTCGATGTCAAATCCGTCCCAGATGCTGTAGTCAGTGATGTGGAAGTCTCCCGTAGCCAGTGTCTTCTTGATGTTTGGGTCGATAAGGACAATATCGGCATCGCTGCCTGGGGCAATGACCCCTTTGCGTGGGTACAGGCCCATGATTTTGGCGGCGTTGGCCGATGTTACGTCCACAAACCGCGGCAACGTCATTCCGCGCTTGGAAACCCCCTCGCTGAACGTGATCCCCATGCGGGTCTCGGCCCCGTTGTGTCCTCCGGTCACGTCGGATATGGTTTTCCCGGCAATCTTGACCTCCCAGGACGTGCAGTACTCGTCGGTGGCCATGGTGCTGAGGCCGCCCTGAACGATGCCGTTCCACAGGGAGAGCCGGTCCTCTTCCGACTTTAGGGACGGATAGGTGTGGTACTTCATGCCATTCTCTTCCCGGTAGTTATCAGAGTTGAAGCAGCAATAGT
>JAKUQE010000324.1 GCA_022450395.1 Dehalococcoidia bacterium | reverse complement strand
GACATTACATAATCGGGAACGGATCATGTTTATTGGCCTGCAGGCTGGGACAGACTTCCCGGCAACTAACTCACCCGGACACCTGGAGATTTTTGGATGACTCAGAACTCGACAAAAAACTCTGTAGTGCAGGTTTCGGGTAGAGGCACCAACGTCGAATTTATCATCGACGATGTGTCTCCCTTCGACCAGATCACCAAAGGTCTCCGGGACTATCTGGTGGAAAACCGGGGAATGTGGTCCGGCGGCGCGATCGCCGTCAATGTTGGCAACCGGTTGACTTCCCGGGACCAACTCAACGAGATAAAAAAGATTATCGAATCCGGGTCCGGTCTCACCGTGATCCGCTTCTCATGCTCTCCTGAAACAATGGCCCCGCCGCCCAGCGACCCCGACCCCGTCCGGCCGCCGCAGCACAATGAAGTCATCATCCCTGCACGGAAGCCCACCGTGGCGCCTCCGCCCCCGGTGAGGCCGGCCGCCGCGCCCGCTGCCCCGCCGGTCGTTGAGGCTTCTCGAATCGTACAGCCGCCCAAGACATATCCCCAACATAATGAAGTGATAATTCCGGAGGGGAAGCCCACTGTGGCACCTCCGTCCCTGATTGATCCGGCCGCCGCGCCGGCTGCCTCCAACGAGGCGCCTAGGCAGACTGTCATGCTGACCAAAGTGGCTTCTCAGGTTGTCTCGCCCACCCAAACCCATCGCCAGCATAACGCCGCGGCTCCGGAGCCGATTCGTGTCCAACACGAGCCTTCGGACGTCGTAGAAGCCGAGCAACCCCTGTTGACGGACGAGGAACGGGCCAAGTTGCCGCGGCCCAGCTATCTCCAGAGCCAGCGGGACACGGCCCTGCTGGTGAAATCCACGTTCCGCTCCGGCGAGATTATCCGGCATCAGGGTGACGTGGTGGTGCTGGGAGACGTCAATCCGGGGGCCGAGGTGCTAGCCAGCGGCGATATTGTGGTGTTTGGATGCCTGCGCGGCTTTGCCCACGCTGGCAGCGAGGGAGATACCAAGGCGACCATTGTGGCCTTGAGTCTGGGGTCGCCGCGGCTTCAGATCGGACCTCACGTCGGGGTCTCCAGCGGCAACAACGTAGAACCTAAATATACCGATTCCGGTCCCGTGATCGCTTACGTGCGGCGGCGGTCGATACACGTCGCTCTATTCAAGGGACGGTTCTTCAAATACGGCAAAGGAGAGTTGTATGACGGGTAGAACGATAGTTATCACATCGGGCAAGGGGGGTGTTGGCAAGACCACTGCCACGGCCAACCTGGGCACCGGTCTGGCCATGCGTGGCCACAAGGTCGTGGTCATCGACACCGACATCGGCCTCCGCAATCTTGACGTAATAATGGGCTTGGAGAACCGGATCGTTTACGACCTGGTTAACGTTATCGAAGGCAAGTGCAAGATGCACCAGGCCATGATTCGGGACAAGCATCAGCTTGAGCTATTCTTGATTCCGGCAGCCCAAACCAGGGATAAGGACTCCATCGAACCGGAGCAACTTAGGGAACTGTGCGAGAAGCTGGAGAATGAATTCGACTACGTGCTGATGGACTGCCCCGCCGGCATCGAAGGTGGGTTCAAGAACGCGATCGCCGCTGCCAAAGAGGCCATTCTGGTGACCACGCCGGAGGTTTCCGCCATCCGCGACGCCGATCGGGTGATAGGTCTGTTGGAGGCGTCGGAGTTGCACCGGCCCAAGCTGATCATCAATCGGATTGACGCCAACATGGTCAAGCACGGCGACATGATGAACAAGGACGACATCGTGGAGCTTCTGTCGGTGGAGGTCTTGGGACTGGTGCCCGCGGACGAACACACGATCACCGCCGCCAACCGGGGCATTCCGGTGGTCTACGACAAGAAGGCGCCTTCAGGATCCGCGTTCCTTAGGATCGCCGCCAGGGTCGATGGGGACGATGTGCCCTTCATGGACTTGGAGCCTAGAATCAGCATAATGGACCGGGTCAAAGGTTTGGTAGGTCTTAACGGGATGGCGTATTCCCATGCGTGAATTCATTCGATGGTTAGTGAACCAGCTCGCGGTCGCAGAGGCAGAGGAGCGCAGCGGCGTCACTGCGAAGCAGCGGTTACAATTGGTCTTGATCCAGGACCGTCTAGACCTGCCCTCCGATAAGATGGAGGCCATGAAGCAGGAGATATGGGAGGTCGTGTCACGCTACCTAACCGTGGCTGAGGAC
>JAKUQE010000323.1 GCA_022450395.1 Dehalococcoidia bacterium | reverse complement strand
CCCCAAGGAATGGATGGGAGTCCTGGCGCAATCTTCTTCAATGCCGCCAGATCGTCGATACCGGAAAGCAGGACCGCGTCCGGGGAGCGATCGGAGATAGCCTCGCAACCGGACGCATGATCCGAAGATATTTGGACTATCAAGGCCATTCCCGGGGGGCGCTGTTCCCTGCGTACGCCAAAGCCCAAAGGCGCCGGGGCGTTGATACTAATATTCTCGAGACTGTCTAGAAATTTGCTCATCCGTTAATCACCGCGGTTGGAGTCCGGCTTGACCCGGCTTTATCCGCGGTTGTTACCTCGTGATTGGATTTGGACTTCTGACCGGCTACGAAGCCTTGGCGGCCTGGGTACGTTCAAGTTCCCGCCAGCTTTCCGTGATTATAACGCAAAGCGTGGGATTTGTCGGCAGCTTAAGGCGGACAACGCGGCCGGCGCGAACTTCAACTTAAGTCGAAATCGATCCGGAGGTGGACAATTTGACGGCGCAGACAGAGGGCACTTGTGGGGATAAAAGTGAATGATCCAGATACATCAGTATGAATTAGATGTAAAAACGGTTACTAGATTTAAATGGTTATTAAAAACGACCCAATTTTAGAAAACGCCCTAAAAACTGTTGACAGCCACACCAGCATACCATATGATTTAGCCTGTCAAATCAGCCTAGAGTGAGGTGCGGAAACCTCATTCGGAATATATAGCTAAAGGGGGCGTCGAATGGCAAACAAAGAAGACCTTGCCCAGATGGCTCATCTGATGCGCCGGGCCGGATTCGGAGCGACGCGCGAAGAGTTAGAACAATACGTGGCCAAGGGCTACGATGCAACGGTGGAGGAGCTCATCAACCCGCCCGACGACATGCCGGCGGGCGACATGATTGGGCTTCTCCGGTACATGCCGAACTGCCTACTGCCCGGTGGGGTACCCCAACCGGGTCAATACAACTGGATGTACAACATGATCACCACCAAGCGGCCGTTGGAAGAGAAGGTGGCCCTTTTCTGGCACCAAGTCTTCGCCACCGGCAACTCCAAGGTGGACAACTGCGACCAGATGTTGGAGCAGTTGGTCATGTTCCGCAAGTTCGGAATGGGCAACTACCGGGAAATGCTGCTAGAACTGTCCAAGAATCCAGCCATGCTCTACTGGCTGGACAACAATGAGAACCACCGGGATGCCGTGAACGAGAACTGGGGCCGGGAATTGCTTGAGCTGTTTTCCATGGGCGTCAGCAACTACACCGAGGTTGACGTACGGGAAGCTTCACGGGCCTTTACCGGCTGGACCATCGCCCCCAAGCTGCCTCGCCAGCCCTTTGGACGCTTCCCCTGGGCTTTCGAATACCTGGGCGAGGACCATGACGACGGCGAAAAGACCTTCCTCGGTCACACGGGCAATTTGAACGGGGAAGACATCATAGACATCATCGTGAAAGAACCCGCCACCGCCCGGTTCATCTGCCGTCACCTGTATAGCTTCTTCGTCGCCGACGAGGTGCAGGTCCCGGCTTGGACCATCCAAGATGCGCGGGACGAAGATGCTCTGGAAATGATGATTAACGCCTTCGAGGAGTCGGGCTACGAGATTAAAGCGGTACTCCGCACCATGTTCAACTCCGACTTCTTCAAGAATGCCCGCTACTCCAAGATCAAGAGCCCGGCCGAAGTGGTGGCTAGTACACTGAAAATGGTTGGCTCCTATCAACGACCCGAACCCACTATCCCGGACATCGGCCCCGAGGCGACTTACATGGGACAGTCGCTGCTTGACCCGCCCAGCGTTGAAGGTTGGTACACGGGACAGGAGTGGATCAATAGCGGCTCCCTGCTGGCCCGCATCAACTTCGTGGCCGACCGGGTTGCCAACACTAGTCTGCCCGGTATTCAGACAATCATCGACCGGATCAAGGGCGATGGCATCAACACTCCCGAGGAACTGGTGGGAGCGTCTCTGGAATACATGGGCTTCCTGGAAGTTGGCGACGAGACGATGTCCCAGTTGCTGGACCATGCCAAAAGCGATGGCAACATGAACTGGGGCGACGAGGCCGCCGCAGGCACTCGGATAGGCGAGATGCTGGCCCTGGTGGGAGCGACTACTGAGTACCAGTTTGGTTAAATAGCCTAATGGTCCCTTCCCCCACAAGGGGGGAGGAGGAAGCCTAACAGACAAGGAGAACAAAAATGACCTCAACCAAGAAAGACCCGGTCATCGTCGTACTGCAGCTAACCGGCGGCAACGACTATT
>JAKUQE010000322.1 GCA_022450395.1 Dehalococcoidia bacterium | reverse complement strand
AGAGAGCGTAAGACTGGGCCAAAACAGCTTGAACCGATCCAGACCGCTCGACCAATTTCCCATTCTCCAGGGACGCTACCGGTACGCCGTCTCTAAACACGGCCTTGTTTCCCAGAATCGCGGGCACTCGCTCACCCGGAGTCAGGATGCCCACTAGGTTTAAGGGGTCGCAGGCGGAAACCACCTCCATGTGCCCTCTGGACTGGTCTTTATTGACGGCCCGAAGGGATTCTACCGCTTCGGGCATGGCGAACTGCTCTCCCACAAAACCAGCCACAAACCGGCCTCCCCTGATCTCGCCGCGGGCTTCCAAACGGCGATAGGTCCGAACCAATTCTCGCCAACTGGGGGCCATGGGTTCTCGGGCCAGAAGTTCCGGGAACACCACTCCATACCGCAGCAGGAGTTGGTGAGCCTTGGATTCGGCGGTCTCCGGTTCCGGGTCCACCGGTTCCAATCGGGACCATCGGCTGAAGCCGCCCCGACGGTAGGGCCGGGCGCGTTTTCTTCTTGAATCGCGGCGGCTCCGGTTTGGCGTACCGTTGATCCGCATCCGGAGACCTTCCAAACTATCGGAAGTGACCCGGCCATCGGCGGCCAAAAGCCACAGAGTCTCCTCCACGTCCGAAGGTAGACGGCGGGTTGTGGCGACGATGTCGGAAATAAAACAAGCGCCCTTTCTAGACAAAACGTCTAGCACTTCCGCAGCCGCTCCGGGATGTCCGGAGCCGTTCTGAGGGAGTGGGTCTAGTAGCCAATCCAAGGACTCGCGAAGGACCAGCGTTATGGGAGTGGCCCGGGTCAAGGGTGTCGAACGATGGGACTCTCCGCTGCCGTTGGGGTTGTTTTTCCCAGAGTTGCGGGATAAACGTCCCCAGACGACTTCCCCGCCGACGCATAGGCGGTCCAGTAAGAAGGGTTGGTAATCCATGATCCGGCAAGAAAGTAGTTCGGGTTCGATGGCGCCCGCCGCGGCTTCGAATCCTTGGAGCATCTCGATCACGTCGAGCAAACCGCCCTCGCCGCTGACTCGGGAGCTTTGGCCAACGTGCTGCCATTGAAACAGGAAACGCAAGAAGTTGGATTGGGAGACCGGCTCGATCTCCCGGCGCAGGCCGCTGATGGTCGAACGATGAATCCTAGCCAAGATGCGCCGGTCGCAAAATTCCTCTTGAGTCACGCCGGGCCGGAAACTACCTCGTAGCACTACGCCTTCGTTCTCCATCTGGGCCAGAGCTATGTTCACTGCGGAAAGAGACAGCCCTAAGGTCTCGCACATCTCTTCGGCGGTGAACGGACCCAAAGCCTCGGCCCAGCCACGGACTAGATCGAGGATCGCTTCCTCTTGTGACGATTCGGCATGCGGTTCCACGGAGATTGGGAGGTGGTCGGTTAACTCTGAATCTGGGAAGGCGGCTGCGTACGCCGCTAGCTTCTCCGTCGCCACCCAAGCCGCGCCGTTATCATCTTCGCCCAGCCGGTAGGCCCGGCCGGCGTTCACCAAATCTTGGAACCACTCGGCGATTTCCTGAGAACCGGTGTCCCGGTCCTTTTTCAGGGCGATCGTTTCCGGCAGTATCCCCAGGCTGAGTAATGCGTCGTGGAGTTCATCAGCATCACGGATTCGCGGCCAAGCGTTGTCCGATTCTTCTTGGATGGCCGCCGGATCCAGCGAAGCCAGGTCGCGGGAGTCATCGGGCAGCGCCCGGCGCAACGACACGGCCCGGGCCCTCCGTTCTTCCAAGGGGGCGTTGTCCAGGAAGGCGTAGGGCATGGCGTTTAAGATCTGGTGGGCAAAAACCGATGGCTGGACCGTTTCTCTACCGTAGATCTCAATCTCGCCGTTCTCGATTCGCGCCAACACCCCCTTATGGCCTTCTATGTCCATGGCTTCGGTCAGGCAGTCGCGGATAGTTTCGAAAACCAAGGGATGGTTGGGTGGCTCGATATCTCCCGGCATGGCGTTGTCCTGGCAGGCAAC
This sequence comes from Dehalococcoidia bacterium, assembly GCA_022450395.1. Lineage (GTDB taxonomy): Bacteria > Chloroflexota > Dehalococcoidia > Lucifugimonadales > UBA3495 > UBA11650. Next base: position 277 of record JAKUQE010000322.1, on the reverse strand, counting down.
CTGGGCGGGGAAAACTCCCGCCAGCAAGTCGTCGGACCTCATGCGTTGTATCGGCGCGGGGACCCGGCGGCCCCCCATATGGCGGACCAGGGCCAAGAACCGGGTTGCGTTCCAGCGGAACCGCGTCCCGAACAGTGGAGCCTGCAGCACCGCTTGAATCAGTACGTCTTCCACGGTTTTGGACGTTAGATAGCTGAACACGTCGGTAACCGGGAACGACATGTTAGGGCCCAAGGAGAAGTTAAGGCCGTCGTCGGTGGCCGATGCCTGAAGTTCG
>JAKUQE010000321.1 GCA_022450395.1 Dehalococcoidia bacterium | reverse complement strand
GTCGTCGCCTTTTTGGAATCCCGCATGCAATCGGAGATGGCGGGGCTGATTGAACGCCATGGAGGCACACCCTACCCTGCTCCGGTCCTTCAGGAGGTCTATCTGAAGGACAGCCCTGAAGTGCGGCGATTGATTCAGGATATCTGCGCCGAACAGGTCGATATAGTCGTCCTGCTCACCGGCGTGGGCACCCAAGCCCTCGTCGAGACCGCCGCGTCCATGGGCCTGGAGCAAGATTTTCTCCGGAGCCTGAACACCCGGACCATCATCGCCCGCAGCCCCAAGCCCGCCAGGGTGCTGCGCCGGCACAAGATTCACATCGACGTCATGCCGCCGGAACCCTACACCTCACAGGACTTGATCCAGGCCATACAGGATATGGACTTGTCCGGAAAAGAAGTGGCGGTGCAGGCATACGGCGGGCCCAACAGCTTCCTCAAACGCAGTTTGCAAGAAAGCGGCGCTAATGTTCGAGAAGTCACGCTGTATACCTGGGGGCTTCCCGAGGATACGGCGCCGGTGGTGCGGCTGATCGACGATCTGGCCCTGGGCGCGATCGATGCCATGGCATTCACCAGCCAACCCCAGGTTGAAAACCTGCTGACCGTCGCCGCTCAGATGGGAAGGGACGAATCCTTGAGGAAAAGTCTTGACCAACCGTCGCTGGCGATCGCTTCCATAGGACCGGTTTGCAGCCGGAAGCTGAGGGAGAAGCACATCAAGATCGACGTGGAACCGGAGCACGTTCACATGGGCAACCTGATAGTCGCCCTAGCCGAACACTTGGGTCCGGACGTTTAAAGGGCGGCCAAACTCTAGCCGCTTTTCAGCCAGTTCTTGATCCGGTCCCACGGGGACTGGACCTCATCCACGGATCTTCCCCGCCACTTCTTCTCATAGGAAATGGATCTGGGCGTGACAAAAAACAGAAGGTAGGACACGGCGAGTAAACCAAGGCCTACCCAGATCAATGGCCAAAACCAGATTCCCGCTATCAAAACGACCGCGCCGGTCAGCATTGCCTTTCCGGGTGAGACTCTTGGCAACCGCCAACGATAATTTGGACCTGCCGCAGGGGCCTCCCGGCTGGCGCGAATCGGCCTGGGACCTCGATCGACAACGCTTCTCCGTTCCCCTTCCTGGGGCTGTTCGCTGGGAGGCGCCTCGCCGACCCTCTTCAAGATTTCCTCTATCTCGTCTTGGTACTTCTCAGGCATACCGCCTCCAGTCAGGTAACTCTCGGTTGTGCCAGTAATTCTCTCTGGACCAGGCTGAAGGTTGGCTCCGATCGGTTCCGGCCCGATACCACCGTTAGGCTATCGATTCCCAGGCTGCATCTGAGCCTAAATAGATACAGGGGTGAATTATACCGTACCCTGACAGTCGCCGGGAAGAGGTGAATACCCCGAATTTCCCGTCCGATTCTGATCCCGTCCCAGGACTAGTTGCGAAATCACAACGGCCCGGCCTTCTTGGAGCACCTTCCTAGGTATTGGAGCCTTATTCTTCACTCTTGTGATTTGGCTCCTCATTGGGGTAGGATGCCGGAAGCAGGTACAATTCTCAACCGGTCCCCATGGAACCCCCGTGGTGGGAAAAGGATTATCACGTGGTTGAACAACTGATGTTGAGTGTGGTCGACCAGTCTCCTGTGAGGGACGGCGACTCCGCCGGAGACGCTCTCCGAGATACCATCGAATTGGCGGCGGTGGTGGAAAAACTAGGATACCAACGGTATTGGCTAGCTGAGCACCACAGCATCGCCAACTTCGCCGGGACCAGCCCGGAAATACTGATCGGACAGGTGGCCGCCCGCACCAAGACCATCCGGGTGGGCAGCGGCGGCGTGATGCTTTCCCATTACAGCGCGTTCAAGGTGGCGGAAAACTTCCGAATGTTGGAGGCGCTCTATCCCGGGCGCATCGACCTGGGCATCGGACGCGCCCCAGGCAGCGATCAACTGACCAACGCGGCCCTGTCCTACCCCAACCGCCCCGCTGACATCAGCCACTTCCCCCAACAGGTAACCGACGTGCTGGGCCACCTCGGGGGCAGTCTGGAAGCCGGGCACATCTTTGCCGGCATCCGCGCCGGCCCCGTCCCCACGGGAATGCCCCATGTCTGGCTTCTGGGTTCCCGTTACGAAAGCGCATATATGGCGGCAAGTCTGGGCCTGCCCTTCGCCTACGCCCACTTTTTCGGCCTAGGAGTCGAAGAAGGTCCGCAAATAGTGGATGGATACCGTAAAAGCTTCAAGCCGTCGGAATACCTGTCAC
>JAKUQE010000320.1 GCA_022450395.1 Dehalococcoidia bacterium | reverse complement strand
GAACTCCAACGCCTGCAAGCGGTCCGCCAAGGCGAACACCCGTTGCTCCCGGCGGCATTGGATGTCACAGTGGACGTGGACGCATTGACTCCCGATGACACATCGGCGGCTGCAGTCGCCGCCATGAGTGGTGAGGATTGCATCGTCGGTGCACCCCCTGAAGGACAACTGGGGGCGGTTGAAGTTGGGCAGTTATCCGAGACGCCCTCAAGTTCACGATCGACGAACAAACACTCGATAGAGGCGAGCGAATCCTCTCAATCGAGCGCACGTGAAGAGGAATCCAGACCTGCCGATGATGAGCCTGAGTCACAGCAGCGGTCAGTGGAGGACTGGCGTCGGTTAATTACGCCTAAGCGGAAAGGAACGCCGCTTAAGGACTACCTGGATGATACCGAGGTGGCTCGACTTCTTGCTCAGCACAACGTAGGCGAAGCTCGCGATGGCGATCGTGGGGAACCTCCGTCTGCGGGATAACCTCACGATGACGCGATTCGCCAAAACGAAGCCAACGAATCGGGGACGCTCCGGCTGGCACTAGTTTTAAAGGGATTCGAGTTGCCAAAACGAAGCCACGTCATTGTGGACGGGCCGGATGTTCCCAAATCCCCAGGTTAAGTCCCTGGGATTACAGGCCTGCCGTTTCCCCGGGCAAGGGGGAGAACTATCTGTGGTCATGTGTTGGACAGGTAAGGCAGTAATCGGCGTTAGAACGGCAAAGAGATCCGATTTACGATACCGTCTTTGTTTCATCTGTTCGATGGCTTCATTTTCAGCGAGAGTATCAGAACTGCCGTTGAGGACGGCGGCTTCGGTTGCCTGTATCTGGCTGAGCATTGACGACGCCATGACACTCGGCCGACTTTTGGGACAGCCTTTTGTGGGTAATGTGATTCGTCGAGCCGAACTGGGTGACGAGAGGTCGGCTCCTACTGAATGCGAAGGGCTATGATGAAATGACGGGAAAGCCAAATAGGTTCACTTGGCTCTGGTCGAAGCCCGATAGCCTAGGAGTACAACGATGATGCCTGCATCAGGACTAGTGAGGGCGGTGGGTGAGCGCCCCAAGAAACTCTCCAGCCTCGGGAAAAATGTGCTTACTTAGTTAGGCTCTCCGGTGAAACCTGGTCTTTGAACCGGTCCCTGATCTCCGTTGGTGGGTGGGGTATCCTGGGGATCCCTTCGACAGGAGCAATCCCGGCCTTCACCAAAATCAGGTGGGGACCGGGATTCGTGTCCCAGTCCGACAGAGCGTCTTCCAGGGATTCCAGGTCTTCGGCCCGGACGGCATGGGGGTATCCGCTGCTCTTGGCGATCTCGTCCAGGTCAACCTTGGAGCTTATCGATGGCTGGGACCCGGTGGACTCATAAGCTTCGTTATCCAGAATGACATGGAAAAGGTTCTTGGGAGACTCGGTGGCAATGAGTGGAAGGGAGCCTAGGCTCATCAAGGCGCTGCCATCACCCTCTAGGATGTAGACCTTCTTCTCCGGGAATTGGAGTGCCAGGCCTAGCCCAAAAGAAGATAGCAGACCCATGGAGCCGATCATGTAAAAGTTGCCCGGCCGGTCGTTGGTGACGAAGACTTCCCGGGAAATCATTCCGGTGGTGCTGAGGACTAGATCTTCGGGATTGACCCTACGCAAGATGGCCTGGATCGCTGTGTAACGGTCGATCACGATATCATTCCGGCCCGGACGATCAATGCTCCGGGCACCGATTCTTCGATTATGCGGCCCAACAGACCGTCTAGGTCAGATTCCAGGGTATCGGGTTCCATGACCTGGTAGGGTACTTCCAACAAGTCGAAAATCTCCGGGGTTTTCACCCCCATGATCCAGTGCTCCGGGGCGTCGTTGGGCGGACCGCCGTAGCCGCGCCAGCCAACCACCAAAAGCACGGGTATCTTGTACATCAAACTGAATGAGGTCAAAGGGTTGATGATGTTGCCGATGCCCGAATTCTGCATGATGACGCCGCCCAAGCCGCCGGCAAAATACGCGGCGCTGGCTACGCCCAGAGCAACGTCTTCACGTACTGCGGGAACGTAGCGTATATCTGGGTCCCGCACCATGAAGTTGTAAGCTTCCCCAAATGTTGAATCGGTTATTGCGGCGAAAATATTTAGACCCGGTTATTTTATGAATCCCCAAAAAGCTGCAGAATCCATTGTCTCTCTTCTAACGCCGGGGCCCCGACCCAGCCCTAATTTGAGAATATATTGTTTATAGCTGATTCCATTATTGGTGAAGACTTGACGATGAATCCAAGCTATCTCGGCAAGTCTAGCA
>JAKUQE010000032.1 GCA_022450395.1 Dehalococcoidia bacterium | reverse complement strand
GCAAACGGCGGCCGGCGTTGGTTGGGTCGTATGAGTCCAGGTAGCCGTCCACCTGTTCGATCAGGGTGTTCAACTAGGAAAGTATCCACCGGTCCAACTCGTTCTCCGGCTTCCAATCCGCCGGGGTTTGCTGCGGGTCGAATCCATCTATAGAAGCGTAGTTGGTGAAGAAGGAATAGACGTTCCACAGGGTCAGCATCACCCGGCGCAGGGTCTCGCTTACCAGTCTGGCGGAGAATCGGCGGGGCTCACCGGGCTGAGACGCGGTAAACAGGTACCAGCGCAGAGCGTCGGCCCCGTGCTCGTCCAGCACCGGTATTGGCTCCACCACGTTGCCTATCCGCTTGCTCATCTTGTGGCCCTGCTCGTCCAGGATCAGGCCCAGGCAGATGACGTTTTTGTAGGATGGCTGTCCCTTCAGCAGGGTGGACAGGGCGTGCAGGCTGTAGAACCAGCCCCGGGTCTGGTCCACCGCCTCGCAGATGTAATCGGCGGGGAATTTGCCCTCCTCCTGAAGTTTGTCTACATCGTCGATGTGCAGAGTGTGCCATTGGGCAAAAGGCATCGCTCCCGAGTCGAACCAGGCGTCCATAACCTCGGGGATGCGGTGCATCTGGCCTTTGCAGCCATCGGCCGGGCATTGCAGCAGGATATCGTCTATGTAGGGACGGTGCAGGTCCAATGTGTCCAGCTTCTCCCGGTCGCCTGGTGCGGCGTGGTCCTTGAGATCCTTAACGCTTCCGATGCACAGAGATTCGGTACATTCCTGGCATTGCCAGATGGGGATGGGCGTACCCCAATACCTTTCCCTGGAGATAGCCCAGTCCACGTTGTTGCGCAGCCACTCGCCGAACCGGCCCTCTTTGATGTAGTCGGGATACCAGTTGATCGCGCTGTTGCCCTCGACCATCTGGTCCTTGAGGGCCGAGGTGCGGATGTACCAGGAGTTCTTGGCGTAGTAGAGCAGCGGGGTGTCGCAACGCCAGCAGAAGGGATAGGTATGGAGGTAAACGTCCCGGTGGAACAGCAGCCCCCGGTCCCGCAGGTCGTTGATGATGTCTCGGTCGGCGTCTTTCACGAACTTGCCGGAGAAGGCATAATTGCCGGTGACGTTGCCCTGAAGGTCCACGGGCTGGACGAAGGCCAGCTCCTTCTCCCGCCCCAGTCCCAAGTCCTCGTCGCCGAAAGCCGGGGCGATGTGGACGATGCCGGTGCCGTCTTCCATGGACACGAAATCGGCCGCGACAACCCGAGGATGTAATCCGGAAACGGTAGTTAGCTCTGTGATGGCTGTGCCGTCTGCGGACTCCCGGCGGACGAACTGTTGGATCTCCGTTCCGAAGTCCGCCGGTTGGTACAGGGGTTGGTACGAGACGCCGACTAAGTCAGCCCCCTTCAATGTGGCCACCACCGTATGGTTTTGTTTGATGTTGGCATCCAGCAAGGCGGTGGCCAGCACTAGGTGTTCCTTACCGCCTTCCCCGTCTAACTCGACCACGGAGTATTCGGCTGCCTCGTTCACGGCGAGAGCAGTGTTACCGGGCAGGGTCCAGGGCGTGGTGGTCCAGGCAAGGAGGTAGGTGGGGGGCGAAATCCCCCCCGGCCCCCCTTTACCAAAGGGGGGAGAATCACTAGCTTCCCCGCCTTGGGAGGTGGCATCATTACTTTCCGCCCCCCCTTGCGAAGGGGGGGATTGAGGGGGGGTCTCCACGCGGAATTTTACGAATACCGATGGGTCGGGGGTGTCTTCTTTGTATCCTAGGGCGACTTCGTGGGAGCTGAGGCTGGTGACGCAACGGGGGCAGTGGGGGGTCCCCCGCATGTCTCGGTATAGCAGTCCCTTGTCCCAAAGCTCCTTGAGTATCCACCAGCCCGACTCGATGTACTCGTTCTCCAGGGTTACGTAGGGGTGGTCCATGTCCACCCAATAGCCGATGCGGTCGGTCATCGTCTCCCACTCTTTCAAGTAGTGGAACACGCTCTCCCGGCACTTCTGGTTGAATTTTTCTATGCCGTACTCTTCGATGTCCCGCTTAGTGGCCAGGCCCAGGGACTTTTCAACCTCCAGCTCAACCGCAAGGCCGTGAGTGTCCCAGCCGCCTTTCCGGAGCACCCGGTAGCCCTTCATCGTGCGATAACGGCAGATGACGTCCTTGAATACCCGCGCCAGGACGTGGTGGATGCCGGGGCTGCCGTTGGCTGTAGGCGGCCCCTCAAAAAGCATGAACAAGGGAGAGTCCTTCCGTTCTGTCTCGGTACGGTGGAACACGTCCCTGTCTTTCCAATGATTCAGGATACCCGCGTCGATCTCGGGGAAGCTGACGCGGCTGGAGACCGGCTTGAACATTGTTGGTTAACCTCTGGAAAATAAAACGGTGAAGGGAGCCTACACAATAAGGCTCCCGGTGGCAATTATACCGCACCTGTTGGGTGACCGCCTGTGTTTAATGGTATTGTCCTCCTAGATTTAGTCTTGAAGCTATGGAACGTGGCAGCGCTTTAGGCTCACTACCGCATTGATTGGGATTCGACAGCGTAGTATGTTGGCTTCGGGTTTGGAGATCGCACAGCCAGACCGGCGGCGGAGCGAACAATGGCACAGTCTTACATCATCCCGGCGGAAGTGGATGAAGTACGGGTGACTACGGTGGTGGACGGCGTTATTGACGTGTTGATGGCCGGGACTGATGTGGCCGAGCGGTACATGTTGGGGCCTAAGTGGTTGCCCGTCGTCGGTTCCAACCCTAATCCGCTAGGCAACATGCACCTGGTGGCTGAGCACGGGTTCTCCGCGCTGATAAAGGTGAACCGGGGCGGAGCGACTAGCACGGTTCTGTTCGACACAGGGGTCAGCCGGTCTGGGTTGCTGAACAACCTGGACGCTTTGGAGATCAGAGCGCCGGACCTGCAGGCCATCATATTGAGCCATGGTCATGCCGATCACTCTCTGGGGCTGCCCGGATTGGTGCAACGGCTGGGCGCGAGAAACCTGCCGCTGGTCCTCCACCCGGACGCGTACTTGGACCGTAAGATCGTGTTGCCAGACGGCCATGAGCTCCAGTTGCCTGCTCCCCGGAAAGCGGATTTCCAACGGGAATACATAGAGGTTATCGAGGAGACCGGCCCGTCCATGTTGGTTGACGGAGGAATCCTGGCCTCCGGTGAGGTTGCCCGGAGGACCGAGTTCGAAACGGGGTTCGCGATTCATTACGCCAACCGCGGCGGCGCCTGGGAGCCCGATCCACTGATCATGGACGATCAATGCGCCATCATGAATCTGCGAGGACAAGGACTGGTGGTCATAACGGGCTGCGGCCATGCGGGGATCATTAACATAATACGAAACGCTCAGGCGTTGACCGGAATCCAGGCAATACATGCGGTGATCGGGGGATTCCACCTGACCGGAGGCCTGTTCGAGCCAATCATTCCCGCCACGGTTTCCGCCCTGCAAGAGATCGGACCCCGGTACATAGTGCCCGGCCACTGTACCGGTTGGGCGGCTACCCACCGGATCGCCCAGGCGATGCCGGAGGCCTTCATTCAGAACAGCGTCGGCACCGAGTTTGTATTCAGGGCGTCGGATTAAGGTAGAAAGACGGTTCCGGGAGCAAGCGCTGTGGTGCCCGGCTCCACGGTTAACCCGAATGCCTGCAAGGTGTGGGAGCCAAGGACCGGTTGGCTATCGGGCTGACCGAAGACGCAGACAACGGTGCGTTCCGCATCTCCGATCTTGAGGCGGATCTCCGCCAGGGACCGCTCCTCGCTTCGTCCGTCCGCCCGCTCCAAGACACCCGTCCAAAACGGGTCGATCCCCAGCATGGACAGCATGGGCGAGGGCATCACCGCGTAGGTGGAAGCGGTGTCCACCAGCGCGATCACCGGCTGATACCGGGAACCGTCTCTGGGACCGACCTCGACCTGCTGACGGAAAGTTGTCATGGATGCCTCACTCCCAGAGCTTGTAGAAGTGGTTCAGAGGTCCGTGTCCCTGGCCAATGGGGAAGGAGGTGCGGATAGCCTCGGTCACGTAATCCTTGGCAAGGGCGACCGATTCGGTTACAGTCATGCCCCGGGCCAATCCGGCGGCAACCGCCGAGGCGAAGGTGCAGCCGGTGCCGTGGGTGTTGACGGTGTCAATACGTGGGGCCGTGAACTCTCGAAAATCCGAGCCGTCATAAAACAGGTCGGTGGCGGGGCCCTCTCGATGGCCGCCCTTCACGACCACCGACCGGGCGCCCATGGCGACGATCGCTTCGGCGGCGCGGCGCACGTCGGCGTCGGAAACTATTTTCGTCTCGGTCAACGCCTCGGCTTCGGGGATGTTAGGAGTGACAACCGCAGCCAGGGGCAGCAGCCGGGTGCGGAGAGTATCGACAGCGTCTTCCCGCAGCAGAGAATCGCCGCTCTTGGCCACCATGACCGGGTCCACCACCAGTTGTCGTACGCCGTGATTTTTCAACGCCTCAACGACACATTCGATGATAGCGCCGCTGGACAGCATGCCCGTCTTCACAGCATCGGCGCCGATGTCGGACAGCACGGCGTCGATCTGGGCGGTGATAACGTCGGTGGGTATTTCGTGAACCGCGGTAACCCCCACCGTGTTCTGGGCGGTGATGGCGGTCAGCGTGGATGCGCCATAGACGCCCAGGGCGGCGAAGGTTTTGAGGTCGGCTTGGATGCCGGCCCCACCACCCGAGTCCGACCCTGCGATGGTCATGGCTTTAGGGACCTTCACTGAGGCCACTCCTCGTCATTGTAGGCCATTTCCCAGAACTCTAGCTCGTATCGCAGCACGTCGCGGAAGATCGCCTGCAGCCGGGGCCGGTCAACCGGACTGAGGGGGGCTTCGTCCACCGTTTCGCGCAACCACGACACGAAGCCGGTCATCCCATCGCTGGTGTGCAGGTCGATCCACGTCTGGTAATAACGGTTGGAGGGGCGTTTTCCGGCAGACGCCAACCGCTGGGCCCAGTCCATGTAGGGCCACTCCACCGCCAGCAGGGTGGCGATAACGTCGGTATATGTGCCGGTATAGGCTACGTTGCGCAGGTAGCCGCTGTAGTGGAAGGTTGTCGGCCGGTATTCCATGCCGGCCACGTCTTGACGGGACAAGCCCCGCTCCCGGAACGCTTGTTGAAATAACCCTTCCTCGCCGCCCAAACCCAGATGTAGGAATCCCACCAATCGGCGGGCGGCGTCGAAGTCGGGCGCTTTGGCGGTGGCCAGGCTGAGGAGGATGGCCCAGTCCTTGAGGAAGAGGTGGTCCTGATCGAAGTAGACGCGAAACCGTTCCGGGGACAGGGTGTTGTCTCCCAACTCAATCACGAAGGGATGGGTGACCACCTGCTCCCAGATCGGGCCGACGCCGTCCTTAAGTTCGTCGCTCAGTCCCATTTACGCGTGGGCCTCCGATGGAATTAGACGCGGGCGTAATCTTAGGTCAGGCCGCTACGGTCCGGCGTTTCCTGGATGTAGGCGGGCCGGTCCAGCGGGTCTTCCGGCGAAGTATCCGCCAGAAAACCGATGGCGATGGCAGGAAGAGTTTCGATGTGGAGCCCCGTTCCCACGCCTATTTCCAAGGAAATCTTGGCCACCGCTTCGTTGTCGTCCGCATCAACCATCAATACGTAGTCGTAACGTCCCAAGACGGCATAGGTGCCCAATATCTTAGCGCCAGGAATGTCAACGTTGCTGGTGCAATTGACCAGTAGATTCGGTTCGTTGTGGATCATGTTTCGACCGCCGGATGAGAGAGTCCCCAACAGGAAATACAGTGACATCCCAGGCTCCTTCGTAGCTTAAACGAGATTAGGATCTTCGAGCGGCTGGGTCGGCACAAGTATATCATTCAAGCCAGGCCACGCCTAAAACGATCGATCTTGAAGGACTGCGGCCGTGCGGTTTATTGCCCGGCCGCCACGAAGCTGTTGTCGAAAGCGGCGCTAACGTCGCTGCCTGGCTTGAGAAGTCCGGTCTCTTCCATCCAGGCGGCAAACTCCACCCAACGAGTCTCGTCCTGCCAGCCGAAAACTCCTTGATCGGAACTCCACAAAGGAGCCAGCATGTCCACGCCGGGACTCTCGATGGCCAGATCAACTTCGGGCCGAACCCGCTTGAGCAGCTCAACCGCGCCTTGCGGGTCGGCGATAGCGTCCTGATAGCCTCGGGTCACCGCCCGGACGAAACGCTGGACCAACTCCGGATTTTCCTTGATCTTCTCCTCGTTGGTCACCAATACGAGTTCGTAAAAATCGGGGACGCCATAATGCTCCATACGCATGATGTTGACCGGGAAGCCCTGGTTAATGGCGGAGATGGACTCGTGGACCCAATAAGCGCCGACTATCGCGTCCACTTTCTTGCCGATCAAAGCGGGCACCAGGTCGAACCCCACGTTGACCAGTTCCACGTCATCCAGCGACTTGCCCTGGCTCTTTAGCATGGTGGCCAGCAAAAATTCGTTGTCGGGAATCCCCGGCCATCCCACCGTTTTTCCGGCCAGGTCCTTGGGTTCGGTGATGCCCGAGCCCTTGAGGCTCATGACCGAGTTGAGCGGATGTTGCACTATAGCCGCGATGGACACCACCGGCACGCCCTCCTGCCTGGCAATTAGCACCCCCGTCTGATAGTTGATGCCGAAGTCGTCCCGTCCGGTAGCCACGGTTTGCAGTACCGTCGACGGGTCGGCGGGAGGGTGGATGTCCACGTCCAAACCTTCGGCGGCGAAGTAGCCCCGGTCCTTGGCGATGAACAGGCCGGCGTGGTTGGACCAGGGGAACCAGTCCAAGACCACAGACACCGGCGGGAAGGACGTCACCTCTGCCTCGATTTGGGGCGTTGGGGCCGTGCTGCCGCCGCAGGCCGCCAAAACCGGCAGAAGACCTAATGCCAACACAAAAGCCGCGAAAAATTTATGCATACAACTTACGCTCCTTGATTAAGAAATCAGAATCACTTGTCCCAGATATTCTCCAACATCCTTGGAGAGTTCAAAATTAGACTGCCAGGTCCTTCGACAGGCTCAGGACGAACGGTGGGAGTCCCCATCTCCGTTCGGAGGGAGTTTCCATCTCCGTTCGTGGTGAGCTTGTCGAACCACCACCTTTGACTGATTTCTACATTCGTTCTATCGAGTTCGCCCGCTTCTCTGTGTAGTACCAGGGCAGCATCATCCGTTCCACCACGCTGGCCAAAACGAACAGCGAGATGCCCATGGCCGAAAGAACGACGATTGCCGCGAACACCCTAGCCGTGAGAAAGAGCGGTTGGGAATATGTGATTAGGTATCCCAATCCAGCGCTGGCGCCCACCCATTCGCCGATCACCGCCGCGATGACGCTGACCGATATGCCCACTTTGATCCCGGAAAACATGTAGGGCATGGCCGTGGGCATCTGCAGCTTGGTGAAAACCTGCCATCGGGACGCGCCCAGGGTCTTCATCATGTTGACCATGTCGGGATCAACCGCTTTCAGACCGTCCACCGTATTGACGGCGATGGGGTAGAAACAGATCAGGGCCACCACGATGACCTTGGGGGCGATACCGTAACCCACCCATATCAGCAACAACGGGGCGATGGCGATGATGGGCACGGTTTGGGACGCGATGACGATGGGGTAGACGGACCTCTCCAGGATCCGGGAGTAGGCGATGGCTGTCGCCAATACCAGACCCGATGCCAGAGCGGCGATAAACCCCAGGACGATCTCTTCCAAGGTGACCAGCATATGTTCCAGCAGCAAACTTCGGCTGGAGGCCAACTCCTGCCCTATCTCCGACGGCGAAGGTAGCTGCCACTTGGGAATGTCCCATACCTGGACCCCAAGCTCCCAAAGAACAACGATGCCTAGCAGGATCGTGACCGGCGCAGCCCAAGACCGGAGCTTTGACAAGGTCGAACCGATTCTGCCCTGCCCCCGGTGTCCGGAAGCGTATTCGCCGGTGGGATCTTTCACAGCCCCTCCTTTCCGGCAAGACCTTGAGCTTCCTTGGGTTTCTGTTCCCGTAGAGGCTCCAGCAACCGGGATTTCAACCGGGCAAAAGAGGGCTCGGTAACCTGTTCGTAACTCCTGGGCCGTGGCAGGTCTACGTCCAGGACCATGGTGACGCGGCCGGGCCGGTGGGTGAGCACGTAGACACGGTCGGAAAGAAGTATCGCTTCGTCCATATCGTGGGTGATGAGAACGATGGTCTTACGCAGAGAGTCCCACAGTTGCAGTAGCCACTCTTGCATCTGGACTCTGGTCAGGGCATCCAGCGCTCCGAATGGCTCGTCTAAGAGGACGATCTCCTGGTCCATCAACATAGTGCGAAGAAACGCGGCTCGCTGCTTCATACCGCCGGACAGGGCATAAGGATACTGACTTTCGTAGCCCTTCAAGCCGAAAAACTCCGTGAGTTCCAAAGCCCGGGTCCGGGCCTGGCGGCGGGGCATTCCGTGCAACTCCAAACCCAGGATGGCGTTGTCCAGAACGGTGCGCCATGGCAGCAGGAGGTCTTTCTGCTGCATGTAACCGACGCGTCCCAGGGCGGAAACGCCTGGGCTGCCTTCGAACGTTACCGTACCTGAATCGGGGGAATCTAGGCCGGCGACGATGTTGAGCAAAGTGCTCTTGCCGCAGCCGCTGGGGCCGATGATGCTGACGAACTCGCCTTCGCCGACGGTTAGTTGGATGTCATCCAACACCAGTTCCCGGCGTCCGTCCACATTGAAGGACTTGTTAAGGGACTCCACGCGGATCTTGGAAGTGATTCCAGCGTCGCTCGCCATATCAGACCTTGTCTGACAGGGGAAAGCCCAATCCCCCTCTGTCCCCCTTTAATAAAGGGGGATTAAAGGGGATTTTTCTCGAGCGTGCTATTTCTTTCTTTCTCCGGATCAGGAACTCACCAGGTCAAGATTTTTGGTCTTTCTTGGACGCCGCAGTAGATCCTCAGAGACCTGTGCGAATATGCACTTCCCAAAAAATAAAGGCCGCCAACGTAAGTTAAATGGCGGCCCGGCCCAAATGACCAAGACGAATGAGTGCCTGTTCCCTACGCTGGCATTACCCAGATCAGGTTCGCAAGGGTCGGTGACATATGCGGTCTCCCTCTCAGCCCGGCTAAACCGAGCTCCCCTACGTGCCTCGACCTATTCTATTGTTAAGACGCCGCCATTATAGGAGACTCTGAATACGAGTGTCAACAGAACCGGAGATTGACAAGACGACGGGGTGGTAAGATTGTGGTATCCCAGGTTGTCGTGTCTCCTTCGTCTCTTGACGGTGCCATGCTCCATCTGGGAAATAGCGGCTTAGGCGGGCCATGATGGAACAATTAATCTTGAAGCCGGTCCGCCACGTGGAAGGCGAGATTAAGCTACCCGGTTCGAAAAGCTTATCCAACCGCCTTTTGCTGATTTCAGCCCTTGCCCACGGCGCGACCGAAGTGCACAACCTGCTGGACAGTGACGATACTCGGCACATGGTGGCGGCGCTGCGCACCTTGGGAGTTTCTCTGGAACTCTCGCCAGACCGGACGGCCTGTCTGATCGAAGGCTTAGGTGGTCCTTTTGCGCCGCAAGAAACCAGTCTATTTCTGGGCAACGCGGGCACGGCGATTCGGCCTCTTTTTGCCGCGTTGTGCCTGGGTAGGGGCGTATTCACGTTGACCGGCGAACCCCGCATGTTGGAGCGCCCCATCGCCGACCTGGCCGACGCCCTGCGGCAGATGGGCGCGGAAATAGAATTCCTGGGGGAAGAAGGTTACCCGCCCTTGCGGATCCGAGCCAACGGACTTAATGGAGGCAGTGTTTCCGTTAGAGGCGACGTGTCCAGCCAATACCTTACCGCCTTGCTTCTGGCTTCTCCGTTGACCCAGCGGGAGATGGTGATCGAAGTAGAAGGCGAACTGGTCTCTAAACCCTACATCGACATGACGATCGACGTGATGGCGCGGTTCGGGGTCCGGGTGGAGAATCAAGACCACCGATTCTTCCGTGTCCCTGCGGGAGAGGGATATCAGTCACCGGGAAGGGCACTGGTAGAAGGCGACGCTTCTTCAGCCACCTACTTCCTGTCCGCCGCGGCGATTCGGGGAGGCACGGTCCGCGTCAACGGCGTAGGAGCCGACAGCGTGCAGGGCGACGTTGAACATGCCGGTATCCTGGAAGAGATGGGCGCTACGGTAAGGCGAGGACCGGATTGGATCGAAGTTACCGGTGGAGAACTGCATGGGGTGGATGTGGACTTGAACCACATGCCCGACGCGGCAATGACCATCGCGACGACCGCGCTATTTGCTCAGGGCACGACGGTGATCCGCAACATATATAACTGGCGGGTCAAGGAAACCGACCGCTTGGTTGCGATGGCCACTGAGCTAAGGAAGGTGGGGGCGGAAGTGTTCGAAGGGCGGGATTTCCTGGAGATCACGCCTCCAACGGAGATTGTCCCCGCCACTATCGACACGTATGACGACCACCGAATGGCGATGTCCTTTTCCTTGGCGGCCTTGGGAACATCGGAAATCACGATCAACGACCCCAGTTGCGTTTCCAAGACCTTCCCCGACTATTTCGAGCAGCTAAGCAGTATTACTGATACCGGCTAATCTCCAAACCGGAAGATGGGAATTTCCTCTAAGGCTGAAGCGTAAATATCTAGGGAAATCAGCTCGCAAAGAATCGGCTGATCCCAGCTCCGGCAAACCAAGTTTTTCTTGACAATCAGTCTCGAAGAGCAATACAATCCTGCCACGCAAGACACGTGGGTGCTGGCAGGCGCCCTATCATCATCGGGAGAGGAGGAGCTATGCCTGATTACCCGAAGGTTAATTACAAAGAAGAAGGCATGCGCGAGGGCATGCAGATCGAAGATTCCCAGATTTCGGTGGAAGACAAGATTATGCTCCTGGACGCCTTGTCGGAGACCGGATTGAAGCAGATCGTTGTCGGTTCTTTCGTGAGTCCTAAGTGGACCCCACAGATGGAGCGCATCGACGAGATCGTCACCAAATTCACCCCCAAACCGGGCATCAATTATACCGCCCTGGCATTGAACTCCCGGGGCGTTGAAAGGGCAAGGGCCTACTCGCCTCCGTTGACCATCGAGCGGGACCAGTATCCTCGCTTGGGCGTTCACATGTGCGACGTTTTTGTCCGCCGGAACACCAACCGCACCCAGATGCAGGAGATGGAGCGCTGGCCCCAGGTCATCGCCCAGGCCCAAGAGTTGAACATCAAAGAGGCCGGCATCGGCACCAACGCCAGCTGGGGCTCCAACTTCCTGGGAGATTTCCCGGTTGATAACCTGATGACCATGCTGGAGCGGCAGCACAGTATGTGGGACGAGGTCGGTATCGAAGTGCGCAGTTGCGCCATGGGCGATCCCATGAGCCACTGCACCCCGGCCAAGGTCGAGGAGAGCGTCTACCGAGTCAAAGAACGCTGGCCAGAGATCAATCACATCCGTTTGCACCTCCACAACGGCCGGAACATGGCCATCGCCTCGGCGTATGCGGCCATGCGAGTTCTAGGACCGGACGACACCCTTGACTTGGACGGGACCATCGGCGGCTTGGGCGGTTGCCCGTACTGCGGCAACGGCCGCGCCACCGGTATGGCCCCCACCGAGGACTTGCTCCACATGATGGAGGACATGGGCGTCGACACCGGGGTGGACATGGATAAGCTCATCGACTGCGTTTGGATGCTCGAAGACGTAGTGGGCCGGGAGTTGTACGGCCACGTCTCCAAGGCTGGCCCGCGGCCCAAGAAGTTGGAGCAGCTTTACGACATCGACATGCCCTTCGTGGAAACTCTGGAGTCGGCCAAGCACTTCAAGAAAGGCCCTGAGGCTTACGAAGGCGGCATCTACCCCTATCAGCAACCCATCACCAGCCCCTACCGCGACCGGGTGGACGCTGGACAACCGGCCTACGATAGCTCCACCGGCGACTGGCCCTGGAAGCAGGACTGGTTCCCGGCTAAGGACTGACCGGATTCGGGGAAACGGAATTAAGGTACATAGGATTCGTAAAGAGGCCGCTCCGCTAAGCAGGGGGCGGCCTCTAAAATATTCTATACAGATGGTATGCGAGAACGGAGCGTATATGAGCGTGGAGATGATTAAACCAATACCAAACTTCGCTTCAGAGGACGAAGAGCGAGATTTCTGGGCCAACCACGACTCCACCGAGTTCGTTGACTGGAGCAATGCTAGACGGTTGACGTTGAGCAACCTGAAGCCTTCGACAAAATCGATTTCAATCCGGCTACCAGAATCTCTATTGGACGAACTCAAGCTCTTGGCTAACAGGCGGGACGTGCCCTACCAATCCCTGCTCAAGGTGTTCCTGGCAGAACGGGTGGACAAGGAGTTACATTCCCGGTAGCTTGAATGTGTGGCTACGACATTGCAACTTAGAATCTGCTAATAAGAGGTCCATTCATGACCACCAATCCTACAGATCCCAACCGCGTGCTACTAACCGGGGAAAACTCTTTTATCCGTCTAGTCCAAGAAGAGGGCGGAGCCCAGACGACTCGCATAAGCCACTGGCGAATCTTGTATTCGCCGGCGGGCGCGGGGCACGTTTTGTTTTTCAAGAGCGACCTTGTCGATGATGAGGTTCGCATATACTCGGATAACATCGCCATGACCCGCTGGCTACAAGCCACCATCGAAACCCACCTCTTCCCCGAGTTCGCCGACCAGAATATGCCGGTTATGCAGGCAGAATTCGACAACTTTGGGGACACTAACTCCTTCTGGACCGAGACTATCGAGAGCGACGAAGACATGATTGCCCTCACCTGGTACGACTTCGCCCAGCCCTTCATGCTGGTGGCGCCGGTCGGGACCACTCCGGGGCGGGACATCGGGGTGTACAGTTGCTTCGTTCCGGCCAGGAGGGCGCAGATCACCTTTAACGGTGAGATCGCCCAAGGAAATGTGACCCCAGAAACTCGGGGCGACAAAGAGAGCAGCACGGCCTGCTTGGCCTGGTCGGAGACCTGGGTAGGGGCTTAAGAAAGAAGGTTTGGAGCCATCGACGGGTGAGAATACGTCACGTGGCCCGCACCCCGGCCTGGGGCCACCCCTCTCCCGCGGGAGAGGGACCGGGGGTGAGGGGTAATTCCCAGAGCGGGAGATTCGCGACGAAAAATTCTTCGTTCCGCTCAGGACGACCCGCGGCGGCGCTGTAAGATGCTATATTGCCGGCTGCTTAAGGCAAGCAGACTTGGAGAATAACAACCATGACAACTAATCTGGCCCCGGACGACGCTCCGGCCACGTCCTTGTTCCCCCAATTTGAAAACCGGATCTACCAGTGGGTTTCCGCCGAGGTCCAGGGTCTTACCGACGCTCAACTGGACTTCGAGTCGGACCGGTGGGAGTGGAGCAAGTGGAGCATTCGCCGCAACCTGAGCCACATGGCGTCGGGCGACCTGCGGTGGCTCTGGAACCGGTGGGGTAAGATTCTTTTCCCCCAAGGCTCACCCAAGGGAGAGGAGTACGACCGCCTGTTGGACTCCCCATTCGACCGGCGCCTGGACGAGAACCTGTACTGGCAACCGGCAGCTATTTTGGAGAAGTTGGTTCTGGGGTTGGACCTCTGCTGGTCGATACTGTCATCGGAGACGGTTGGCTCGTTGAGAAGTAAAGAACTGGAATCACCCGCCACCGGCCTGTTCACCCAATATCCCCAGCTATTTTCCGGGGGCGTCCGCCCGGTTCCCGGCGACACATCAAAGGTTTACATAACCTTGGAAACCACCTTTCTTCACCGCTATTACGAGTTCACCACCCACCTCTTCAACGTGCAGCGGCTAAAGCGGGCCCAGGGTTTGTCCGGGGCTGTGGAGATTCCACAGGATGGATATTGGGTATTGCCGGAATGGGACCGCAGCGAAGCCTAGCCCCCTGCCCATTCTTTCGCTACGAGCTGATCTACCAGCCCGGTCCGCCGGGCGGCAGCCCCAGCATCACCCGGCCTCCTGCCTCAATGTTGGAGGGCAAGCCCGCGACATGCTGTACGGCGACGTGGATATCTCGAAAGAACCGCTCCAACGGATGCCCGCGATGGATGGCGTTGGTCCCAGCGGCGTGGAATAAGATGTCCACGGCTCTTACCGATTCCCGCATCCCGTGAGTGATAGCCAGCCGGGCTTGAGCAATCTCCCAGCTTGGGTCCTCACATCCATCGCAGACAGCTCGCCAAGCCCTGCCCACGGCGTCGAGAACGTAGGCGCGGGCCCCACTGATGATAGCTTCGGCTTCCCCAACGGCGCTCTGAGTCGGCGCTCGGTCTCTCAGGAGGGTCGAAGACATGGTGGAGCTAGCCTGTTCCGCCAACTGCAAGTATGCATCCATCGCGCCACGAGCCATGCCCAAAGAGTTGGCGACGGTCTGCGTCCAAAGGCCGGCGAAGACGAATCGGGGATGGTAGACTGTACCCTTCTCCTGAGGAGGGTCCAGGAGAGAGAAAGTATGTTCATCAGGAATGAACACGTCATCCAAGACGAAGTCGTTGCTGCCCGTGCCCCTCATGCCCATCACGTCCCACGTGTCGATGATCGTGGCGGCCTGAGCCGGGGCGAACAACACCCGGGTCACCGGTGTACCCTCGGCAGTCAGGAGAGGACCGTTATTGTCCTCAACGTTGCAGGTACATAACAGCCAGCTTGCGTGGTCGACGCCGCTGGCGTAGTCCCATCGCCCGCTCACCCGGTAGCCGCCGTCCACATTGAGGGCGCGGCCTTCCGGCCTTATTGAGCCAGCCAATCTGAATTCGGGTGGCTGACCGAACATTGACCGCGCCACGTCAGCCTTTAGCCATCCCGTTAAAACGGCGGTGCCGCTGGATAGCATGGCGCACCAACCAACCGAACCGTCGGCCCTGGATAGCTCTTCAATGGCGTGGAATGAGGTCAGAGGGTCGGACTCAAGACCGCCCATGGAGCGTGGCAGACCTAGCCGAAGCAGACCTGCCTTGTCCAATTCCTCAACCAGCGGTTTGGGGAGGCGGCGCGCCGAATCCAGTTCATCTCGAGCTTCCCGTATCTTCGGGGCAAGAGCGGCGGCCGCCTTTACCGGGTCATGTACGGGTATATCGGCCATGACGTCTCACACCCTCCGTTCAGGTGCGTACAGCAACCGGCGAATAGACAGATCTAGGATAGCGCTATTCCGGAAGAAACATTGCTTTCGCCGCTGTTTCCTATACGCGGTGTAGGGGCAGGTTTCAAACCTGCCCCTACGGTAGGCCGACAATCTCGCTTTTATTCGTGCCATATGGGCCGAGGTGGGCGGTACGCCGAAGCCGGAATCAAGCAACTAAGCCGAAGCGCAGGCCACGCTGATGACGCTGGAGACGCCTTCGGGAAGGGCATCTTCCGTCCAGCTTGCACCGGCATCATGGGTGCCGAACACCTGTCCCTTGCGGGTGCAGAAATACACCTGTTCCGGCTGCTGGGCGTTGATGGCCACGCCGAAGGTGGTGCTCTTGGGGCTTACGCCCTTGTCGAAGCGCTCCCAAGTTTCTCCCAGGTCGGTGGTCCGCAATACACCGCCCTCTTCGCTGCCGAAGTTCATGCCCACGCAAGCGTATAGGGTATTAGGGTCGCCGGGCGAAGCCTGGATTCCCCGGGAGTATTTAATGTCGGAGAAACGCTCGAATCCGAGGTTTTCCCAGTTGTCGCCGCGGTCCGTGGTGCGCCAGACGCCGACCCGGTTGGAAATGAACACCGAGCTGGAGTCCGCCGAGCCGACGGCCACGCCGTGCAGGTCCATCAGGTCAACGTCACCGGCAAAATCGTTGTTGGTTACCTGCCAGGACTTACCCCCATCGGAGCTTCGGGCCGCGCCGCCGACTTCCAGAGCCGCGAACATGTTGTCGGGGTCTTTGGCTTCAATAGCCAGCCCCAGGATCCGGGTGGCGAAGGCCATCTGGACCGAGTCTGGGTTGGAGATGGTGGCCTGGTAGGTCCAGTTTTCCCCGCCGTCCTCGCTCTTGAAAACCTCGCTGCCCTCGGTGCCAAGGAACATTGTCTGGGGGTTGGTGGGGTGGAATTTCAGAGACCAGACCACCCGGCCCTCGGTCATGTTCATCCGCTCCCAGTTGTCGCCCCGGTCGTTGCTGCGGTATACGCCCCGCTGGGTTCCGGCGAATACTATATTTGGGTTCTGGGGATGGATCGCAATGGTCCGGGCCTGGGCAGACGGGGCCATTCCCCGAGTCAGGTTCTCCCAACGAGACTCGCCGGCTTCTTTCCGGTAGATCCCGCTGGCTTCCGCGCCGACGTATATCAACGTTTTGTCCGCCATCGTTGTTTCCTCCGTATTTTCAGTTTGCCGCTATCGGAGTTCGAGGTCCTAATACCGTTCCAGGTGGACCGATCGCGGTTTGTGGTGAGCCTGCTCCTCTTCATACTGAGCCTGCTCCCGCTGGTGGTGAGCTTGTCGAACCACCGCCCCCTCGCCATTCGAAAATCTCAGGACGATCGGGCGCTCGCAACAGGCCGCCCCAAATCAGGTATTGTGCCTATTTCAGCAGACGGTATGGCCGTTGTCAATCGATGGAACTCGTCGTAGATGGTGTACGATTCGTCGTAGAGCCGTAGTCCGGGCGAGAACCAGCATGCGAGCAGGGGTTAACTCTCCCGAGCTAAGACCAGGCACCAAACCGAACTCGCGCCAGCGGCCTTGAGCACGGCGGCGCAGGCGGACAGAGTGCTGCCGGTGGTGGCCACGTCGTCCACCAAGATTACTGACCGCCCGTCGGCCGGACCGTCGCACCGGAAACTGCCCTGCACGTTCTCCCGGCGCTTCTCTCGGGAAGCGCTTACCTGGGGAGGGTTGTTCTTGGCGCGGATCAACAGCGACTGGTCCATGTCCAGTCCCAGTTTCTTAGACAATTCCTTGGCTAGCAAAGCCGATTGGTTGTAGCCACGGCTCCGCAACCGGTGAGGGTGCAGGGGCACCGGCGTCAGCACGTCGCCAGGAATGGGGTGTTCTTCGAGATAACTGGCCAACAACTCGGCCAACTCCGGGGCCGCGGCTTTCAGTCCGCGATATTTCAGGTTGTGAATCGCTTCTTTGACTGTTCCTTCCATCTCGTAGGGCGCCCGTATACCGTCGAAGGCCGGTGGAGATTCCAGGCACCAATGGCAGGTGGCCGGGGCGTTGGGCTGGGCGCAGACGCGGCAGAACGGGGGCGTTAGTTTCGGCAGGCTGTCAACGCAGCTTGCACACAAGACTTTCCCTTCCCGCTGGCATCCTAGGCAGTTCAGGGGAAACAGCAGGTCCAGAGCTGTGCCGGGTAGCTGCCGAACGATTCGTCTGGCGGCTACGGCTCCTCGATCAAAAATGTCTGCGATCATGTTGCCGTTCAGGGTCCTTCGATACCCAGATAGATTCGGGACAACCGAATCACCCTCCATCCCTTATGTCCCGCCAGCGGGCCCAGATCTGCTCGTCTCGGGGGAAGGCTAAAGGAGGGAGGTCGTCCAGTGAGAAAAAGCCCAGGTCCAGGGTTTCCGGTCCGGTGGTTAGCTGACCCCCGGTCTCTTTGGCGGAAAAGGCTGCCACCATAACCGGGTTCCCGGACTCGGAGAACAGCCCCACCAGCCGGTCGATCTCCACAGTCAACCCGGTCTCTTCCCACACCTCCCGGGCCGCGGCGGCTTCCACCACCTCTCCCCGGTCAACATAGCCGCCGGGCAGGCTCCACAGCCCGTACCCAGGCTCGTTGCCCCGCTTTACCATTAGAAGCTTATCTTCGCGCTCAACGATACAAATGGCGGCAACTTTGGGGTCGTAGAAGACCACCCTCCCACATTTGGGGCAGACGGGCCGTTGCCGTCCCGCCACATCTTTCGCCTCGAGAGGAGAGGCGCAGGACGGACAGTATCGGTCTTCGGCAGGCATAGCTTTCCCATAATATCATCATGGGCTATCATGGCGTACGGGTAGCTGTCAGCTTTCAGCCATCAGCGGTCAGGGGTTTACGGTGGCCGCATACGAGCGCCGCTTTAAGCCCCGGCTGGTTCTAGAAAAGCTGAATGCTGACGGCTGATAGCTGAACGCTAACTTGGAGGTCCGGCTTTATGCCTGACGACAAATATTCGCTCACCAGTGAGCTGACAGATTACATCCATGGAATTAGCTATGACGCGATTCCCGCCGACGTCGTTGTACGTGCGAAAGAGGCGGTGATCGACGGGATCGGCGTAACGCTGTCGGGTTATTCCGCCGACTGCACCACGTTGATCCGGAAGTATATCGGCGGCCTTGGTCTTGACGGCAAGTGCACCGTTATGGGACAAGGAAACGGCTTGCCCGCCGAATACGCCGCCCTGGCCAACGGCGTGGGGTCCCACGCTCTGGACTTCGACGACACGCAGATCTCTTTGCTGCCCGACCGGGTGTACGGTCTGCTGACGCACCCCACCACACCGGTGCTTTCCGCCGCTATTCCCGTTGCCGAAGAGGTCGGCGCCAGCGGACGGGACTTGCTGGCGGCCTTCTGCTGTGGGGTTGAAGTGGCCTGCAAGGTGGCCGAGGCGATCAAGCCCTACCATTATCAGAACGGCTTCCACTCCACTGGCACCATCGGCATCTTCGGGGCGGCGGCAGCGGCGGCCAAGCTGTACGGCATGGACAAGGAAGGCATCCGCCATGCTTTGGGCATCGCCGCCAGTAAGAGCGCCGGTATCAGGGTCGCCTTCGGGACCATGACCAAGCCCTACCACGCCGGAGCCGCGGCTCAGGGCGGAATAGTCGCCGCCCAACTGGCGCGCATGGGTTACAAGACTGACCCTGAAGCCCTGGATGGCCCTTGGGGGTTCTTTCAAGTGGCCGGCAGCGGCGTGGACCCCGAGGCGATTCGCGGCAAGCTGGGCAATCCCTACTCCTTCGTGGACCCCGGCGTCTCCATCAAGCCTTATCCTTGCGGTTCCCTGTCCCATCCATCGATGGACGCCCTCTTGGATCTGATCCTGGAGCACGACGTTCAGTCTCAGGATGTTGCGGGAGTTCGGTTGGGCACAACCTCCAACGTATTGGCCGCCCTACGCTACCCGGAGCCGCAGAACGAGTTGGAAGCCAAATTCAGCATTCCCTTCTGCCTGGGTATCCTCGTTTTGGAGCGGCACGGTGGCATCGAACAGTTCACCGACGAGACGGTGCTTCGCCCTGACGTGCGGGAGATGATGTCCAAGGTCACGCCCTATCTGCACGAGGGCCTGGAAGCGCTTGGTTTCCAGCGCATCCGCAGTCTGGTGGAGGTGACTCTGAAAGACGGCACCGTACTGTCCCAAGAGGCGTCGTCTTCCCGTGGAACGCCCGAGCGGCCCATGACCCGGGAAGAACTGGCGGCCAAGTTCCAGGACTGCTCCCAGTGGCTGCTGTCGGACGCCGCTCAAAAAAAGGTATTGGAATCTATCTATGGGCTGGACGGACTGGACTCGGTCAGCCAGCTAACATCGTTGCTCAAGGGTTGATCTCAGGCGGGTATCGGGGAACTTCGTCTTGCCTTTACTGAGGTCCAACCCTTTAGGTCCCCGGACGTTCCAGTTGGGGATGTTGGGCGCGCTGGTGGCCGCCCTGCTGGTAATCGTGGCCATGGTCCTGCTGGGCGAGTACACCAAGACCCGGGGCCGGCTGCTGCTCAACTTCCTCGTCCTGGCCTCCTTCTGCCTCTCGGCCATCCCTCCGTCGGCGTTGCTCTGGAGAGGACGGCTATTGCCCGTAGCCTGGGCAGGACTGGCGGCCAGCGGGACTGGATTTATCCTGGTGGCAACTGGCATCTGGTTCACCCCCGATGCAGATTCCTATTGGAAGACAACGACGATCGTGTCCATTGCGGCGGCCTCCACGTTCCAGACCAGTTGGTTGTTGCTGCTGACGCCGGTCAGGGCTTTCGCCCGCCGGCTACTGTGGGCGGTGATGGAAGTTTCACTGCTGGCCGCGCTATTATCGGTGGCGGGAATAATCGGGGAAATCAGGGTGGAGGAATATTGGTGGGTGGTGTTCTTGTCTGTAATTGCCAGTGTCGTTGGGAGCTTGGCGTTGCTGGCGGTGGCACTTCGGTCCAAGACCGGCGCGATTGCCGAAGATTGAATGGAGGAAACCCTTTGCCGCTCCCCTTGCTTACGTAACTGACTCCACTGTTGCCAAGGATCGAACCTCGTAGTATCCTGCCGCGGGCAATTCAAACAAAGGAGAACTCAGATGGGAACAATTATGAACTTCAGCACCAACGGCTCGGAGAATCCAACAAAAGCGGTTCTGCCGTTCCTAAGCGCCAATGGCGCCGTTGAAGCCGGACACGAACCGGCTATCACACTCTTCGGAGACGCTGTTGTCTTGATGAAAGATTCGGTGGCAAATGCCGTCGTCCCGGTCGGTTGGCCGCCCCTTAAAGACATACTTGCAACCACTATCGCGAACAATACCCCGATCTATGTTTGAGGCGGCTGTGCAGTCGCTCGTGGAGTGACGGAAGAAGATCTAAAAGGGAAAAACGCTGAATTTACCAACCCCAAGGCCAATATCGAGCGGATCATGGCGTCTGACAAGGTAATCTCTACCTGACAAGAATCCGCATCAGGGCCGGTTGACTAGGGGGACGGATCTAGGCTCCTAGGAGTAGTCCGGAAACGACCCAGTAGGCGTGAAATAATCAGGTCTTATCTATTACGCGCCCGCCAACAACTCCTCCACCTCGGCCCGGTAGGGCATGGAGTCTTGGGCTCCTGACTTGGTGACGGCCAGCGCCCCTGCCGCCGCGGCCATGCGGACCGACTGGTCCAGGGTTGCGCCCTCGGCCAGGGACACGGCCAGGGCCCCGTTGAAAGCGTCTCCGGCGGCTACCGAGTCGACGGCTTCCACCGGGAAGGGGGGCACAAAATCCCTTCCTTCGGCGCTGGCGTAGTACACGCCTTGAGCGCCTAGCTTCACCACGGCGACGCCTACTCCTCTGTCCAAAAGCTGCTCGGCGGCTTGGGCTGCCGTGGCCGCGTCCACCACCGGAAAACCAACCAGGACTTGGGCTTCGGTTTCGTTGGGTGTGATTACGCTACAGAAGGGGAAGAACTCCGGGGGGATCGGGCGTACCGGGCCGGGGTCCAAGATTACCGTCTTGGCCAGTGCGTAAGCCTCTTTGGCTACTTGCAGCGATAGATCCACGGAGACCTCCAGTTGGAGCAGGAGCGTCGAGGCATCGGCCAAGGCCAGTAGCACCCGGCCGGCTTCCGCCTCGCCGCAGGTGATGTTGGCTCCCAGGACCTGGATGATCTGGTTCTGGGCAGACTCGTCGATGTTGATGACCGCTATCCCCGAAGTGGTGTCTGGGGCGATGGCAATTCCATCCACGTTGATGCCGCTGGCCGCAAGGGTGTCGATAAGTTGCGGGCCGAACACGTCGTCGCCCACCCGTCCCACCATCGTCGTGGGAGCGCCCATGCGGGCGGCGGCTACGGCTTGGTTGGCGCCCTTGCCGCCGGGGTAGGTCAGGAACCGGCTGCCGACCACCGTCTCCCCTGGCTGGGGAAACCGTTCGGAAATAGTCACCAGGTCCATGTTGATCCCGCCCAGCACCACCACTCCAGTACCGTTGTTCCCCTGTCGTAGCGCCACGTTCCATCACCCCCAGTTCAGCTTCCAGACCCGCCGGAGGTCACACGCTAGCATCGCGCGATGTTTGGGTCAATGGCCCAGCGTTTCCGAAGTCAGTCCATGCCCATGCTATAATGCCTGCGGGCTCCCCGCGCCGGTAATTTCCCTGCCTGAGCCCATCCGATTCCTCGAAGAAAATATTCATCGAAGGTTACTGGAGTTTCGCTAATGACTTCGGCTCTTGACGAAATCAAAGTCGTAGACCTAACCCGCACCCTGGCCGGCCCCTTTTGCACCATGATGTTGGGGGACATGGGCGCCGAGGTGACCAAGATCGAAGAGCCCAGTTTAGGGGATGAGACCCGGTCATGGACCCCCTTCTGGAACGATGAAGGCACCCAGTTCCTGACCTTCAATCGCAACAAGCGGAGCCTGAGCCTCAACTTGAAAGAGCAAGAAGGGATCGACATCGTGCTGGGACTGGTGGCCAAGGCCGATGTGATGGTGGAGAGCTTCCGCGCCGGGGCGTTGGACCGCATGGGCCTGGGCTATGACGCGGTGCGGGCCGTCAACCCCAACATAATTTATTGCTCCATATCCGGCTATGGCCGAACCGGACCCATGGCCGACAAACCGGGTTACGATCTGATAATCCAAGCCTATAGCGGGCTCATGCATCTGACCGGCGAACCGGATGGTTCCCCGTTGCGCGTGGGCTTCTCCTTGGTGGACCTGTTCACCGGGATGATGGCCTACGGCTCTATCCTGACCGCCCTACACCACAAGCAAAAGACGGGCGAGGGGCAGAGGATAGAGGCAGCGCTATTGGACGGCCAAGTGGCCACCATGAGCTATCATGCCACCGGTTACATGGCCACCGGCGTGGAGCCCCACCGGCTGGGATCGGGGCACCCCAGCCTGGTTCCCTACCAGAGCTTCCCCGCCTCCGACCAGCACTTCATCTTGGGCTGCGGCAATCAAGGGCTATGGGAGCGGCTCTGCCCGGCGATCGGGCGGGCCGATCTCCTGGAAGACCCTCGATTTTCCAGCAACACCAAGCGGGTGGAGAACCGGGCAGCATGTGTTGAAACCTTGAGCGAGATTTTCCAGACCAAGACTGTGGCCGAGTGGGTGGAGGTTATTTCGGATGCCGGGGTGCCGTGCGGTCCGATCAACACGGTCTCCCAAGTGATCAACGATGCCCAAGTACAAGCGAGAAACATGATCGTGGACATGCCACACCCCAACGTCCCCGACCTGCGCGTGCCCAACTCACCGCTGAAGTTGGAAGCAACTCCCTCCAGCATCCGCCGCCCTCCCCCGCTGTTGGGTGAGCATAACGAGGAACTTCTCGCCGAGCAGGGCTACGACGCCGCTAAAATATCCGAACTTCGGGATAAGGGTGTTATCGGAAGCTAGAACGCGACCAGCGCGCCGCCAAGATTCACGACAGGGAGTCTCGATCGATATTGAGGAATAAAGTAAGGCTAATTCATACGTCCGATCTGCACCTGGGAGATGACATGGGCCATCCGTTGGCCGACGGCGCCCTGAGGGCCGTGGTGGACTCGGTGTCGCGCTTGGGTGGAGATATGCTCCTTTTGGTGGGCGATGTTTTCGACCATGGACGGGTACCCGACTCGGTGCTGGAGTCGTTCCTGGAGGAGATCGGCCGTATAAATCAACCGGCGGTTCTGTTGCCGGGTAACCACGACCTGTACGATGACAACTCGCTTTACCAGCGGGAAGTCTTCCAGCACAAACCTGACAACCTGCACATCATCACCCAGACTGATGGGGAAGCGCTATCGTTTCCCGAGTTGACCCTGGAAGTCTGGGGAAGGGCCATGCTCAGCCACACCCCGGCCTTTCGTCCCCTGGAGGGTATGCCAACCCAACGCAACGGCCATTGGATGGTGGCGCTGGCCCACGGCCATTTCCACTTTGACGACGACCGGGACCAGCGGTCTTCCCCCATCTATCCCCCGGAGATCGCGGCCGCGCCCTGTGACTACCTGGCTTTAGGACACTGGGACCGCCACGTTGACGTTTCTCAAGGGCGAGTCACCGCGGTTTATTCCGGCACCGCCCGTGGATCTTCTCCTCGCGACCCGTTGGGTGAGGTGACCGTGGTGGACCTGACCCCCCCGGAAGCAGTGACCTTTTATCAAGCAGACTTGCAGGCCGGCCTGTAGATCACTCGCCCCAACTCAACCGGAGGCACCGACATGAAAGAACTGGACCGGGAGCACCATATCTACATGCTAGAGCCCGGCGCCACCCCCGCGATCACCATCGATTCCGGAGAGGAGTTGATGGTCGAGACCTGGGACGCCTTTGAAGGGGTCCGCGACCCGGGAGTGATCGGCGAGAGGTACCTGAAAGGCCCGGCCAGCGGTCCCATCTACGTGAACGGCGCTGAACCGGGCGACGCCTTGAAGATTGACTTCATCAGCATTACGCCCAAGGAAGGGGCTTCCCACATGGTCATGCCGGGCCGGGGATTCCTTGATGAGGAGTTTACCGAAGGATTCCCAACGGTGATCAGCTTCGAGGACGGTTACGCCCTGCTGCCCAACGGGATCCGCTTGCCCCTGAATCCCTCCATGGGGCTAGTGGCCACTACGCCCACCTATTCCCAGAGCACGGCCAGCGACAGCGGTCCCTACGGTGGCGACATCGACATGAAAGAGTTGGTAGCGGGAAGCTCGCTCTACCTGCCGGTGTTCGTGCCCGGAGGTCTACTGGTTCTGGGAGATTGCCACGCCCTGGTGGGCGACGGAGCGGTGGCGGGCACCGGAGCCGAATGCTCAGCGGACACCCACCTGCGAGTGACGGTGGAAAAGGGGATGAACATCTCGGGGCCCCGAGCGCTGACCCCGGACCACTTTATAGTCCTGTCCCATGGGGAAGACCTGGGCCCGGCCATGAAACAGGCCGTACGCGGCATGGTGGACTTCCTGGTGACGGAGAAAGGGATGGCCCCCTACGAAGCGTATACCCTGTGCAGCTTGGCCGGAGATGTCCGTGTATCCCGCACCTTCCGCCCCATCAGCCCGGTCAAGATGATGCTGTCCCGCCAGGCCCTGGAGCAACTTTAGAGCGTAAACCCAGAGCATCGAACAGCTAGGCCAAATAAGCGGCATCGGTTCTTCCGTGGTTACTCCGACTCCAGATGATTGATCAACTCCTCAGCCCACTGACGGAGGTAGTCCTCCAGGTCGCCCCCACAATGGGGACATTCTAAGTCTCCAAAGCGTAACCTGGTTCCACAGTTGGCGCATGCCTGCACCTCTGACAAATTCGACATTACCTTCTGGATCTGGCTCTCGGTGGCCATCGTCCTCCCTGAAACATCTGATTTCCCCGGCCATATCTGTAAACGAAATCTTGGAGCAAACCTTTGCATGATATATCCTTAACTTGCTCACATCCAGCTTACACGTTTAGGCCTCTTGCGTCTAAGCTCAATATGGCCGGAACTTGACGCTACAGGCACTCCGTGATCAAAGTCATATCATTCGTAATCACCGATTCATCCCATCGTTAAAATACGAACTACAAGGATATAAATGATTTATCGGACACTGGGAAGGACTGGACTGAAAGTCTCATTGGTAAGTTACGGATCAGGAGGACCAAGCAAGCTCGGCCAGAA
Organism: Dehalococcoidia bacterium; assembly: GCA_022450395.1. Classification (GTDB taxonomy): domain Bacteria; phylum Chloroflexota; class Dehalococcoidia; order Lucifugimonadales; family UBA3495; genus UBA11650. Next base: position 5,851 of record JAKUQE010000032.1, on the reverse strand, counting down.
CACCGGAATATCATCGAATGATCAGGACCTACTGATCCATAAGTGCATCGACTCGGGCGTCAACCTGTTCGATACATCGGAGGCTTACGGAGACAGTGAATCGATTCTGGCGCGAGGCTTGAAGGGCGTTCCAAGAGAATCGTATATCTTGGCTACCAAGTGCCGCTACCTGGACCGTGGCGGTGTGATGCGAACGCCTGAAGATATCGCCAGTTCCATTGAAAACAGCCTTGTTCGTTTGCAGGTTGACTGCGTTGACGTCCTACAGTTTCATGTCTTCAATTCGAAGCATTACTTCGATGTGGTGGAACAGCATTACCCGGTGCTGAAGCGCTTTCAGGAGCAGGGGAAGATTCGGTTCATCGGGTTTAGCGAGCAGTTCAAGGTTGAGCACGATCACAAAGGTGTCGTGCTAGCTCTGGAATCTCACCCAGCACTGTGGGACGTCATCCAATTGAAGTACGGCATACTCAATCAGACTGCGGCGAACAAGGCCCTTCCCCTGGCGATGGAGCACAACGTTGGCATCGTCAACATGGCGGCGGTACGGATCAAGTTGGTGAGTCCGAAGTTATTGCGGGAACAAATTGCCCAGTGGAAGATCCAAGGCCTGATCCCTCAGAACGCCGTGCCTGATGATGCCCCCCTAGACTGGTTGATCCACGACGACGTGGACTCAGTGATAAGCGCCGGTTACAAATTCGCCGCCGACCATCCGGGGATATCCACCGTGCTCACCGGCACGTCAAGCCTCACACACCTGGAGGACAACCTCAAAGCCATGGAGGAGCCTACGCTCGCCGAAGATGACAAGCATAGACTTCAGGAACTGTTTGGGGAAATCGCTATCTATATCTGACGGTCAACAGCCCGTTGAAAGCGATTCCGGCGTTTCGGCCGTGGTGGACAGAACTTATGGTTTTGGGTATCATCTCTGGCAAGCAAAACTCGTTTTTAAGAAGATTGTGAACGGTTACACTAGCACTCTGAAGAAAGCGGAAAGGAGACCAAAATGTCGGCGAAAGTCAATGGACTCGGTCATATCGGCTTCTACGTTCACGACTTGGAACTCATGAAGGATTTCTACGCCAATTTCATGGGCATGACTCTGACCAAGGCCGGTCCGCTCGGAGCCTTTTTCAGCGCCGACCCGGAAGGCGTCGACCACGAGATCGCGCTGATCAACGGCCGGACCTCCCTCGAGGACCCGCACTGGATCCAGCAGATCTCGATGCGTGTAGATTCCCTCGACGACCTCCGCGACTTCAAGCGGCGCATCAATGAGCACGGATACAAGATAGACCGCATCGTCACTCATGCCAGCGCCATCGGTTGCTACTTCCGCGATCCGGAGAACAACCCCACCGAAGTGTTCTGGCTGACCGGCCATACGTCATGGGCTCAAATCGCCATCCCGATCGACATCGACCAGTCGGACGAAGAGGTTATGGCAGACGTGGATCGGTCCTTTGAGGTGTCACAACACGTCGAGATGGGCAAGGCGCCAAGTGAGGAAACGCGGGATGCTATACGGGGGCTAAACGAGGCCGCGATGGCCAGCCGGTAAGCCCACCCTTTCAACGGCGTTCTAGCAACGCAACAAGACCAGCATCGTTGGGCCTTGCGCTTTGCTAAGGCTCAGTGGTTCTTCTATCAGGACGAAAGACTGGGCCCGCAGTCATTAGAGTGCGGGCCTAGTTTGATGTCTGCGTCCGGCAAGGTTAGGGGATTCCCCTGATACGCATAAGAGGCGAACACGTAAAAACGTGTTCGCCTCTTATGCGTATCAGGGTGTCTGGCTTAACCGATGTGTTTATGGATGAACGCGCCCATCTCTTCGAGCGTCTGCGTTCCGATGTCGGAAGAGAGATCGCTCAGTAGACCCTCACCTTCGCCCTCGAAGATGGTCACGTCGATCGGGCCGCCAGCCTTGCGGTACTGATCGATGAACTCGTCGAAATCCGGGCGAGGATGCGCCGACTCGTAGCTGCGGCGAAGGGCCAGCGTGGGCGGCAAGGCTGTTTTCTCTCCACCCGCGAGGATACGCCCCGGCGCACCCTCCGCCATGGCCTCTTCCGTTCCCCAGTACTGCTCATGCATGGGCGGGGTCCGCTCGCCCATGCCCTCGGGTGGCGTGCAATCCGATCGCAGGCCTTTGGCATAGAGATAGCGTCCCAGCGGATCGATCACGGGAGAGACCATTATCACGCAGCCCAGGGTGCCATCAGCTGCTCCTGAGCCCGCCGGGGATGGCAGCGCGGCGTAGCGTGAGTCGTTCGGGCGCATGCCCAGGAGCATGGCCTGGTGCGCGCCACTGGAAGTGCCCATGGCGCCGACGCTGCCCGGGATGCCGTTCCAAGACGCGGCCTGAGTCTTAGCCCAACGGACCGCATAGTGGATGTCGGCCAAGGAGGCCGGATACGGATCTTGCGTGCGAAAATCCAGTGCCGCCACGATCACACCGGTCTTAGCCAGCGCTTCGTTGGCTGTGTCGCCATTCTCACGACCTCCCCGCACCCAAGCTCCACCATGAAGCTCGATCATGATCGGGAACGGTCCGCTGCCCTGGGGTTTGAATAGCTTCGCCAACAGGGGAGCGCCACCGTGATTAAGATATTCCACGTCGGCAATGTCGACATTATACGTTTGGGCTTTTGTAGTCATTCAAAACTCCTTTTCCTAGTAGACCATAGGTAATGGTGAGCCTAGGTTACCGGCTGTTGCCCTCTCCGTCAAGGTGACGGGTTGGCTCAAGAGTAAATTTACAGAAGGAAGGTTGTGTCTCATAAATCGTGCTGCCGAGGGGGCATAACGGGTGACGGCTGAAGGACGATGTATACCGTTACCCTGGGCGTAACGCCTTCGCGCCAGGCGTACATGCTCAATATCGCCTGAATCTGCCGAAACCAGTACTGACCCAACGCAGACTAAAGATGGGGGTTCACAATTCATTTTCTCAAGACCCTACTGGAGCTAGCCTCGTTCACCAGCGGTCTTGGGGCATGACACTATGCGCGAATAGTGGCGGCTAATGCCGGCCAGATGAGGGCATAGATCAAATTCTCAAGAGACTTGAGAGTGAAACTCTTCCGGCCTGCAAGTACCTCTGAAACCCACGATCTCCGGCAGCACCGAACTCGGATCGCTACTCAGGTTCCCCTTCAATGATGCTGCGGTTCTGAATAGGCATGACCTTTGTAAGTCTAAACCCCGAGGCATCTAACAAACCACGGAACTCGCTCTCGGTACGCTCTAAGGCTCCCAGTATCACCATCATTTGGATATCAGCGATTTTGCTGGAAGATGGGTCATTGCCGGTAGAGAGCACATTATCTACGATTATCAATCTTCCGCCATCTGTGATTGCTTGGCGACAATTCTGAAGAATCACCGTCGCATTGCTGTCATTCCAGTTGTGTAGGATCGAACGGAGTATGTACGCATCACCACCAGCAGGCACTGACTCAAAAAAACTACCCCCGACAAGTTCACATCGGTCGCTTACTCCTTCGGACTCGACCAGCCTTCGGGCCCCTTCGATTACAGTAGGCCGGTCAAAAAGAACACCTTGCATATCGGGATTGGCCTTGAGAATGGCAGATATTAGCCAGCCTTGTCCGCCTCCCACGTCAACAATTCTTGAAATGCCGGAGAAGTCGTATGTGGACATCACCGCAGTTAGGTCTCCGCTGAAACGATTTGTCGTCATAAGCTGATCAAAAGCTTTACCGGCTTCAGAATTGCTACCGAGATATTCCCAGAATCCCATGTGGAAAATGCGGTCAAATGCGGGCTGATCGGTTTTCACGTTATCAAGAAGTCCGCCCCATGGCCGGTAGAACCATTCCTCACCCCATGCGATGGCCCGAACACGGACTGATTCAGGAACGTCGCTCTGCAAGGGCTCAGCTTTAACAGTAAGCTCAAACGTGCCATCCTGATTTTCGGCAAAGATGCCCAAGCTAGCCAATGCTCGCAACACCCGATAGAGATTGCGACGGTTGGCCCCAATTGATTCTGCCAAATCATCTGGGGATCTCGGTCCATTTTTCAACAGATCAGCTATACCAAATTTAGCTGCAACGTACACTAGCTGGGTGTATTTGACACCACTTATCATCTCACTCAACGACAATTGGGACATGACCACCTTCCTATGGGTTCCTAAAATTAGCCGATATTACTATAGATTCCCCTAAACATTTCTACGACGATTTGGCTTGTTATAAAAGCCGGTACCACTCGGACCGTGCCTTGGCGATATCCTCCTTAACGCGGTCCCGACCGGTCATTCCTGGCCCAGACAGCCAGTCGTAGATTGCCAGAAAGCCCCGTACTGTTCTGGCCAGAAGGCCCTCCTCACGTCGGGGGACCGAAACTTCGGCCGGATCCTCTGTCGCGGTAAAGCGCTCTTCTTGTACTTGGGCGTTGGTAACTTCCGCTGGGATGATCAGAGCGCTCCGGCTCTCTTCTAGCTCCCGATAGGTGCTGGACTCTGTGTGGTATGGACTTGTCATGACCATGATGTCTCCTCTCGTCGCTTTTTAATTAAATTGGGTTCAAAAACCGCTTGCTTGTTATTTGCGACGAAAGGAGAGTAACTGGCTGGCCTGGGGGCCACATCCAGAGGATGAGGCATTTTCTGGATTAGAACAAAGGTGCGTAAACTGAATGGGAATAGGTCAAATAACCTAGTTGGGGAAAAGAGATACCTAGTCCGCCAGATAACGCGGAGCCTAAAAGGTGGAGTTTGCGGTGTAGGTAGATGAGACCGGGGTGCGGACACCGCGAGGGCGGCAGGAAGCCCGATGGAGCACTTAGGTCAGGCCCTGGTGGGCGGCGAAAGTCGCCGCCTCGGTGCGGTTGGTCGTGTTGGTTTTGGTGAGGATGTTCCGCACGTGGTTGCCCACCGTCCGGAAGCTGATGTACAGCTCCTCACCAATCTCTCGGTTGGTCTTGCCGGTCGCAATGAGGCGCAGAACCTCCACCTCGCGCTGGGTCAGGCCGTCGGGATAGGCCGGGGCCGTCAACGGCCGGGTCTGAATCCGCTCCAGCCGCTCGGTTACCCGCTCCATCAAAGGCCGCATACCCAGCTCGCTGGAGATGGTCAGGGATTCGTCCAGCAGGGAAATAGCCTTCTGGCGGCTTTCCCAAGTCGTTTGTCTCGAGCTTTCCGTAGGGTCCAGCATAGCGTCCGCGTAGTCGCAGCAGCTCCAGGCCAGCTCCGGCCGGTAACCGGCTTTCCCGCAGAAGGCCAGGGCGTCCTCGAAATGGGCCATGGCTTGGTCCAAGTTGCCCATAGTCTGTGACAAGAGGCCAAGAAGGCGGTCGACCGATATGACGGTCGTAATCATCGTGCCTCGCTGCCCCTGAAGATAAGCATAATGCTCCTCCGCCGCAGATTGGTCACCCTTCTGCACGGCCAGCAGGGCCGTCCCAACCTTGGCCCACATGGCGAGGTTATTGGAAGAAGCCTGTTCTGTAAAATACGCCGAGGCGGCCGCCTCGGCCATCTCCAAGCGGTCAGGGACACCGGTGATGCGGGCTATCGCGGCTATCGTCATAGGCATCCTTGCAGCCGCTAAGTATTCGAACGGGCGCGTCGCTTCGAGGAGCCGATCTAGGTAGGCATCGCCTTGGGCGGCCTCCCCTGTCTGATGCTCCAACATAACTCGGGGAAATAGGACTTGAAAATTTGATGGTGACACCTCCAGGCCCCGGTCGCTATATTCACGGCCCGCTTTCCAGTCACCCTCAAGGCACGACAGCGTGGTTATCGGCGCAAAGCCGAGAGCAGCATGCGGCCGGGGGGTGCTTCGCCTCTCCGCCAGATCTCGCAGGACCAACGCGT
>JAKUQE010000319.1 GCA_022450395.1 Dehalococcoidia bacterium | reverse complement strand
GACATTTCCTTCGGAGTGTCCCAGGGCGAAACGTTTGCTTTGGTGGGTGAATCCGGATGCGGCAAGACAACCGTGGCCAATCTCATTCTCAAACTTTTGGATCCGACTTCCGGCGATATTTTGTTTCAGGGAAAGTCCTTGAATAAGGCATCCAGCGCGGAGATTCGGCAGTATCGGAGATCGGTTCAAGCAGTATTACAAGACCCCTACGGGGCGTTAAATCCCAGGATGCGCGTGGGTCACATCATTGCGGAACCTCTGGAGGTTCACGGGTACAGCAGAAGTGAAAGAAAAAGACTTGTCCAAGAAGCCCTGAGAGCCGTTGGCTTGCCTGAAACCAGCGAGACCCAGTTCCCCCACGAGTTCAGTGGTGGTCAGAGGCAACGTATCGGAGTCGCCAGAGCACTGACTCTGGAACCGGCGCTGATCATCCTCGACGAGCCTGTATCAAATCTTGACGTCTCCATCCGGTCGCAAGTGCTCAATCTCCTGAAGGACCTCCAAGAGCAAAGAGGTATATCGTTTATCCTGATCAGTCACGACCTGGCATCTGTCGAACACATGAGTCATCGCATCGGCGTCATGTACTTGGGCAAGCTGGTGGAGTTGGGCAGCGCCCAGCAGATCTGTGACGACCCGGCACATCCCTACGCCGCTTCTCTGGTGGCGGCGTCAACGCCGCCGAATCGCACCCCGCCCTGGCAGATACCAATCATAGGAGAAGTGCCCAGTGCGATGGATACGCCCAGCGGCTGCCCATTTCATCCGCGCTGCGTCTACGCGATGCCTACTTGCATGGAAGTTACGCCGTCTTTGACCCAACTGCCCGATGGCCGCATGGTGGCCTGCCATCTATACCCCGACCATATCGGTAGCATCGACAAGCACGCTGAGCTTCCCGCAGCACGGCTATTCGAGCCGGAAACCGAGGACAGCGGGACGGAAGCTGCCCCCTAGGATCAGGTCTTCCACGTATTTAAGGGCAGACTGAGAAGCTTTAGTCTGCCCTTGGACGAGTAGGTCTCCCCTCCAGTAATGGCCAACCGGATCTTTACAATTGCCGCCGGGTAGGGTCGGTCCGGTCCCGCAGCCAGTCCCCTACAAGATTGCAGGACATGACCAGCATGGTTATGGCCAATCCGGCAAACACCGGCGACCACCAGGCGATGTAGATGTACTGCTGGGCGTCCCGGAGCATGCTGCCCCAGGAAGGATCGGGCCTAGGTACTCCCAGCCCCAAGAAACTAAGAGACGACTCGGTGATTACCGCCAGGCCTATCTCCAGGGTTAACAGAACGAGCAAAGTGTTGATCACGTTGGGAAAGATGTGCCGGAACATGATACGGGACCGGCTGGCACCCGCGACCCTAGCCAGGCGCACGAAATCCGACTCCATCAACCGGAGCACCTCGCCCCTTATTACGCGGGCGAATCCCATCCAACGCAAGAGCCCAATCACCAGAATTACATTGGTTATGCTGGCCCCCATCAGGGAAACCACCATGAGCGCCACCATCAGGTAGGGAAGGGCCATGAATCCGTCGGTGATTCGCATCAAGAGGGTATCTACCCAGCCCCTGAACACTCCGGCGACCAGCGCGACCAGGGTACCTACACTGGCCGCCAGGAAGACCGCGATGACCGCGATCCTCACCGAGATTCGTGCTCCATAGATCGTGCGGCTAAGGATGTCCCGGCCCTGGTTGTCGGCCCCCATCCAGTGGGCTGAACTCGGCTTCTCAAGGATTGCGGAGAAATCGGTTTGGATGGGGTCGTAGGGGGCAATGACAGGAGCGAAAGCCGCACACATAAGGGCGAACACGATGAAGAGCAAGGAAAGCTTGGGAGCGCCACGGAGCGCCGAGTTAACCCGTCGCACGGGTTTCGGTATAACCGCTGTGATCCTCCATGGCCGGCGTAAAATCAGTTCGTTGTCGGCGCCTCTTAGCATTGCAATAGCTCCCTTCGGTTACCGGGCCACTCGTATGCGAGGGTCGAGCCAGGCGTACATCACGGCAACAAAAATGTTTACGCATAAGACAACGGCGGCGGATAAAACTATTACTGTCTGGGTCGGGGGGTAGGCACGCTTAATCAGCGAGTCCACCAGCAAACGGCCCACACCCGGCCAGGAGAAAATAGTCTCGGTTATCACCGCCCCTGAAATCAGGCCGGCGAAATTCACGAAGAAAAGGGTGAACACGGGTATGGAGGCGTGCTTGAAGGCATGTTTCCAGAGGACCATGCGCGGCGGAAGGCCCTTGGCTCGGACCATTTTGATGTAGTCCGACTCT
>JAKUQE010000318.1 GCA_022450395.1 Dehalococcoidia bacterium | reverse complement strand
GCCGCTGGTGGAATCGAGTGGAGAGAACTAGAAAGGACTATAAGTAGTGGAGCCGGTTGCCAGTGTGATTACCAGTCGACTGGTTAAGAAGAGACTGAGGGCGGGATTAACCTTAGCTTAGGGGCGCGAAGAACTCCCGGCGGTCGGCGTCGGGAAAGCCGTCCACGGCAGTAAGGACCATGCCCGGTTGCTCAATGCCTGCCCGGACGATCCACTTGTTGAACTCACTAACGTTTTCGTTGTTCAGAAACTCCTGGACGGGCATCCAAAGACATTCCTGAATCTCCTCGGCCTGCATGGTGATCTCGGTGGTCAATGGCCGCAACCGGCAAACGAAATAGATGTCCGATTTGCCGTACCGATATCCGTGCCAGTGCCGGAAACAGACAAGCGACTCGAACCGGGACTCAACTCCGGTCTCTTCCAAAACCTCCCGGACAACGGCTTCCGCCAGATGCTCCCCGGCAACCAATGCGCCGCCCGGCAGTTTCAATGTTGGGGTCCTTCCCCGATAGCCGACTTTCTCCCGCACCACTAGCAGGTCGTTCGATTCGGTGAGTACGATCCCGCCGGCCCCGATGTAGTGGGAGGCGTAGGGGGGAATGTGGGAACCCTCTCTTAACGCGCAGGTCAGCAATAGGTAGTCTTCCCCAGCATGGTGGTAGGAAAACCCGGCCTCCACGGCTATCGGAACCAGGGCGGCCTTGGCGATGGGAATCTCCAACCAAACCACCAATACGCCTTGGGAGCGCCACAATTCCAACGAGTTATCAAGTTGCCCCCGGAACGCTGCCGGGTCGCCGGTCAGGCTGTCTGCTTTGGTTACCACGCCGCCAAATGGATTTTTGGCGGACTCGATGATTTCCGGCATATTCACTTCTTAGATCAGATTCTGGTTTCCACGTCTTCTGAAACCGTCTCAGTATAGCTGAAATACCCCCTCACCAATTCGCGTTCTTAGTTCAATCAAATCCAATCGTTTGCGTATGACAGGAGCCGTGCAAGTCAGATGGCCGCCCTGTGCTAAACTTCCTTCATGCCCCTCTCCCAATTTCATCCCATCATCCAAGAGTGGTTCCAAAGCCGGTTTCAGGGGCCCACCGAGGCCCAGGCCGCAGGTTGGCCGGCCATCGCCCAGGGCAAACATACTCTGATCTCGGCGCCCACGGGCTCGGGTAAAACCCTGGCCGCCTTCCTGACCTGCATCGATCAACTGGTGCGCCAGGGCATAACGGAGGAATTACCCGACGCCACTCAGGTAGTCTACGTTTCGCCCTTGAAGGCGTTGTCCAACGATATCAAGAAGAACCTGGCCATTCCGCTAGAAGAGATAACCGCCCTAGCCGAACAGCGGGGCACCCCCATTCCGGAGATCCGCACCGGGGTGCGCACCGGGGACACCACAGCTTCAGAGCGGGCACGGATGGCCAAGCGGCCTCCCCACATACTGATCACTACCCCAGAGTCCCTCTACATCTTGCTGACGTCGGAAAGTGGCCGGCGGGGCCTCAGATCGGTCAAAACCCTCATCCTCGACGAGATTCACGCCGTGGCCGGCAATAAACGCGGCTCGCACCTGTCCCTGTCCGTGGAGCGCCTTTGCGCGCTGGCCGAAGGCCCCGTGGCCCGCATCGGTCTCTCCGCCACCCAGCGCCCCATCGAAGAAGTGGCTCGATTCTTGGTGGGAAACACCGAGATCGACGCCGAAGGGACACCCAATTGCTTGATCGTCGACACAGGACGCGCCCGGACCGTGGACCTGGCCATCCAGTTGCCCCAGTTGGAGATGGGCCCTATCGCTACCCACGAACTCTGGGCAGATACGTTGGACGCTATCACTCGATTGGTGGAGGAGCACAAGACGACTCTGGTCTTTGTGAACACCAGGCGGTTGGTCGAGAGGGTTTCCCATCAGCTTTCCGAAAGGATGGGGGATGATGCCGTGGTAGCCCACCACGGCAGCCTGTCCCGGGCCACTCGTCTGGCCGCCGAGGAAAAACTGAAGTACGGCCAGGTTAAGGTTTGCGTGGCCACGGCCTCCCTGGAATTGGGCATCGACATCGGAGACGTGGAACTAGTCTGCCAGATCGGCTCGCCCCGTTCCATCGGCCTACTACTCCAGCGCATCGGAAGGTCAGGGCACACCGTTGGGGGAACTCCCAAAGGACGGCTTTTCCCTTTGACCCGGGACGAACTGGTTGAGTGCGCCGCCCTGGCCAGGGGAATAGCCCAGGGTAATCTGGACGCATTGAAGATTCCGCCCTGGCCTCTGGACATCTTGGGACAGCAGATGGTAGCGGCCTGCGCCGCCGAGGACTGGGGCGAA
>JAKUQE010000317.1 GCA_022450395.1 Dehalococcoidia bacterium | reverse complement strand
AATACCTCGCGTTCAACCAGAGGACTCACCACACCCTAGATGCGTCGTCCTTCCCCCGAAGGCCTCGGCATGACAGTTTTGTAGCGCGGACCGATCAGACGCCCAGGTACTCCGCCGCGCCGGCGATCAGCGCTTCCACCAACTCCGGTTTGCCGGCTTCGGCGTATAGCCGCAACAATGGTTCGGTGCCGGAGAACCGGATGATTAACCAGGCATCATCGAATACCAATCTGCGGCCATCTATCTCATCGGTTTGCCGCACACGTAACCCTGCCACCTCGGTCAGGCCACCGTCGCCAATGCCGCGCTGGAGTTCCTCGATCCTCGTCCGGTCCTGAGGATCGAAGGACACGTCCCGCCGGTTGTAGTATTGTGACCCTACTTGATCGAAAAGGTGTTGGACCAGTTGGGATGGGGTCGATCCGGTCTTGGCCATATACTCCAAGATGTACAGTCCGCTGAGCACCCCGTCCCGCTCCGGTATGTGTCCCCGGAAAGCGAAACCACCGCTCTCCTCTCCTCCCATCAAGGCATCTACTTCGGACATTCGGGGCCCGATGTACTTGAAGCCCACCTTCATCTCGTGGACATCCACGCCAAACTGCTCCCCCAGTCTGTTTAGCATGCTAGAAGAAGTGACTCCCTTGACCAGGGCTCCCTTCTCCCCTTTATTCTCCAGCAGATAGAGAGCCAACAGTGAGAAGACCTCCAGGGTGGTTACGAACCGGCCGTGCTCGTCGACCACTCCCACCCGATCCGCGTCGCCGTCCAAGGCCAGCCCCACCGAAGCGCCTCCTGCCTTGATCCTTTCGGTCAGCGCAGTTAAGTTGTGGGCTATAGGCTCGGGTTGTTCCATTCCCGGGAAGGCTGGGTTCCGATAGCCGTTCATCTCCTCCACGGTAGTCGAGCCGCCGGCGACCAACCTGGCGATGTAACCCGCCCCAGCGCCGAACATGGAGTCCACGGATACCCGGAGACCGGCGTTCCGGATCGCCGGCAAGTCGATGAGGTTGCTTATCCGTTCCAGGTACGGTGGGTCTGGATCAAACTCAACGATAAGGCCCTCGTAACGAGCGCGGGCCAATGGGATCTGCTGAACTGGGCCGGATTCAGCTATCGCCAGCTCGAGCTGGTCCGTAAGCTCCTGTGTGGCGCTACCGGCATACTCGGGCTTGAACTTGAACCCGTTCCAGTTAGCGGGATTGTGGGACGCGGTGATGATGGCGGCCCCGGCGGCCTGATGATGCAGAACGTTGAAACTAACTACGGGGGTTGGGGCTGCTTTCTCTGAGAGGTAGGCCTTGATACCGTTTCCCGCCATCACCGTGGCCACACGTTCGGCAAACTCCCGGGAGAGGAACCTGGTGTCATAGCCGACCACCAGACCCTTAGAGGCGATCCCCCCTACCTTCAGGTGATCCGCCAAACCCTGGGAGCATCGCGCCACGTTTTCGAAAGTAAAGTCCTCGGCGATCAGGGCACGCCAACCGTCGGTGCCAAAGCGTATTTCAGTCGACATCAAACCTCCGGTACCTCACATTCTCGTCGGTACGTTGACGCTAGCTTACAGGTTGAACAGGCACGAGTCTGAAAAATAAATAACCGCTCCCATCTAACTTTTTCCCACCAAGAATATTGGGGGTTAGGATGGGAGCGGAGTTGCCGTGGATACAGCCCTAATGATCCAAGTCAGTTCAGCCGGTGACCTTTGCCTTGCCGACACAAACTTCTATGGCCTGCTCCCACTCGTCGAGATCGAAGAAATGAGGCCCGGCGCCTCCGTGGTAGGCGACACGGCCGTCGGCGTCTATCACGTACAGGCGCTCGGGCGCGGCGCCGTAAGCCTCGTCTATCAAGTTATCGATCTCTTCGACGAGGACTGGCAAGGTGATGTGAAGATCCAGGCTGCAGGTCTGAGCCACTTCTTCCCGCTCGCCATAGCTCTGGTGCTGCCGGAACAGGATACCTTCGGCAACGTTGCTATCGGTCTGGCGGCCGTCGGTGGGATGAGCTTCCTGAACGTACACTACGAAAAATTCGACTTGCTCGGCGAACCGGTGGCTGATCTCTTCGATACGCTCAACCTGAGCGCGGAAAGGAGGTCAAGTGTAGCTGCCAAAGATCAGACCCACGGCGCGGTTTCCCTTAAAGCTGGACAAACGGACCCGTTCTTCGGTCCCCATGAGCTTAAGATCGAAGTCGGGAGGCTGTTCTCCAGCCATTGGGCCCATTTCGTCCCGCGCGATCACGGCGTCCAAAGCCTCTTGTACCCCGGGGGACAAGGCGCCTTTGCGTGGCTCCAGCACCTCTCTGGCAGTGAATTGGCTGGA
>JAKUQE010000316.1 GCA_022450395.1 Dehalococcoidia bacterium | reverse complement strand
TCCGCTTCATCACACCCCACTCGCACATCCGGTATTGGTCTACGCCCCCTGAGTTGTATAAAGCCTCCATGGTGCGATCAAAGATACCGTCGCGCAATGCTTGGTGGTCTGCGCCAGCTTGGAACGTCCCCGGGGTAGTTACCACTTCCACGTCTAGTCCCTCAGCTTCAAAGAGACCTTCGTCTCGCGCAACCAGCACTGCAAGGTCGTGCACAGTGTTCATGACCGACGTTCTGACTTTCTTCAATTCAATCTGGGTGGACATATCGCAACTCCATCGGAAAATACTCTTGATTCGGTTGTATCGCTTAATCCAGCGCTCAAAACGGCCACTTTGGCCCCCTCACGGAAGGTGGCAATACAATAGCTGACCCGGAAAAATGGCCGGACATGTGTGGCATGGGGAAAGCTCCCCTTGATTCCCGGTCGGATCCGTTTTAATCCCCTACCTGTGCCAGCGTGGGTTCGCTAGACTCCACAGCATCGGATTCCACCACCGCATGAGTCGGCGGGTGGTTTGATCCGTAAGTGCCGCCGAGACGTTGGACGTCCCTGCTTCTCAGGGCCAGATGCCGGCGGAAGTAGATCACCACGGTGTCTAGGGTGCTGAGTTTTTGGGGAAGATCGTACCTCAGCCGGCCCTTCTGGAAGGTAACCAGATCCTCCCATTCGTTTACTCTTACTAGAGAGTTGGGCTCGTACCACAGCTTGTACCAGAGGTATTTGTATATCCGGCCCAAGATTGATTTGGGCCGCCGCCCGATGGTATAGGTCCAGACCCTAGATGTCTCAAACGTCACTGGCACCATCCAGCGCATCTTCACGATGGTTGCCGGCTTCTCACTGCCGCTACCGGTGCGAATCTTGGATGGAAGCTCAACACAATGAGCGAAGGCGGGTATACCCATCAAGCTGGTGGGCGGCCCTCCTCCTGAAAGACGGCCGGCGCGCTTAGGCAGGAACATGTACCAACGTTTCTTGGGCCAGGTATCGTCGACGCCAGGATGGTAGGATTCGCCGAAACTGACATTGGTGGGATTGCTACAAACCCGCTTCTCGTCTTCGTAGGTAATCTCAACACCACCGTAGTTGGCTACCCTAGGCCGAAAGAACGGCGTTTCCTTGCTGAACAAATTGTGGAACTTGAACCGCCATGGCTTGGTCCAACCGCCCATGTAGTTAAACTCTCTGCGGTGCAGATAAGCTTCATGGTAGTCGATGCCCTGGTTGACCGGCTCAGTCCAGTTGGCGTCCCATACCTTTACACGGTTGTACCAATGGTTCCGGTCGTCAAGAATCTCGGGCGGCAAGTCTTCCTCCAGCGGGACTGGCTCGGTTTCGCCCATCCAAACGTAGACGATACCCCCGTGTTCTGCGGTGGGATATGACTTGCCCTTCATCTTGCCGACCAAGGGTGTGTTGGGGTCGTCGATCAGGCCCGCCACGCATTCACCTTCACCATCGAAGGTATAGCCGTGATATTCGCAAGTGATGGTACCTGGAAACAGGGATTCGCCCTGGGACAGGCGAGCGCTCCGGTGGGGACACCAGTCGAATAGCGCATGGACCTTCTCAGCCTTGCCCCGGAAGAAAACTATGTCCTCGTCCATGATCTTTACGAACTTCGGCTTTTTGGGCCCAATCTCTTTCTTGAACAATGCCGGGTACCAATACTCCCGGAAACCCAGAGGAGGCACGTATTCGAATGGACCGATGGAAGTGGCTCCTTGAGCTTCTTGCCATGCCCTCTCGGCGTCGTCGGCAAGCTTGGCGCCATTGATGCCGTGGCCATTAGTTCCGTTGGAGCCAGACCGGCCGTTTTGCTCCACCATGCCATAACCCCCATCGTCTTATCGACGAGTTAGTGATTGTTCCGTGTATTACCAAGAACCCGGACCTGTCCGGCTGAAGGCGCCGGACAGGTCCCAAATCGTTGACCAGGTTTAGATAAGCCTCAGGAATTTCTCGGCGTTTCCGGACATGTGCTTCTCCAGAGCGTCGCCTCCCAAATCCTTCCAGAAAGGCCAGTCGATAACCATCTCAGCTGTGTCTGGGAAGTGGGCCTCACCGTGAGGATAATCAGACTGGTGCATCAGAGCATCGGTACCCAGGAGGTCGATGACCGCTTTGGTCATCGCCGGACCTTCAAAGGGCTCAGCGCCGCACCGGAAGCGGCCCATCTGAGCGTATTCGATGGGCTTGTAATCCGTCTTTGGCGTTGTCCCAGAAACGTAGTTGCACATCTCTTCCAGCCGGATCAGCCAGTGGGGAAGCCAACCGTGGCCAACCTCTCCGGCCCCGGCATTGATGTTGGGGAACCGGTCAAAGATCCGGCCGACG
>JAKUQE010000315.1 GCA_022450395.1 Dehalococcoidia bacterium | reverse complement strand
AGCGGCTGGACCTGGACAGTCTCAAACAGGCCCAAGACCTACCGGCCGCGCCCATGGTGATCGACGTTCGTCAGCGCAGCGAATACTCCGCGGGTCATATCCCCGGCGCGCTGAACATCGAGCTGGGAGAACTTCAAGAGCATTTGGACGGCCTTCCTAGGGAACTGCCGGTGGTAACGGTGTGCGCTGCCGGGATGCGGGCGACCACCGCGGGAAGCATCCTGCAACGCGACGGCCGAACAAACGTGCAAGTGGTGGACGAAGCCGGCACCCCGGCCTGGATCGAGCGGGGATATCCCTCGGAGACTGGAGAAGAATAGCCGTCGTCGAAATCAAGCAGGACAAAGGGCCCATCCTACAGCGAGAGGATGGGCCCTTTGTGTGCCGGAGGGCTATTTGATCTGCCGGGGTCATGACACTCCCGGCCAACTGATCGCTTGATGATTACTCCCATGAGCCTACCCCGTGGGGCGCCATTCACCCTTGAGGTGCGCTGGCCCTGCCAGGCAGCGGGCTCCGCGCGGGGCAGTGGGTGAGGTTGAAATACCTGAGCATTAGGGTGTTGCCAGGTAACTAACTACCCTAAAGATGCGTTAGAGAGAGTAAATACACCCTACCAACACAGGGTCAAATAATTTTCCTGGCTCGGTCCGTCACGCCATAGACCTGTCTGCGTAGGCAGGGAATCCGTTCGCCTCTTCGATGCTTATGAGGACGGGTAAGTATCGCCCCATATTTTGTTGATTAATAATGCAGAGTGATGCCAGGGTACAGACGACACCAGTCCACTTTTGAGCTACTGACTAAGAGTCAGGCGTTTTCTGTTCATAACATTCGGCGATTGACCTCCGGCACCACAGTAACGCTAGCTCATGGGGTTGACATCAGATAGCCCCAATAATATCTGGCCGTGGCTCTCGTAGGCCGAGTCGTTCACCATATAATGCTGCGCGGCGGCCTGGATGTCCCGCAGGCATTGCTGCAAAACATTGGACGAGTACAAAGCCGTTCCTCCGCCGTACCGAAACGAATCGGTCACAATGTCTGCGGCGACTTCTGTGGCGAAGGTGCCAGCGCTGCGCATCTCAGCATGGGCTTGAGGCCCAGGTTCGCCGCCTTGGCAGACCGTTACCCATGCAGCGTCGAAGATATCGACAGCCAGGGAACGGGCGGCACGCAACCGAAAATCGCACCTGGCCAGGGCTAACTGAAACGAAAGCCGGGTCGATAGCAATGATGGGTTGCTATAGGTAGTAAATCCTCGCGCCTTGGATTGCGCTAAATCTATGATGGCCTCCAACGCCCTACGCCCTACCCCCAGCGCGAAGGCCGCATGCTCGACCGACAAGAAACCTGGAAGCCCAATGCGGTACAACGGCCCTCCTCTCAATGGCTTCTGAGCGGAGCCTCTACGCCAAGTGAAAGTGTCCGGAACAAAGAGATTGGAAACCGAAAAATCGTTGCTCCCAGTGCCCTTAAGGCCGGCAACCTGCCAGTTGTCATGGATCACTGCTTCTTTGGTGGGAAAGACTATTGAAAGACGCTCTACCACTGCGCCTCCTTCGTCAACAACCAATGCTCCAGCTGAGAGCCATTGGGAGTGTCGGATCCCACTAGCAAATGACCAACGACCGCTTACTCGATAACCTCCTTCGACGGGCACAGCGTGGCCGGTAGGCATTAAAGCCCCTGCGGCTCTCGGCGGGCGGCCTCCTACAAACATTTGTGATATCGCTTCGTCAGGAAGAAAGACAGCTGGGGACGCAATGCTGGCGGCACCGATCATCATGACCCAGCCCGTTGCGGGATCAATCCGGGTCATTGCCTCAATAACCTGAAGTTGGGTAACTGGGTCAGCTTCGGCCCCTCCCAACTCAGTCGGAAGTTTCATGGCCAAGAGACCCGACTGTTCAAGCGCATCTACCGTAGCTTCGGGTAGCGTTCCGTTGTTCTCCGCCTCCTCAGCGCCAGCAACGCAGATGTCGCGTACCTCTTCCACGGCGTTCAAAAGCGCCTTCCTCTTTTTAACTTGATCGATAGGAAAGGTTGCCTTCATGTTTGATTCTCCCGGCTCTCCACCACTTGTTGCTCTTCAGTAAATTCCACCGGCCTCGCCTGGTCCACTTTCCGGATGGTTCCTCTGATAGGGACGCTATTCTAGATTCCTCTAACACTGAAGGGGCTATTGAAGTGACCAAGTTCAGCTTAAGAGTTAGTAGGGAGTTGTCCGGGATTATAACGGGGCGGGGCTTTACAGAGCCGACGGCGCCTGAAATGGGGTTAGCCCTCCAGCCGTTTGATTAATTGCAGGTTAGGAAGAAGCTTTAACCCCGGTATGCCCAG
>JAKUQE010000314.1 GCA_022450395.1 Dehalococcoidia bacterium | reverse complement strand
ATGAAACGTGACTTCTCCAAAAGGACCAATGAACATCTTGCGGGTAGGGGTTCCTCGACCACCAGGGCGATATTGGACAAGAAACGTCTTCTTGCCTTTGGGCGTGACCTTTAACGCCAAGCCAGTGATGCCTGTGTCCCAATAGAATTGGTCTTTTTCCATCGGCTTTAGCTCGTCTATGACGCGCTTGGTTAGCTTGATCTTGGGCATTGTGTGCTTCCTTGACGGTGCTCCCTAAGTCCATTATAGGGAGCACCAGGGAGCACATTCAAGGAATATTAAGCAAGCTTGAGGAATTAAATTGTCACACAAGACCGTTTAAACATATGGCTTATGGAATTAACGGGCAAGTAAAGGAATTAAGTATCACCTGACTCTTAATCAGCGGGTCCGGGGTTCGAGTCCCCGCAGGCCCTCCAATAAAGTCAATGGCTTAGAGGCTTAATTGCTTCTAGGTCATTGATCTTTTTGGGGCAAGGGTGGCATTGGGGTGGCATTTGTGCAAGGTTTTGTGCATTGTAACTACGTTGGAAACCCCTTGGGGCAGGCACTTTTTCCACATTATAAGCGTGCTTCGGCATTCGTAGACCTCATCCCTAGCTGGCCTTCTGTGATTATCCCATCCTTCTAGGGTGCCGATCCATTTGCATCTTGCTGCTCCAAACTTAACAGCGATGTAAGGAAAGCGAGACGGGGGGCACATGGACTGGAAACTATGACCCTACCCCTGAATAGGCATACCTCTTAAACCGAGGGGGATTTTATAGGTCGTGTAAAGTTTGGTTGTCAGGCTCATAACCTGAAGGTCGCAGGTTCAAATAAAGCATCCCGGTGATTAACCCCATGACGACCTCCCAGGCCCCGGTTCGTGCCATTGGCTACATGCTGGCCGGCGGCGCGCTGCTGACCCTCAGCGATGCCGTCGTCAAGTCGCTGACCCCGTTTTACCCGACCGGCCAGATTCTGTTTTACCGCGCCTCGTTCATTTTCCTGCCGATCCTGGTGTTCACCTGGTGGAGCGGCGGCGTCAATGTCCTTCGGGTCAAGAACGTCAAGGGGCAGGCGGCGCGTGCCGTCTGCGTCATCGGCGGTTCGTTCTGTTTCGTCACCGGACTTCAATATCTGCCGCTCGCGGATATGATCGCCATAGGGTTCGCCGCCCCCCTGGTGGTGACTTCGATGGCGCCGGTATTCCTGGGTGAGCAGGTCGGCTGGCGACGCTGGCTTGCCGTCGGCGCCGGATTCGCCGGCGTGCTGGTTATGGTGCGCCCGACCGGAGACGCTTTCCAGTGGGCCATCATCTTCCCCATCGCGTCGGTGTTGTTCGGCTCCACCCGGGATGTGGTGACACGCCACATCTTGCGCTCGGAACGCACCTTGGCGGTACTGTTCGTTACCACGACGGTGGTCCTGCTGGCGGGCCTGGCGACATGGCCGCTCGGCTGGTCGACCCTCGATCCCTGGCATCTTTGGCGTTTCCTGGTGGTCGGCATTCTGGTTGGCGGCGGCCATTATCTGGTGATCGAGGCTTTTCGGTACGGCGAGGCCTCCGTGGTAGTGCCGTTCAAGTACACCAACTTGATCTGGGCGACCCTGTTCGGTTATCTGCTGTTCGGCCATCTGCCTCGAGCGGGCACCATCACGGGCGCGGCCATCGTTGTGGTCACCGGTATCTATATCCTGCATCGGGAAACCCTGCGAAAACGTGCCCAGCGCCAGTGAATCGCCAAGGTCGAGCCATTCGGCCGGGACGACAAGAACGAATGGGTGAACCTGAAGGTGGACCTGTAAGGATGGAAGGCGGTGGGGACGGTCTGCTTCGTAAGTAAATTCTATAAACAGCTTAATCCAACGAATGTCCGCTTTGGGTCATTAACGGACTCTTTCCGACCACCCGAAAAAGGTCCGTTGTTGGGGGTAAAGCGGAAGTTTTTAGCTACACCCCAAAGAGTCCGTTAATAGCCAAAAGCGGACATTGAGAGCCGGTCACGGTTAGGTCCGCATATGACCCAAAGCGGACATTTGATGGCTTATGGGATTCAGCAGGGTGTACTGAAAATAGTGACGGTCAGTCCTGCGTGACGACAGTTACCAGTCCGTTCTCGGGATCGACAGTGACCTCATCGCCAGTTTTGATCAACTTGGTGACATCTCCTTCCTTAAATCGGTCACATAACGCCATGTCGGCGAGCGCGCCGCCTTGGGCCAGAATCGGGTTGACGCTGTTGAATAGAATGGCTTTCGGCGCGACTCCGCGGACTGCCATCTCATGGAGCATCCATGCCGAGGCGACTCCGCCTTTGGCGGTATTAAAGCCCAAAATCTTGTCGACATAACTTTGCTTC
>JAKUQE010000313.1 GCA_022450395.1 Dehalococcoidia bacterium | reverse complement strand
TGGAACGCTGCCTCTGCTGAGTCCACAGTCCGGTTCACGATCAGCGACCCCTGTAAGAGGTAAACATGGCTACCACTCAAAAAATGCTAGATGTGTCGGAGATGGGGGCGAAGTCCAAGGAAGAACTCTTGGGCCTGGCCAGCGATGTCGGCTTGAACGACACCTCCGCTCTGGCGAACCTGCATAAAGAAGACCTGCTCAGCCGGCTGTACCAAGTCGTCTCCGCCCAACAGGCATTGGCGTCCACCGGCATCCTGGAGATCATGGACGAGGGTTACGGCTTCTTGCGGCAGGTCACCACCTTCCGCGCTTCCGGAGATGTCTACATCTCCCAGTCCCAGATCCGGCGGTTCAACCTACGTAACGGCGACACCGTCACCGGACAGGTACGGCCCCCCAAAGAAGGGGAACGGTACTTCGGGCTGGTCCGGGTCGAACTGATCAACGGCATGGAGACCGACCAGATCCAGAGCCGCTATCGTCCGACCTTCGAACACATGACGCCCATATTCCCGGAGAAACAGGTCATCCTGGAAACAAGTAGTTCTGAACTGTCCACCAGGATGGTCGACCTATTCGCTCCCATCGGGCTGGGTCAGCGCGGTCTGATCGTCTCGCCCCCCAAAGCGGGCAAGACCACCATGCTGAAACAGATCGCCCACGGCGTCCAGGAAAATTGCCCCGAAGCAACATTGATGGTGGCCCTCATCGGCGAGCGCCCTGAGGAAGTCACCGATATGCGACGGGCTGTGAAGGGAGATGTATTCGCGTCCACATTCGACGAATCGGTAGAAGAACAATGCCGGGTGGCGGAGTTGGCGCTGGAACGAGCCAAACGTTTGGTGGAGATGGGGCAAGATGTCGTCATCCTGCTGGACAGCATCACCCGCCTGACACGGGCCTATAACTTGGCCGTTCCCACCAGTGGGCGGACCCTGTCCGGCGGCATCGACCCAGCGGCGTTATATCCGCCCAAGAAATTCTTCGGCGGCGCCCGCAACATCGAAGAAGGCGGCAGCCTGACAATAATAGCCACCTGCCTGGTGGACACCGGCAGCCGGATGGACGAGGTGATCTACGAGGAATTCAAAGGCACCGGCAACATGGAGCTGCATCTGGACCGGAAATTGGCCGAACGGCGGTACTTCCCGGCCATCGATATCGTACGCAGCGGCACCCGGCGAGAGGAACTGCTCTTCAATGAAGAAACGCTGAAGCAGATCGTGCTGCTACGGCGGATGATCAGTCTCATCTCCAACGACGGCGGGGTGAATGCGACCGAGCGGGTGTTGGAGCGTCTGGCAAAATCAGAAAACAATGAAGAATTCCTAGCCAACCTGAACAAAGACGCATAAATTCCCTTTAAAATACCGCCATCTTGGCGTCGAAAAAGGTCTATTTTTAGGCCAAGAGCCATTATTGGCCGGAAATTGCCCCTTGAGAAGGGTTGCGCTTTTCCGGGATGAATCCCACAATGGATTCCGCGCATTCAAGTTGTGCGCAACTGGTTACGTCAAGTCCCTGGTTAAAAACTGCATCGGAAGACCGCCCCAAAGGGATACCCATGGGGCGATTTTTACTGATTATACCCAATCTGGGTACCTTGACAATCGAAAGTCGATAGTGCTAAATATGAGAGAATTCAGCTCAGTCTATCTAATCTTTTTAGGAGGCGAGGGGTAACTATGTCTTTTTGTGGCCTTATTTCTGTTTCTCCGGATGATGATCCCTCTAATATTCCCAAACCTCCACGGGGGTTGAATATGTGACTAGAGGACCGATTCGCCCGGAGGACTCGCAGACAGGTAACTAATCGGTAACACAAATTCCGGTAACTTAAGCTCAAAGTAAGCGAAGTCCAAAAGGTAAAGGATCACAGAAGTAGTCTTCGCTTCAGGTATGCAGAACAAGGAGATAGGAGTAGATGAACACTAAAATCGGAACAACTTTTGGACTCGCACTGCTCATGGCCATCGCCGCTATCGCGACGATGTTTGCCCTGGGCATGTTTTCCACATCGCAAGTGCGTGCAGACCACAACGAATTAGCCACGAACG
>JAKUQE010000312.1 GCA_022450395.1 Dehalococcoidia bacterium | reverse complement strand
ATTCGGCACCGGATCATCTTGGTTGGAGAAGCTCGTCCAGGACCCCAAGGCCATTCCGGAGCAATACCGGTCGCCCGTGGGCAAGGGCTCAAGGCCCAACCACGGCTCCTACTCCCGGTATCAGGGGGACAGCGGGCTGCTGGTAACCGCCGTGGTTTGGGGCCCAGGCGACCACGCGTCTCCCCACGATCACGGCACTTGGGGAATGATTGGCGTGATGGACAATGCCCTCACTGAGACCCGTTTCCGCCGGGTGGACGACCGCACCAAGGAAGGATTTGCGACGCTGGAGAAAGACCGGACATCCCAATTCAAACCCGGTGAAATAACTCTCCTGATACCGGAAGTGGACGAGATTCACCAGATGGACAATTTCACCGACCGCCCCACCGTGGAGATCCACGTTTACGGCGACGACCTGAGAGGGCTGAACCGGAGCCGGTACAATTTGGAGACGGGCAAGATCACCCCCTTCGCCACCGAGAAATACGACAACTGCTAGTGGATCCCTGTTCGAGTAAATAATCGAGGGGAGGACGCCGGAAACCGGCCTTCTGTTCACGTCAGCGCATGGGGACGATGCCGCGATTACAACCACATGGAAATCGATAGATACGCCAAAGAGACAAGAATCGGCAACTGGCTGGAGTTGATATATTCAGCTGGCGCCATTGTTTCCCTGATCGCAGACCGCCCATGGTGAAGCTGGACGAAACCCCGGCGGCGGGCCGCTTAAGTTCCCTCCATCATTACGGCTGGGCGATTGTGGGCATGGCCACCGTCCTCCAGTTAACCACCAACTTCATCAGCCAGGCTTTCTCCATCCTCATCGTTATCATGCAAGATGAGTTTGGCTGGACTCTGACCTCAATCATCTTTGCCTACTTCTTCCGTAGCATCGTCAGCGCCATCTTGTCCCCGGTAGCCGGCTGGATGGCGGATCGATACGGCTCACGGCGGACCCTGGTAATCGCAGGCATCTGCTATACCAGCGGCCTGCTTTTACTTAGCACCATCAGCACCCAGTGGCAACTATACCTCTACTACAGCTTGATACTGGGAGTCGCGCAATCCCTGTTCCGGGTCAACATCCCCACCACCGTCGCCGCCTGGTTCAAGAAACGTCTTGGGGTGGCGGTTGGTATCCAGCAGTCGGCCGGGGGGATGGGCAGTTCCATCATGGCCCCGGCGCTGGCCCTGCTTCTGTCAAGAACCGATTGGGAGACCGCATTCTGGATCATCCCGGCGATCGGGGGAACTATCGTCTTCTCCCTGGTGGCCTTTTTCCACGGCGACCCCGCCGACCGGGGAAAGAGACCCTACGGCGCGACCGACGACGACCCCCCGCCGGCCGATACCAGCAATCCGGCCATAACCAAGCTGCGTAGCAAAGTATTCCTCAAGCAGGCCAGGCAAACTCGGGCATTCTGGAACCTCATTGGCATCCATTACCTGGGTTGCATAGGGCATTCCATCGTCATGGTGGGCGTCGTATTCTTCGCTACCCGGCCAGAGCAGGGCGTCTCTCTACAGGCCGCCGCCTTCATTATCTCGATCTACACCCTGACCGCCAGCGGGAGCCGGTTCGCCGTCCCAGTGCTGGCCGACATGTTCGGGGCCAAATGGGTCATGGCCGTTGCTTATACTATCCAGGGGATCTCGGTGGCGTTGCTCTTCTGGACCCATGACCCCTGGCAGTTCTACCTGTTCGCCACCGTGTTCGGCGTAGGCTTGGGCGGCGAGATGTCGGCGTTCTTGGTGATAGACCGCCAGTATTACGGGATGGGCCCCGTCCGCGCGATCTTCGGCTTCCAGAACCTGGGTTCCGGTATCGGGATGGCCGTTGGCGGACTTCTGGGCGGCGTAATATTCGACATGTTCGGCTCTTTTGACATAGCTTGGATCATTTCTATCGCTACCAGCTTGGGAGGCGCTGCCTTCATATTGCTCTTGGAGCCCACGTCCCGCGTGCTGATACCCGATTGGGAAGACGCCTTGCCGCCGGAGGCCAGGACCCCGGCCCCGGTGGCTTCTGGGTGACGGCCCTCACCCCCGGCCCCTCTCCCGCTGGGAGAGGGGCGACTCCGATAGATTCAGGCGTAAAATCCGAATAACCACTCTCGATGGAGGTGTATCAACCATGGTTAAGAAGATCGCGGCAGCGGACCTGAATTCGTTGCTAGAGGGTAACAGCCAGTTTGCGTTGATCGATGTACGAGAGGCGGGTGAGTATAACAGCACCCACATAATCAACTCCAGCCTGATTCCCCGCAGGCACCTGGAATCCCAGATGTCCGCCGCGGTGCCGGTAAAGGGTTGCCAGGTAGGTATCTGCGATGACGACGGCCGGCGGGCAGGACTGGCCGCCGAAACT
>JAKUQE010000311.1 GCA_022450395.1 Dehalococcoidia bacterium | reverse complement strand
CAGCCAGGCGAACGGCACGTTCAGCCAGCCGACCGCCTCCTGAATTGTGAAGTTCCACGCCGTCCACGACAGCGCCCAGCCGAGAATGGAGTTGGCCATGTAAACCAGCGCGACAAACGCGATGAGCATCGCGATGACATTGATCGAGAGTCGCATCCCATCCGACGCCCCCTGGCACAGCGCGTCGATGCTGTTGGCCGCCGTGCTCTTGGGCAGCTCACACGCTTCATCTGCCGTGGCGCTCTTTTCCGTTTCCGGAAACATCAGCTTCGCAATCACCAGCGCGCCCGGCGCGCTCAGGATGGATGCCGTCAGCAAATGCCCTGCATCGATCCCCAGCGAGGCATAGGCGGCCGCCACGCCGCCCGCGATCGTCGCCATTCCGCCGACCATCAGCGCCATTAACTCGCTGCGCGTCATCCCGTCGAGATACGGCTTCACCACCAGCGGCGCCTCGGTCTGGCCCATGAAAACATTGGCCGCCGTGGCGAGCGTCTCGCTGCCACTGGTGCGCATCGTGCGGCGCATCACCCACGCGATACCGGTCACCACCCACGGTAAAATGCGCCAGTGGTAAAGCAGCGACGACAGAGCCGAGACAAAGATGATCGTGGCCGGAATTGCAATGGCAAAGATGACTCCCTCACCGAAGGTCTCCTGCATTTTTCCACCATCACCAAGCGCCCCAAAAACCAGCCCGGCCCCTTCGCCTGCAAACTCGTTCAACTTGGCAATGACCACGTTGGCCGCCTCGAACAGCCCCTGGCCAAGCGGCGTCCTGAAAACAATCAGGCCAATGATCAACTGCAACCCCATCCCCCAAGCCACCACCCGCCATGGGACTTGACGGCGATTCGACGACATCGCCCAAGCCAAGCCAAGGAACGAGACAACCCCCAAGAGACTGATCAACTTAACGGTCAAAACAACGGCGGGAAGCTAGTGAGCCGCTTGGCCAAGCGCAAGAAAACTTCCGGCTACTCTCATTCAATCCCTGTCCCACATGGCCAAGGGGTGGCCCTTCGGATATTGAAACCCAACCTCACTTGCCTTCATGGACGAGGCATGTCCGTCAAGGAACAACATCATGGATCGACCCCCATGCCGGTTCACGATCCGTGAGGGCAATGAGTAATATGCCCCCCCATTGGGAGTGCGAAAGAATACCGTCCGGAAGATCGTCCATGTTTTTGAGGGGTCAACGGTCACCCTCCATTTGTCCGGATTCCGTTCGTTTGGATTTTCAATGATGGCAGCGTCGGCAAGGTGAACCGTATCCACCGGGTGTTTAATATCGTCGTACTTGATGACATGCCCCGGTTGGGGGCGCCAGATGCTTAATTCATGATAGTTCAACCCAATGCCAAAACCATGCTGACGCTGAACCGAGGGGCATTGATTGACCGACCGATCCTGTGAATACGGTTTGAGAAGGTCAGGCCACCAGCGAATCCCACCCGCGCGGTTGTCGGTGACAACCTTGTCCTTACTGTTGACGTCATTCACCGCCAGGTTGATCAACTCGGCATCGTTGTCATCCGTGTAGAGGATCATGGCAATGCCAAGCTGCCGTTTGTTGTTCAGGCAACTGATAGCCTTGGCCTTCTCCTTGGACTGGGCCAGGGCCGGGAGTAACAACGCGGCGAGTATGGCAATAATTGCAATAACCACCAGAAGCTCAATCAACGTAAAACCCCTGGTGGACACATGCTCTTTTTTCTTTGTTATAAAGGGTGCCAAAATAATTCGAAACTGCTCAAGATACGTTAGGCCTTTGCCAGAGTTTTCGATTGACTACCACCAATCAAACTCAATATCGACAGGCTCCCGGATCCACTTGGCAAAGTCGTCAGGCCAACGGACAAACTCCACGTGCCCGTCACCAAAGACCATGTTGTAACGCGCCTTGCCCTTGTAGTTGTGCCAGATACTGCGGTTATCGGTTAGTACCCGGTTTCCGTGCCAGTGCCAGTCCCCCTGGATGATCTTCGTGGAGGGCTTCCTGGCGACCTCGCTTCCTTTGATGGGTGGGGCCTTGCCGCCCGTCCATCGGTCGTTTTGGTTCGGGTATGCCAAACCTATGACTCGTTTGACCCGGAAGGCATTCCACCATGCGACTCGGTAACTGTTACCCAGGTAAGTAAACACGTGGTCGTGACCTCCAAGCATGAGCGAGTCTCCTTTGTCTGCCGGGCAACGAAAGACCTCAGTAGAGCCCGTATAGCGATTGAGCGGTCGTTTTCTTTCCTCGACAAGACCTCGCACGACATCGTTGCCGTGATTCGGGCCGGTTTGACCTCCTACAGATGCAAGCCCCGGAGCCACCGGAAACCAGTCATTATTATCCCCGACATACATCTGGTAGGCCAAATGAATCTG
>JAKUQE010000310.1 GCA_022450395.1 Dehalococcoidia bacterium | reverse complement strand
CTGCTTACAATGCCTGTCGGTGAACCGGTGTTAACCGGCGGCGGTGGTGGGACTCCCTCTTCTGCTCCTAGCCCGGTAAATCTCCGAACTAAGAGCCCAAAGGCTAACAACAGACTTCTAAATGTACAGTGCGGAGGGGAGGTGAAGAGAGCAGACCTATCATAAGCGCAAAAATAGCTTTGCTTGTAATTGTGGCGGCAGGAATTTTGGCCTGCTCCGGGCAGCCCACCCAAGAACCGCAAGTCCCTACTCCGGATATCCCTCCGGCCGAGTGGGTGAAGCTGGAAAATTGGGTGAGAGATGGGAACAACGACACTCCGAATTTCCATGTCGACTCCGTGCTTTGGCGGGTGGTATGGGAAGCCAACACGGACCCGATCGGCCGAGGTGATTTCACCCTACACGTTTACAACATTGACGGGACTTTTTACAAGTTTTTATTCGATTCTACTTTGTACGATGATTCCACCATGGAAGGCCCGTTGACGGGTACACTGGGAGTGAGGGGATCTGGGGATTTCTTCCTGCGCGTATCTACGACAAGGTCCTATAAGATAGGCGTGGAAGAAGCCCGTTGGTGATGGCGGCGAATTATGTGTGGACGATTCACGCTCACGTCGAACCTGGACGACCTACAAGGAAGATTTCAGTTTGACGCCTTGGACTTGGAGTATCGTCCGAGCTATAACATCGCGCCTACCCAGCAAGTCCTGACCGTCACCAACGACGGACAACGGCAGGCGCGGTTGATGCGGTGGGGCTTGGTCCCTTTCTGGGCTAAGGATATTAAAGTCGGCGCTAGGATGATCAACGCGGTGGGTGAGACCGTGGCGGCTAAGCCGGCATTTAGATCCCTGATAAAGAAGCGCCGGTGCCTAATTCTGGCCGATGGGTTCTTTGAGTGGAGAAAGGAAGGGAAGGAGAAGATTCCCACCTATATCTTCCTCAAGTCCAAAGAACCATTCGCCTTGGCCGGTCTGTGGGATACGTGGAGATCCCCGGAAGGAGAGGTCGTCCAGTCATGCACGATAGTAACTACCACGCCCAACGACTTCATAGCTCCCATCCATAACCGAATGCCTGTTGTTCTGTCCGGCGAAGCCGAAGCCTTGTGGCTGGATCCGCTGACTGAAGACGCTACGGTGGTTACTCCGTTGCTAGTCCCTTGCCCAGCCGAGGCGATGGACTCGTATGTCGTTTCCCAATTGGTGAATTCAGCGAGGAATAACGTGCCGGATTGCATCTCTCCGGTGGGATAGCTAGACGGATCCATGGCGGACTTACCCAGCCATCACCGTTGTATGGATCTTTCGATCTGCTTTGTCGCATTGAGAAACCGGCATGGCGGGAGCCGATCAGCCTAAGCGGCGGCCACTTGATGCCATCCGCCACCCCGCCTTTTGCTCAATTCGCCGCTGCCAGTATCCGGAGGCGGGCTCAAGTAATAGACCACCCCGCAGCTTTGGCAAACCAGTCCAGGAAACTCTCGGTCGTATCTGAGATGTCCCTGACACTTCCGGCAACTCCGCACAGTCCTTTCTCCTTACCAGTCCAATTAGCGATAATTAATATTACGTAAGGGGATTCGATTCGGTTCTTTACCTCTGCCTTTAAGCTAGGCGGCAATGGACTTGCCCACGGAGTGTCACTCAGCCCGGCTGCTTTCTAATTCGTGCCTGGGCCACCGGTCAGATGGAACTACCGGGGTTCGCCAACGATCCTATTCATGCCGTGCCGGTCGAGGTTAGAATGTCTATGGAATTCGAATCTCGCGGCGATCTATTTTGTCCATTAGGCAAGTTCTATCCCGTACGGCCCCGGCGGGTGTAAGATCGGCAATTAACCAAGGGCTGCTTTTCCTGCCGGGGGTCATGCCGTCGCTACGGAGTTCGGTTTGAAGTTGCCTAGACCCCAACATTCAATCAGAAAGGGCGATACTGCTTGGACCGCATAGACGAGACGCTGGAAAGAGAGATTGAGGACCACCTTGGGAATAATGTGGACTATCAGGTCCCCATCTCCGCCTATCCCACCGACTCGGGTGTCATCATCGTGAACTCTCCCGGCTCCGGCGAGTTTAAAGACGGCCGCCATGACCGTTGGATGAAGCTGGCCCGGCACCTGCAGGAGGACGGGCTGGCCACGATGGTCACTTACAACGCGCCTCGCCCCGATTGGCAGGTGCAGCTACCATGGGAGCCTTATTCCCACAAAGGGGCCAGTTGGAATCAACTATTGGTGGAGAGTTTGGCCCACGTGGTGGAGTTTTCTCTAGACCGGGCGTCCGAGCTTTGTGGGTCAACCTCCCCGGTGGTCTACCTATCAGGTTTTTCCTCCGGCGGGTCGGCCGTCGGCGCGGTGGCTTTCCGCTACGATGAAATAAAGCGG
>JAKUQE010000031.1 GCA_022450395.1 Dehalococcoidia bacterium | reverse complement strand
AATCGCTGCTATGACCGGCGCCTCCTATCATTACCTCCGATCGATGGCTTGTGACAGCGCCGGTCTTCCGGGTATTATTGGGTACTCCGGCCTTATCCGGGCCCAACGCCACCGGTGGAGCGACACCCAATCTTGGGAGGCATTATGGCCGGAAAACTACAACAATCGGACCGGTTCCCGTCACTTACGTTGAATCTGTTGGACGGGAGTACGATCAAGTTTCCCGAAGAGGCGCCCTCACGATATACGGCGTTACTGTTTTACCGCGGTATTTGGTGACCCTATTGCGCTCGGCAGTTAGCCGAATGGGAAGCAGCCAAGGGCGAGTTGGAAGGACTGGAGGCGACTATCATAGTCGCCAGCGTGGATGACAAAGAACACGCTCAAGAGATGGTAGACAAAGGATTCTCTTTCAAGATGGCCTATGGCGTCACCAAAGAGGAATCCGACAACTTCGGCGCCTGGTGGTCCGAGGACCGGGGCGGCTACATCCAGCCCTCAGAATTCCTTATTGGCCGCGGCGGAGTTGTCCTGGGGTCGATATACGCGTCGGGTCCCGTGGGCCGGATGGGCGCCGACGAGGCGATCCGGCTGATCACCAGGCGTGAGTCCATGCGCAAGGAGCAGGAAGGGAAGGCGGGGTAGCCTTTGGATTATTCGTGGCGCCATTAGGGTGAAAGGGGCTGACCCGACGCACCCCCTCTCTAACTCTCCCTCATAAAAGGGGCGAGGACAGATCCCTTCTCCCTCGATGGGGGAAGGTTAGAGACTGCCTTGATCCTTCGGGAGAAGGACGAGGGGATGGGTGTGAAGCATCTGGGGTCAAATGCAGATTGAAGGGACAAGACAACAACCTCGGCGGTGTTTATGAACGACCAGGAAACCGTGGACAATATGGAGGCCGTTTGGCGGTCCTTTGAAGGTCTGTGCTCGAATTTCGAGGATAGAGAGTGGGGGACGCCGACGGACTGCCCCGGTTGGTCCGTTCAGGACCAACTCTCGCACCTGGTAGG
Organism: Dehalococcoidia bacterium; assembly: GCA_022450395.1. Classification (GTDB taxonomy): domain Bacteria; phylum Chloroflexota; class Dehalococcoidia; order Lucifugimonadales; family UBA3495; genus UBA11650. The sequence goes on along the minus strand of JAKUQE010000031.1, from coordinate 30,113 downwards.
CAGCGAGTGCCGCTTGTTGGGAAGGCCGCTGCCGGAGCACGTGCCCGAGGATACCGGCCACGTTAAGAACGACTCCGGACAGCGAAACGAAGTGCTGGTGGATTTCCGGCGCTCTCGATACGGCAGCCAAGTCTTGGAAGAGTTTCAAGAGGTGACCGAGGAGAGGCTGGCTATCCTCCGAGCAATGACCGAAAGCGATTTTGACGAGGAAACCGATACCCCCATCGGGCGGGCGCCCGTTCGCGAATTGCTAGCCATCAGGATCTTCGATGCTTGGGTGCACGAGCAGGACGTCCGCCGGGCGGTCGGACAGCCCGGACACATGGATGGTGCGGTAGCCCGCCACGCCATGGACCGTATGGTCATGGCGATGCCCTACGTGGTGGGGAGAAAGGTCCAGCCGGAAGACGGAACAGGGGTGGTGATCAACGTCAGCGGGTTAGCCGGCCGCGTGTTCGCCGTGGCCATGGAAGGAAAGCGGGCCAGCTTGCTCCCTTCGTTACCGGTTCCACCGACCGTAAGTCTCAGCATGGACCTGGAGACGTTCGCTTGCCTGGCCTGCGGGCGTTGGGAGCCACGGACAGTTCTGGACACGGAGCGGATATCCATCCAAGGGGACCGGGCGTTGGGGGAATCAATCGTGGAAAATCTGAACTTCATGATCTGAAGCCGCCCGTCCCGCTGGGTTATTTCGAAGGGAACCGGGCGGCCAGAATATCCACGATAAGCCGAGCCGCCAAGCCGATGGTCACCTCTGACGCATCGTAGGGCGGGGCCACCTCCACCATGTCGAAAGCTACCAAATTGGAACGAGTCACCAGGGCGGTGAGACACTCCCGGGCCTCATGGTAAAACAACCCACCGGTCTCCGGAGTTCCCGTGCCGGGGGCTTGGCTGGGGTCCATCACGTCGATATCAAAGGTGATGTAGAGGTTTTCGCCCTGGGGAATAAGCTCCGCCACTCCTTTGGGTCCCAGTTCCCGGAACCGGTTGGTGGTGATGATCAGGGTGCCGTCCTGCTTCGCTTCTTCGTAAGGCTTTCGCCGGGCCGCCCGGATGCCGGCCGAGGTTATGTGGTCCACGAAGGGCAACTCCCGGCATCGGCGGATGGGGCTGCCGTGGGTGTATAGCACGCCTTGCACGTCGTGGGTGTAGTCGAGATGGGCGTCGAAATGAACGATGTTTAGGGGTGCGAACTTGCCAAGCCCCCGGACCACCGGGAAGGTGATGGCATGGTCGCCGCCCACCACAACGGGAAAGGAACCCCGTTCCACCACCTTTTCAACGACAGCAGTCAGCTTCCCAAAGTTCTCCACCACCTCCGAAGGCACGACGGTAATGTTGCCGCAGTCGGCCATCGTCACGCCCCGTAGCAACTCGTCCTCAATGTCGATGTCGAAGAGCCCTTCCGCTGGAGTCTGAGCGCCGTAGGGGTCCGAGTAGTTGTATCCCCTGGGAGCGTCGCGGATGGCGTCGGGTCCGAAGCGCGCGCCGGGCCGCCCAAAGGTGCCCTGGTCGAAGGGAACACCGATGATTGCCACGTCGGCGTCCAACTCGTCCAGATCGGTGCACAATGGGGCCTTGAAGAAACTGCGAGGCTGGGCCCGGATGATGGGCCAAACTTCGCCGGCGGCTTGATCGCTCTCATTTGGTTGGGTCATGTTTCCCTCGATCGGCGATGCGGTTGGATGATATATGGCCCAAGTTTAGCAGCATATTCCAACCGGACGCCATTGTTCAGCATGGAGCAGATTGTACATCCTGTACGCCTCCGTCATCCCGGCCCTTCCGCGGAAGGAGGATCCAGAACACCTCTGCGCAACGCCAAGCCCCGGCTCGACTAACGCCCGTGCGACATTGCCTCTCGGTGGCGCGGCAACCGGGAATTACTTATACTCGGGCCACGAAACGGGCTCCCGGCCCGGAAATGAGGAGAATATACGATGGCTAAGACCGTACTGAAAAGCCCAACACTGATCACCTCCGCGGGAATCATGTCCCATGGTATAAAGGTCCCGGCGGGGAATATGGTATTCGTTTCCGGCCAAGTCGCCCGCAACGCCCAAGGGGAATTGGTGGGCAAGGGGGACATCTTGGCCCAGACCAGGCAGGTATTGGAGAACGTTAAGTCGGTGCTGGCGACCGCCGGCGCCACCATGGACGATGTGGTCAAAGTGACCGTGTTCGTGACCAACGTGGTGGAGCACTACGACCAGATCCACGCCGCCCGCGCCGAATACTTCAAGAGCGACTACCCGGCCAGCACCATGGTTGAAGTAAGATCCTTGGTAAATCCGGACATGCTGATTGAGATTGAGGCCATTGCGGTGGTTTAGGCAACCTCACTCTTTTGCTTTCGGCCGATGGGCCGGTATGGAACGATCGTGGTCATTGGTCAGACGTGTTGTTAGACATTCGGCAAATCCGTTGGTAGGGACTTTTTTGTAGGATGCTTTTAGACCACGGGAAAAGATTCGTTGCTTTTTTCGATATCCTAGGGTTTGGCTCCTGGGTCGAAAGTGCTGGCTCGATGGAGGTATTTACCTGTGTTCGGGGATTCCTGAATTTGATGATACGCGCGAGTCTGCCTGGAAGTGTAGTACATCCAGATATGTCGATTGATGTACCCGAATCTAATCTTGGGTACATTTCGTTTTCTGATTCAATAGTCTTTTACTCGCGGAACGATTCTTATGATTGCCTTAAAACCATGTTAGATGTTTGCGGCGGATTCATGAATGCCGTGATCTGCGGCCCTTCACGGATGATTCGTGGAGCAATTGCGCATGGAGAATTTTACGTGGATCCTGAGGCGAACGCCTATGTAGGCAAAGCTCTGATTGACGCCTATCGCCTTGAGGGCCGGCAAGATTGGTTGGCGTTGAGTATGCATGACTCCCTCGTAGCCCTCCCCCAATTTACTCGCGCCCTCGCCGAATATCCAGGCTATATTGTGCGGCCATTGGTTTCGTTACGTGACTCGGAAGAAATGCCATACTGCGTTAATTGGGCGAACAAGAGCTACCTAAATGCAGACTTCAATGCTAGACGCAGCCTGGTTACATGTTATCGCCGGAGCCTTAAATCTTTACGAGGAAACCAAGAGGAACTCAAGAAGTTAAAACGCCGCGTCAAACAAACGAGGGAATTCTTGATCCATTACAATCCCGAAGCTGTGTAGATCGGTGAACTTTATATTCGCCACGAAAAGCAGTTTGGCCACTTGCGCCCAGAGTTTAGTGCAAGTGATAGCAATCGTGGACATTGAGTGGGTGTTAAATCCCGCTAGCGTGGGGCAAGCACGATTGTGTGCTCATTGCCACTAACATCGGTGTCCGGAGATTGAACCGCCCTACAAATACTCCCCATACCACTCCAATGTCGCCGCCATGACCTCGCTGAAGGCTGGCTCTGAATAGACTTCGTAGTGGCCGTAGCCTTTTAGGACCACTAGCTTTTTGGGTTCTCCGGCGTGGGCGTAAAGCTGCTCGGATTCTTCGGGGAGGACCAGACGGTCGTTGTCGCTGGTTATGAAGAGGATGGGGCGGGGCGATATTTTGTCTACGATCCATTCCGGGTTGAAGCCGATGGTGTCGTCCACGTACTCCAGGGGGATGGTGCCTACCGCCGCCGGGTTGTTGCGCCGGGCCGCCGCGGCTAGTTCGGCCGATTGCCGGTCTGGCAGCAGGATCTCGCTGCGGTCTACGTATTCCGATTCCCCGGTGCTGGCCCGTTTCTCCCGGTCTTCCTTAGAAAGCTCCTGGAGGTCGAACCACTCGTCCACTCGGCGGACCCGGCTCATCCACCGGGCTCCGTTGCCGATGCCCACCACGCTGACGATGCACTTGGCCCGCTGGTCCACCGCGCCAGTCCAGGAGACGGTGGCGCCGCCGTAGCTGGTGCCGTAGAGGCCGATCCTGCCGGCGTCCGCCTCCGGTTGCATACCCAGATAAGTCATGGCGGCTTGGACGTCGGCGACTCGGCTGTAGGGGGCCAGACGGCTGCGGGTGCCCTCGCTTTCGCCCCATCCCTTGTAGTCGAAGGTCATGACCACGTAGCCGGCGTCGTTGAGGGTTTTGGCGTTGTCCGGCAAGTAGAGGTCCTTGACGCCGGTGTAGCCATGACACAGCAGCACCGCCGCCCGCTGTTCGCCGGATGGCAGACCGTCGGGAACGTAGATGTCGCCGGCAAGCTTGAACCCTTCGCTATAGAACTCAACCGCCCGTTTCATGCTGTGTTGCTCCTGATGCTGACTTTGGCAGGATTATAGCACCGGGAAGACGGATGTCTTAACGGAGGAGGGGGCTAATCTTGGAGCGGAGAAGCTGCATTCGCGGTCAGAGGCACCATGGCAAGTATGATGGCGGCGGCGGCGAATAGTGCGGCCACGTAGTAAAGAGCGGCGTCCAGTCCCAGGGCTCCGTACAGTGGAGCGGCGATCAGGGGAGACACGGCGGCCATCAAGAAACTGAAGAAAGCGACGATGCCCAGGGCGGTGGTGGCCACTTCCTGCCCGACGATCTCTAGGGTTGCGGCGGTCAATATTGGTTGGTCCGGGTACAAGAAAAGGCCCAACAAAGCGATCAGGACGGTGAGGGCGATTCCTTCACTGAACCCGGCCAGCAGTAGCGAGATGGCGCATGACCATATCAGGCCCGGAACTAGCACCTGCTTCCGGCCGACGCGGTCAGACAGGTACCCCATCATCGGCTTGGCGATCAGCCCTATCGCGATCAGCAGGCCTATGTGAATGCCCCTGAGAAAAGGACTCATCCCTAGGTCGTTGGCCAAATACAGGGGCAATATTGTAACCAGGGCTACCAGGCACATGGACCGGAGGCCTCGCACGGCGATGATACCCCACATGGCACGATTGCGGAGCAACCTCTTGGTGGCCTCTTTCCTCCGATTGAAATCCGCGGCGCCGGTGTCTGTGTCGGGTCCTCCGATACCGCGAAATGCCCAAACCGCCATGAATGCCAGGAAGAACGGAGCTATCGCGTAAACGCTGAGGATACCTTGCCAGCCCAACACCAACAGGAGCGAACCAGTCGCAACGGGTCCGGCCACGTCGCCGATGCTGCCGCCCACTCCGTGGAAAGACAAGGCCATGGCCCGCCGCTGGGAGAAGTGGTAGGACAGGGATGCTGAGGCGGGCAGGTGCCAGATGGAGTGGGATATGGCGACGATGGCGATTCCGGCCAGCAGCAGGGGATATACCGGAGACAGCCCGAGTATCAGAGAACCCAGGCTTATCCCACCGATGCAAACGGCTAACAGTAGCCCCCAATAGCGCCGGAGCGGGTCGATGATGAAGCCTCCGGGCAGGGAGACGAAACCCGACGCCAGTTCCCGGGTGGTGATCAGGGCGCCTACTCCGACGCCGCTCAGGTGAAAGGTGGCCTGGATCTCGGGCAGCAAGACCACGAAGCCCTGAATCATCCAATGAAACAGCGTGTGACCGCCGGCTAGGGCGCTAAGAATGAAGCCGTTGCTGTCGCGGATGTCTCTTTTACGTTGGGGAGTTACCTCGGTTGTTTCTGCCATTACCTGCTCTTAAATTTATGATGAAGGGCTCGTTAGACCGTAACACCGGTGAAATTGAAGCGGCCTATCTTTAGGGCCGGGACTTTGGTGGCGAACCCCACCTCGTTCAGGACAAGTTTGCTTTGGCTGCCCACGGCCTCAACCCCTGCCAGCGCTTCTACGTAGGATTGGGTAAATCGCAGGTCTTTCACCGGGTAGCTAAGTTGCCCGTCCTCGATAAGAAAGGTGCCGTCCCGAGTCATGCCGGTCATCACGCAGTTCCGGTTGTGCACCAAGCGGGTGTAGTGGAACCTGGTGATGTACAGACCCCGCTGGGTAGAGGCAATCATCTTTTCCAGGGACGAATCTCCGGTCTGCATAAACAAGTTGGAGGCGACCGGTGGTCCGGTAAACGCGAACTGGTGGCCGGTGGACCGCTTCCCCTCCTTCCCCGCCGTATAGGAGTTGTGCACCGGGTCCAAGACAACACCTTCTTGAACGAGTTGAGTGCGTTGGCGTGGCACTCCCTCGGCGTCGAAGGGGACCGGCCAGCCCTCCAAGTCGGCGCCGTCGTCCCATATGGAGATCTGGGGGCTCATCGCGCGTTCGCCGATCAGGCCGTTCATCCAGCTTCGTTCTTCTTGGACAGATTGTGCGCCCATACCGTAGAGGCTGAGGCTGCTCAGCATGTCGTCCACGGCGTAGGGATCCAGGACCACCGTGTATTCGCCTGGCTCAACGGTCCGGGGGTTTTGGCCTCTTAGGGCCTTGTCCACGGCCTCGTCGGCCAAGGCGTCAGAATCGATGTCTTCAATCCGCCAGGACCCGCCCTTGGACCAGCCCGCCGAGGTGTCGCTTATGGCCATCACCAGCAGCCCGGCAAAGGTCCCGGCGTGGTAGGCCCGAGCTCCCTTGGTGCTCAATACGGCGGTTTCCTGGGTGCCGTTGCGAAAGAAACCAGATGCTTCCAACCCACTGGCCTCGGCTAGCCGGCACACTGACGCCACCACTTGGGAGCGGGAGGCCGGGCCGTAGGATTCTGTATCCAAGTCGTGGGTGGCCACCTGAGGCGGTGCGCCCGGGATGGTCAGACCGTTGAAGTCTGGGTCCTCTGGCATCAGCAGAGCGTTCTGATGGGCCAGCTTGGCGGCTCTTTGGATACCGCCGTCGCTAAGATCGTTGGTGGTGGCCCGCCCCTGCCGTTGGCCCACCACCACCCGAATATGGAGCTGGGCGTTGCCGTGGGACACGTTCTGGTGGATGTCGTTGGATGCAAACCGGGTGAGGCTCAAGTCCTGAACGGACAGGTAGGCATCGGCTTCTCGAATGTTCGGTTGATCCAATGTCTGGGAGAGGACTGCCTCGCACCGGTCTCGTCCGATCATTAGAGAACGCCAACCCGCACGTTGCGGAAGCGGGCGGGTGCGGCTCCGTGTCCGGTGTGTCCGATCTGTCCCGGCTGGCCCTTGCCGCAGTTGGGGGTGCCCCACATCTGCCAGTGGTCCGCGTCACAGACGGCGTCGCAGGAGTTCCAGAATTCGGGGGTGATGCCGGTGTAGGTGGTGTTGCGCAACAGCCGTCCCAGCTTGCCATTCTTGATCTCGTAGCCCACCTCGGTGCCAAACTGGAAGTTGTAACGCTTGTCGTCGATGGACCACGACCGGTTCATCTCCAGGAAGATGCCGTCGTCGGTGTCCGCTATCAGGTCATCCAGCTTCCATGTGCCGGGCTCGATGCTGACGTTGGTCATGCGGATCATCGGGACCCGGTTCCACGACGCGGCCCGCACGCATCCGTTGGAGGTCAGGCCCAGCCCGGTGGCCGTCTCCCGGGACATCAGGTAGCCAACGAATTCTCCGTTAGTCACTATCGGCGTGGACTGGGATGGCACGCCTTCATCGTCCCATCCATATGAACCCAGGCCGGGCACCCGCAGGCTGTCGGCGGTGATGTTGACGACGTCCGAGGCGTAGCGGAAGTTGTTCAGCTTGTCAGTTGTGAGGAAAGACGTTCCGGCGTAGGCCGCCTCCGCGCCCAGTACCCGGTCCAGTTCGATGGCGTGGCCGCAGGATTCGTGTATCTGCAGGGCCAACTGAGCGCCGCCGATGATTATGTCGGTAACGATTCCGCTGGGGCACGGGTCGGCGGTGAGAAGGGCTACCGCTTCGGTGGCGACCCTCTCGGCGTTGCCCGGCAGGTCCATGGCCGTGATGTACTCCCAACCGGCGCATCCCTGCTGGCGTCCCATGGACTGGGGATAAGAGCGGCGCTGAATCTCGTTGTTGCCCACGGCGTTTGCCGCGATTCCGCCGCCCGCCTCGTATACCGTCTGTTCCACGTGGGCGCCCTCGCTGTTGGCGAAGGTTTTCTCCTCTTTGATGAACACCATGTTGCCCTGGCGGGACCGGACCCCTTTCACCGAGGCCATCCGCTGGTCGGCGTCCATGAGCAGGGCCAATTTATGGTCGGTGGATATGGTGAAGGGGTCTTCTTCGATGGGTGTGGTGTACGTGCCTCGGCTGGTCACCGCCGGCCCCAGGTCGACGGCCCCCTTGCTAAGCGTCCCCGAGGCCTTGGCGATGTCCACCGCCAGGGCCGTTATGCGGTCAATCTCTTTGCCGGTTAGATCGTGGCTAGATGCAAAGCCCCAGCATCCATTCACCAACACGCGAACGCCAAACCCCAGAGACTCGTCAACGCTTAAGGTGTCGACGACGCCATTTCGAAGGGAGATCCGCTCTTGGCTGGTGCGGACTATGCGGATGTCGGCGTAACCGGCGCCCCGCACCTCGGCCAAGTCCAGGGCCCTTGAAACCAGGTCATCCATCGGTGTCACCTCGCCTTTGGCGAAAGTTCCACCAATAATACATCATTGGTGGGCCCTCATCCCCCGCAAGGGGGGAGGAAATAGTCTGGTGTAGGGAGAACGTGTGCCCCTTCCCCCTTTATGGGGGAAGGTTGGGATGGGGGTGATACCCCCCACTGTGCAACCGGGCGCATGGGTTACAGATAGACCGGGGACATAGGTAACACTCTTCCGCCGCCATTGGCCGAGTCGACGGGCTGTTGTTGGTGCAGGATGGCGCTCCCTGGTAGAATCCGGTCTGACTTGGGTGTAATGAGAATCGACCCAATCTTGATGGAGGTTTTAGGCGAGATGACGACTGTAGGCTCTGGAGATTATACGTATACCCTTATCGAGAATTGGGCCAAGTTGCCGGCGGGGGAAACCTGGGGCAACACCAGCGCCGTGGCGACCGACTCCCAGGACCGGGTATACGTCTTCCAGCGCAAAGACCCCCCGGTGATGATCTTCGACCGGGACGGCAATTACCTGAGCTCCTGGGGCATCAACGCTATTACCGACCCCCACGGCATTTTCATCGAGGACGATATTATCTACGTCACCGACCGGGCCGATTCCGTGGCGTTGAAGTTCACGTTGGACGGTAAGGCCCTGCAAGTGATAGGCCGCCGGGGTGTGCATTCCAACACGGGTGGCGATACTCCGGGAGAGTTGGTGCCCCGGGCGGCCGGCCCCTTCAACTATCCCACGGAGTTGGTGCCCGCGCCTTCGGGCGACCTGTACGTTTCCGACGGCTACCGCAACGCCCGAGTCCACCGCTTCTCGCCGGACGGGCGGCTGCTGGCGTCCTGGGGCGAGCCGGGGAAAGAAGGGCCCAACCAGTTCCACTTGCCACACAGCATCCTGGTGGACCCCGACGGTCTGGTTTACGTGTGCGACCGGGAAAACAACCGTATCCAGGTATTTACGGGAGAGGGCCGGTTCATCACCATGTGGACCGACTTGCGCCGTCCTTTAGACATATCGTCGGATGCCGATGGCATCTTGCACATCAGCGAAGGCGGCGTGGACGGATTGTCTCCCCGCGTCAGCCTGATGACCAAACAGGGTCAGGTTGTGGCCCGGTGGGACTCCATGGCGGCCCACGGTAGCTGGGTAGACGCCCACGGCGATATTTACATGGCCTTGGGCGCCGCCATGCGGGTGGACAAGTACGTGAAGCAAGGTTAGGCGGCGCTTAGCTGGCTATCCCCTCTTCGAGCATGGCCTGTATCGCGCCGTCGAAAGCGCCGAGGGCGGTATCGATGTCGTCCTCGGTGTGCACGCCGGACAGGACGCCGCTGGTGCGGGACATCAGGTCCACTCCCCGCACTTGCAGCGCCTGCCGGAAGGCGGTTTGGATGGCCGGAGGTGCGTTTTTCAAAGTGTTGGCGTCCATCCCCTCGATCGACCTGTTGCCGAAGTAGACGTGAAACGTGGAAGCGTCGCCATAGACGCATGCCGCTACTTCCGACCGGTCCAGGATCTCTTGTAACCCCACGCGCAGACGATCGGCCATGCGGTCGGCGGTGTCCTGCATCTCCCCGCTGGCCACGATCTCCAGAGCGGCGTTACCGGTGGCGGCGCAGTATGGGTTGGCGTTGAACGTGCCGCCGTGGAGGACCCTCTGGTGGCGGTCGTGTTGCCGGTCGCCGGTTTGCACCATGACCTGCATGATGTCGTCCCGTCCCGCCACCGCTCCACCCGGAAGCCCGCCGGTAAGAATCTTGGCTAGGGTGCAGAGATCGGGGTCTATCCCGATCCTCTGCTGCAGTCCGCCGGGACTCCACCGGAATCCGGTGATAACCTCATCCAGAATCATCAGCACGTTGTATTGCCGGGTCAACCGGCGCACGCCTTCCAGAAAACCGGGGCTAAGAGGAACCGTACCGTAGGATGCCCCGGACCCCTCGGTGATCACTCCGGCGATGTTGTTGTCGGCGGCCAGGGTGCGCTCCAAAGAGTCCAGGTCCGGCGGCAAAACTACCACCGAGTCCACCGCGCCTTGGGGTATGCCGATAGAGGCCGGAGAGTCGAAGGGCGGCAGGTTGCCGGGCATGGCGTAGTCGTGCCAGCCGTGGTAGTGGGACTCCCACCGGATGATTTTTTCCTTTCCGGTGTAGGCCCTGGCGATGCGCATGGACAGCATGGTGGATTCAGCGCCGGAGGCCACGAAGCGGACTTTGTCGGCGCAGGGGATGAGGTTGTGGACCCGCTCGCCCCACTCTAGCATCGACTCCACCGGAGCGCCAAAATGGGAGCCTAAGGGCGCGGCCTTGGTCAAAGCGTCCACCACCGCCGGGTGGGAGTGACCCAAAAGCAGCGAGGCCGATCCCAGCCCGAAATCTATGTACTCATTGCCGTCCACGTCCCATTTTCGCGGCCCCTGGCCCCTGGCGATGCTGATCGGGAAAGGAGAGGCAACGTAGCCGTCATGGCCGGCCCCACCCGAGGGAAACAGTTCCTGGAATTTTGGGTACAACTCCGCAGACTTGGGGTTCTTGCGAATGTAGGCTTCCATAATCGTCTCAGGCATGGTTCCCTCCTCATTGGGCCGGCGTTGGGGGCTCGGGTATTTGGTGGATTCTTTTACCGCCTAAATTTACCTTAAATTAGCGGAATATTCTACAGGCGATCTAGGAGTGCCGAAATCCTCCCGACCCCCTTTACGAAAGGGGGGCTTTTGGAGTGAGGAGCGTTGACTGTCTGGCCGGGCGGTGCTGATTTTGCGCGTCAAATGATTGCGGGTGGTGATTGAGCCGAGTGAATCAGGGGTGGGGGATATTGGGCTTTGGGTTAGTCGTGATGTTGTTTAGCGGCGGCTCTAGGTTTACTTTGGGTTTGATGCTGAAGACGCTGACTAGGTAGGTGGGTTGGACCAAGTCGTCGTTGGCCGAGATGGGCCTTATAGCGCCGGGCCGGCGAAGACCCGTGGCCTTGGTTCCTCAGGCAAGATGACGATAACTGAGCCTTTCCCTGGCTATTAGTCTGGCCAGTCGATAAGTAAGCGGTCCTCTTCTAAAGCCGACACTTGTGCATCGGGGAATTTGCTTTTCAGCGCCTCGATGTTCAGTTCTTGGTTTCCCAGGTCCAATGTGAACTGAATCCCGGCCTCTCTGGATATCAGCCGGGTGTCGGTAATGTTCCCGCTGCCCGCCACTTGGTCCAACACTTCCCAGACGGATTCCAAACGGCCCTGGCTGAGCGATGACGGGAACATCAGATAGATACGTCCGGTGTAGGTGGCCGCTGGGGGGGCGCCAACCGGGGCCGGTGGCGGCTGGGCCGCGGCGGGCGCAGGGCTAGCGGCGCTAGGTTCCGCCTGGGGAGGCGCTTGCGCCGCGGGAGGTGGTACCGCCACCGGTGGCGGTACGACTGGTTCCGGCGCCTGAATCACGGGCCGTTCAACGATTTCCGGACTCGGCGGCGGAATGGCAGCCTGCATCTCTTGGCGCAACAACTCGGCGGCGGTGGGTTGTTGCCGGGGTTCGGGCATGTCTATGACCGGAGTAGCTGGTTTACTAAAGTCGAAGGGATCCGGAATTATAGGCTGTGGAACCGGTTCCGGCATCGGCGTTGGAGGGGAGGCAGGTTCCATATCGTGGCGTAGTTGTTCGGCGGCATTTGGTTGGGGAGACGCCGGCATTTCTATGATCCTGCCCTGGGCTTCCGGGGCCGGCGCCTCTGTAGGTGATGGCTGTATCACCTCTACCGGGGTTGTGTCTAGCGCCTCGCCACTCCCGGCGGATACTCCAAGACCTCCCATGCCCCTGGTCAACTCCTCGGCCATGGCGGCAGCGGCGCTTCCCGGCAATGCGCTGGCCGGAGTAGCCGCCGCGATCTCCTCATCCAGTATCTGGGCTTCGGATTGAGCTTGGACCGGCGGGGCTTGGACCGGAGGAGCTTGGACCGGAGGAGCTACGGGCGGTGGGGTTGGAAGTGGAACTTCCGCCGCTGGAGCTTCAGTCGCCGGAGCTTCAGTCGCCGGAGCTTCAGTCGTTCGAACTTCATTTGGCGCCGGGGGCTCGTGCTCAGTGAACCATTCGGAAGGAGGAGCGGCCTTGGGAACTTCGGGCGATAATTGTGGTGATATGCCCGGTTCGTCGTCCTCCGGGGCTGCAGTGAACCATTCGGAAGAGGGAGCGGCCTCGGGAACCTCATGCGACAGTTGAGGAACTGGAGCCGGCTGGGCGGTCGGTGGGGGCGCCGCAGGCTCAGGAGTTTCAAAGGCGGCGCCCAACCCCGACGGCGCCTCTTCCGGCGATCCTGAAGGCGTTTCAGGATCGGATATTTCTGGTTCCGGTGTTGCCGGAGGTCCGGCCGCTTTGGGAGACTCCCAAGCTACTGACGCTTGACCGGATATCGCGTCGGATGAAGTTGGAGACGCCGCGCCCGGTTCCGCCGGGATTCCAGCCGGAGGGACTCTTTGGGATTCGGCGCTTTCCAGAGGGGCCGCCCCCAGCAGACCGGCGTCGGCCAAGATGCCGGGCGCGAAGTCTTGAGGGTCGGATATGGTGATTTCTTGAGAACCCGGTTGTCTGCTGAACGGGGCCGCGTCCAATTCATTCAATGCCTCTTGGCCCAATAGCAGCAATTCGCTGCGGATAGCCTGAGCGCAGCGCAACTACTCTTGAGCCGACTGCATCCGGGCGTCGGCCACTGATGGCAGATTGGCCGCTTCTTTAAGTTCCCGTTGGGCTTGGGCCATCGCCGTGTTGAGCACGGCCAAGGCCTTCAACAGCTCGGTGGTGGCTCGCTGTCTGGTCCGGTCGGCCTCTTGCCAGGACTCGCTGTGGGTGGTTCTTTGCAGCGCGGTGTACGTGCGCATCGCCTCGTCAATTTCGCGCACCGTGGTCCAGCGGTTGGGCAACCCCTTGGCGCTAACGGCGAAACCCCGGTCAAACGCCCGCCAGGCGCTCTCGCTGATCCGTTGAGCATCCGCGCGGATGGCTTCGCCTTCGTCCAACCGTTTCTGGGCCCGCCCTCTCAAGATCGCGGCTTCTTCCCTGGTGGCCAAGATCGCTTGAAGCTCGTTCTGGGCCCGCTTCACCCTCTCTTCCAGCTCGACCCAGGTCTCATAAAGCCCGGGAATGGTGTCGCTCTCTTCCAACGCGGAAGGGAAGCCTTGCCCCAATACCTCAGACATTGGAAATGAGTCTTGGGGCGATTCAAGGACCGGAGAAGAGTTAGCTTCTAGAAGGGAATCGCTGGATTCCGGCAGAAATGACGGCCGTTCTTCCGCGCCGGCTTGGTATGCGATCTGCGCCAAGTCAGCCGGGTCTTCCAGTTGTTGCGCGACGGATTCGCCGGGGAATAGATCCCCGGGCAGGGCGGCCAGGCGATCCTCCGGGTCTTGCTTCTTGGGTCTGGAGAAGAGCCTGCGGGTTCCCGAAATTAGTAAGCCGAGGGTTGGGAAGCTTTCGGACAATGAAGGCATATTTGTTTAAACCCTTATCCCTATGGTCCCCTGGCAAATAGCGCTTGATCGGGCAGCATGTGTTGTAGCATGAGCCTCTTCTGAGATAGCCGCACGGCCTGAACATGGGAGGCCGATTCCTCCGTATCACCCTTGACACCAATATGACGTTGTGATACTTTTCACTAGGCCTTCACCAGGCTCAATCTTGTGTTCTTAACGTATCCGGCGGCGGATAACCGCACTATGTTTGACGACCCCAAAGCTCTAACAACAGCAAATTGGCAGGACATATCCGCCTGGCTTACTTTTTTCTGGATTTACGTTCCGGTGGTTTTCACATTCGCGGTAACTTTGCTGACCGCTCATGCCATAATCCCATCCCTGATTCGCACTGGGCACATCCCGCTGGGGATCAATAAACTGCGCATACCAATGACGGCATTCGCCGCGGTACTGTTTGTCGTGGCGGCGGCCTTGATGGTCATGATAGTGATAACGGCCCAAAGCGTGGAAAATATCTATGACCGGTATTTGTACTGATCGGTAGCCTGCCGGGTTGCGTCGCGCCAAACTCGTCGAGGAGCTGAGTTAGGCCTTAGTGGCCGGCGTGGATCCACCCTCACGACAGGGGCCCATCATGATACGGAGCGGCTTTATAATCAATGCGACCTAGCGCCAAAATGTTAACACTAGGCCTGGTGGGCCTAACGGTTACCGTTGTAGTGGGCTTTCTGATAGCGGTTCTTTTGATATCCTGGTTTTCCAATCCACCTTTTGGTTTGGGCAACGCTCCTCCTCAACCGATCGCCTTTCCTCACACGGTTCACGCGGGTTCGACGGCTGATGGCGGGATGGGCATTCAATGTGAGTTTTGCCATCGCAACGTGACACGGGGAGACGCGGCCACGGTGCCCGCAGTGGAACAGTGTCTCTTCTGCCACAAAACGATAGGCGGTACAGAGGACACAGCCAAAACCGAGATAGCCAAAGTAAGGCAGAGCTTCGAAGAAAACGATCCCATTAACTGGGAGCGGGTGCATCGGTTGCCGGACCACGTAAGGTTCATTCACGAGGCCCACATCCGATTTTTCACGGACCCCGATCAACCGACGCGGACCGGAATCAATGGCGAGTCCATCGGTCAGCCGCTGACGGTTGCGGAAACCTGTTCCGTCTGCCACGGTGACGTGGCCAAGATGACTGAGGTCCAACCAAAACAGGGACAATCTTTGAAGATGGGCACCTGTTTGGATTGTCACCGGAATAACAACGTGGCCACGGATTGTACGGTATGCCACAAGTGATTAACAGGAAGGACATTCTCTTACTATGAAGTTGACGCGGCGCAACTTTCTAGCCTGGGCCGGCCTCTCCGCCGTGGGCGCGGTGGCTTGCGAAGGGTTTGGCATTCGAGAGGGTGAGTTCAGCCTCCAAAGCCCGGTCAGTCTGCCCGAAGACCTGGTCCGGGGTAAGGATAACTGGTACGCCACCCTGTGCCGCACCTGCCCGTCCTCCGAGGGGATAGTCGTGCGGGTGATGGAAGGCCGCGCCAAGAAGATCCAGGGCAACCCCCTGTATCCCATCAACCAAGGAAAGCAAAGCGCCCGCTGTGAAGCTGGTTTGCAGGCGATGTACCACCCCGAACGTTTGGCCGGTCCCATGCGCCGGTCTGGAGGCCGGGGTTCGGGCCAGTTTGAACCCCTGGACTGGACGGCGGCCTTGGACATATTCAAGGCCGAACTTCAGCAGAACGGGGACAACATGTTGATGGTCACGGAACCCCTCCGGGGCCACATGGCCAAGCTGGTGGATCGGTTTACGCGGGCGATGGGCGGCCAGCATCTGGCCTTCGACGCCATGGACAACATCGCTTATCAGGCGGCGGTGAAAAACGTCTTCCAGCAGGATTCGCTTCCTGACTTTGATCTGGCCAACACCAACTTCCTGCTGTCCTTCGGCGCGGATTTCTTGGCAACCTGGGTTTCTCCGACCCGTTGGAATCTGGGTTATGGAGAATTTCGTCAAGGAGAAGGGCGGAAACGGGGCACCTTTTATCAGGTGGACCCCAGATTTTCCACGACCGCAGCCAGCGCCGACCAGTGGGTGCCCGTCCAACCGGGGTGGGAGGGCTACTTGGCCCTGAGCCTGGCTTATGTGATTATCTCGGAAGGCTTACAGGCTGACGGCGTGGACGTTGGTGCCTTGACCGATGGACGGGGAGTGGGAGCGTTGGACGCCTTCCGGCCCGAAATCGCGGGTTCAAGAATCGGACTGCCCGACCGCTTGCGGGGCGAAACGCCTGCCGAATTCATTGTTGGCCTGGCCAGGGAGTTCGCCACGAAAGGACCTAGCTTGGCGATCGGCGGAGGATCGGCGGGCGCCCATACCAACGGACTGTTCAACCTGGAAGCCATCTACGCACTGAACTATCTGGTAGGCAGCGTCGGCGCCAAAGGCGGCATCAGGTTCAATCCCGCACCACCGATCGACGATCTACCCGCCAGCGCGGACGTTGCTTCTCTGGCAGATTGGTTCTCGGCGGCCGAAGGACTAAACGGAGGCCGGACCAAGCTAGTCGTCGTGCACCAAGCCGACCCGGTTCATGGACTACCGGGGTCGCTGCAATTCCGGGACGCACTTAATAGAGACGACCTGTTTATCGTTAGCCTTTCCCCGTTCATCGATGACACCAGCGCGCTGGCCGACCTCATTCTTCCAGATCGGGTCGCCTTGGAGGATTGGGGCAGTGACATCCCCGAACCCGGACCCGGATATCAAATTTTGGGCGTGCAGCAGCCGGTGGTGAATCCACTGAGCGACCTGGACCCCCGGAGTTCCGCGGACGTGTTGCTGTCCATGGCCGGAGAGCTGGGCAAGCAGAGCGAGTTGCCCTGGGACCGGTTTGAAGACATGCTAAAGGAAACCTCCAAAGAGTTGTTCGAACTCAATCGTGGTTCCATCAAAGCCGGGTCTGCCGATGAGTTTTGGAATACGATGCTGCAACAGGGCGGCTGGTGGGACGAAAAAGCAACGTCTTCCGCACGGACCAACCCGCCGGCGGGACTGTTCAACACCATCGCCGCCAAGGCGTCGGAACCGAGGTTCCCAGGGTTGACTCCCTCCAGGGATACTTTCCACCTGGTACCCTTCTCCCATATATCGCTACTGGATGGGCAGAACGCTCATCTTCCCTGGCTCCAGGCAGTTCCCGACCCCTTGACGACTATCGCTTGGCAGACTTGGTTGGAGATAAACGACGAAGACGCAGCGAGATTGGGAGTGAGAGAAGGCGACGTGGTGGTCGTTAGTTCCACCGCCCGCACTTCCATCCGGGTGCCGGTATACCCGACCCCGGCCGTACCTCCCAAAGTCGTTTCCATCCCTTTGGGACAGGGGAGGCGGGACGGCCCGGATGCCGCGACAGGCCGCCGCGCGTCTGAGAGTTCCAACGTCATGGATATTCTCGAGCCCAGCCAGGTGGAAGGGACCGGCGCGTTTGCTTGGGCCAACACCACGGTTACGCTCACGCCCACCGGCACCAGCATTAAAGTATCCAAGTTCGAGGGCATCGTTCGGGCCGTGGAGATTGGCAACACCGAAGCGGAACGAATCATCATTACGGTTACACCAGAGGAATTATGAACGCCGGCTTATCGCCGATAGCTGAAGGCTGAAATGGTTACACAGCGGGTAGATCACAAATGGGGCATGGTAGTAGATCTGGACCGGTGCACCGGTTGTCAGGCCTGCGTCGTCGCATGTCAATCGGAAAATAACCTGCCCATCAATACCAAGGACCTGTTCCTGCAACGGCGGGCTTACGAATGGATCCGCATCGAACGATATTGGGAAGGCGAATTCCCTGACGTGAAGGCGCGGTTTATTCCAATCATGTGCCAGCACTGTGAAAACGCTCCCTGCGAGCCGGTGTGCCCGGTATTCGCCACCTACCACAACGACGAAGGCTTGAATGTTCAGGTCTATAACCGCTGTGTTGGGACACGTTACTGCGCCAACAACTGTCCGTACCAGGTCCGGTTCTTCAACTACTGGGAACCGGTCTGGCCGGAACGTCTGCGCAACCACCTGAACCCCGACGTAACGGTACGCAGCCGGGGCATCATGGAAAAATGCTCGTTCTGCATCCAGCGGATCCGGCGGGCCGAAGTAACGGTGGAACGCCGGGAGAGGAGTAACCTGGACTACGCCACCATGAAGAAGCGCAATTTCCTGCCGGCGTGCGTCTCCGCTTGTCCGACCAACGCCTTGAATTTCGCCGACCAAGCGGACGCCTCTGGGCCGGTTAAAGAGTATTTCGACGATGTGAACGAACATCCACACAACGAAGCGCACGACCGGAAGACCAGAGGTTACCGTCTGCTGGAAGAGATGGGCACCAAGCCCAATGTGATCTACCTAAAGAAAGTTGACCCATTCCCATTACGCAAGGGCGTTGGCCATGGCAGCTAACAGTCATCCTGAAAGCCACTATGGGCCGGAGATGTGGGTATTCCCAGTTGCTTCCCAAGTAACGCGGGAAGTATCTGAAAGGACCTCGGCCATGCCCATGGCGTTTGGTATCGCCTTGGCGGTGTCCGGCCTGTTGCTCGGACTGGGGATCATCGGATTTGCCATACGGGCGGTGAGCGACGGTTTCGGCGCCCACGGTCCCTGGGGCTATTACGCGGCCATATTTTCATTCATATTTATGGTTACCGGCGCTGCTCCCCTGGCCGCTTCTATATTCCGGGTAACCAAAAGCCATTGGCGGAGACCGCTGACCCGGGTATCGGAGATGTTCTCTCTGATAGGAATCTTTAATATCTTACTTTTCATTCCCCTGATGTTCGTACTGCCTGCCTTCCGGAACCCGAATCTGACCCCCTTGGCGGAAAACGAACTGGATCTCCGCCGGACCATCTGGTTCGAGGTCCCCATCGGCGCGAATGCCCCGCAGTGGCTGGACCTGTTGGGGATAGCCTGCTTGGCTTTGTGCGCCTTGGTGATTCTGTGGCTGTCGGCAGTTCCAGACATGGCTCAGGCTCGATTGCGGGCGACTGGATTCCGCCGGAGCTTCTACGGTGTTCTGGCCGGTCATTGGCACGGAACCAAGAGCCAATGGCTAAATCAGAAGGCGGGCTTGGCGCTTCTGGGCGCGTTCTATTTCATGTTGCTGGTTTTCATGCAGTTCACCATCAGTTCGGACTACGCACAGAGCCTGATACCCGGGTGGAAAGACTCGATTTTCCCGGTCATCTATACCCTCACCGGCTTTCAGTCCTCCTTGGGCCTGATGCTGGTCATCTTGTTTGTTTTGCGCCGATGGGGCGGGTATAAAGGCTACATCGGAATATCATTGTTCTGGTCGGCCAGTAAGATACTACTGGGATTGACTCTGCTGTGGGTTTACCACATGTTCGCTTTCGGTATTACCTACTGGTATGGCCGGTTGGAAGTGGAGCAGAATATACTCAAGTACTTGCTGTTCCAATCCTACGGATGGCTATTCTTAGCCAACTTAATATTTAGCTTTTTCCTGCCATTCCTGACCTTATTGTGGAATCCGGTGCGCCGAAGCGACTGGGGCCCTGCTTTGGCTGGGGTATTTGTTCTGATCGGAGCGTTCCTGTTCAGTTGGCGGATATTCGTCGGGGCTTTTAACGCCGGCGATGTGTACAACATTGGGCTTGAGCACGTGCCGGCATTTGTTGGGCCAGACCTCTGGGACGTGTTGATCGTCCTTGGCGGGTTGGGAGGCGCGGTGTTCATCTATCTGCTGGGCTCTCGGTTGATTCCCATGATGTGCGTATGGGAGATTAAAGAGGGCGCGATGTATCAACACATGGGAACCTTTATGCGCGGCCGGTACTTGGTATTGGCCAAACCCGAATAACCTGCCTCGGTGTATCTGTGGCATACAAAGGGTAGGAGCTTAGATGCAGGAAGGTAGAGTCCTCCCGGCGAAAGAGATCAACCGTGACTTGCTCCGGTCGATCCTAACCACACCCAATTGGTATTGGGTGACGGTTGCTGTCATGGCGATAATCGTCCTGGGGGCGATGAGCGCCGCCGGACTGATGATTAATAGGGGCATGGGTATGACCGGCTTGAACCGGCCGGTCATGTGGGGATTCTTCATCGTCAACTTTGTTTTCTGGATCGGCATCAGCCACGCCGGGGTGATGCTTTCAGCGATCTTGAGGTTGTCCAAAGCGGAGTGGCGCCGGCCGGCGACCCGGGCCGCCGAGGTGTTGACCGTCTTCTCGTTGATGACGGCGGTCATGATGCCCCTGATTCACACGGGACGACCCTGGCGTTTGGTCTACTGGGTCTATACGCTGCCCTTCGTTCCCTACGACTTCGCCCGTGGAATATGGCCCAATATACGTTCCCCTCTGGTGTGGGACCCCAGCGCCATATTCACCTACCTGACCTCAAGCATCCTCTTCGTTATGGTCGCGCTGATTCCAGACATGGCGGTGCTTCGTGACCGGACGACGGGAATCAGGCACCAAGCATACGCGCTAATGGCCATGGGTTGGCAGGGGACGCCTCGGCAATGGAAGCTGCAGATCATCTCTGGCATCCTGCTTTCGGCGCTGATCTTGCCGGTGTTCGTGTCGGTCCATAGCATCGTTTCCTGGGATTTCGGAATGGCGGTGGCGGTCAAATCCTGGCACTCGACCATTTTCGCTCCCTACTTCGTTGTCGGCGCCGTTCACTCCGGTGTCTCGGCGGTGGTCTTCGTGATGATTCTCCTGCGGTGGATCTACGGCTGGGAGAACTATATCCGCCACGAGCACATCGACGCCTTGGGAAGACTGCTGATAGTGGTGGCCACCGGTTGGTTCTACTTCTTCGTGATGGAAGTCATCTTCGGGTTCTACGGGCGGGAGGCCGACGAGATTGCGGTGCGGGAATTCCAGTTCACGCAACCGCCCTGGAACTTGTGGTTTATATTCTTTACCGGGCTGACCTATTTCTTGCCGGTGTCTCTGTGGCTGTTCAAGTGGACTCGGCGAAACCTGTGGATAATG
Organism: Dehalococcoidia bacterium; assembly: GCA_022450395.1. Classification (GTDB taxonomy): domain Bacteria; phylum Chloroflexota; class Dehalococcoidia; order Lucifugimonadales; family UBA3495; genus UBA11650. Next base: position 9,286 of record JAKUQE010000031.1, on the reverse strand, counting down.
TCCATCGCCTGCATCTCGGTGAACATCGGCATGTGGCTGGAGCGGTTCCTGATAATCGTGCCGGGGCTGGCTCAAAAGCAGATGTTCACATTCACTTGGTATACCTACGCTCCCAGCGCGGTCGAGATCACCATCATCGGCGGCACCTTCGCCATGGTGACCTTGTTGATGTTGCTGTTTAGCAAAGTGTTGCCGCTGATCCCCCTCTACGACATCAAGGAGGGAGATATGCTAAAGACTGAGATCAAGATCGGCCGGGCGACGGTGCCGGCCGTGTTCCGGGAAGATTAGATTAATGGGGCTGGCGCGATCTTGGCGCTGGTCACCCCCATCCTAACCTTCCCCCATCGAGGGGGAAGGGACTAAGTCTCTCCAATTTGGAGAGAGGAGGGGGCTAGAGACAGGAGGCAAAGAAAATGGCGAAACGTCCGATACTGGGACTGTTTGAGGACGCCAATTACGCCGCCGAAGCGGGGGATGCCCTGCAGGAAGCGGATGTTTCACAGGATGACTACGATTTTCTGACCGACGCTCCGTATCCCGAGGGCGCTTTCGGGGAAAGAGAAGAACGGCACCATCTATATTGGTTCCCCTTCGTCGGAGCATTGGTCGGGTTGACGGCGGGAATCCTGATGACCTCCATGACCCAGTTGGCTTATCCTCTGGTTCAGGGCGGCAAGCCGATATTGTCTCTTCCTCCCATGGCGGTGATAACCTACGAAAGCACCATGCTTTCGGCGATCATCTTCACCATTCTGGGTATCATCTTCGAATCTCGCTTGCCAAGACCAAAAATGGGCCTGTACGACACTCGCATCACCGAAGGATACATCGGGGTGCTTGTGAACGTTGAAGAGGATCAGCTTCCCAAAGTATCGGCGCTTCTGACTCAAGCCGGCGCCGTAGACGTGGTACTGGAAAATCCGGAGCCGGCCGCAGCATGAAGAACCGGCTGTCATTATCATCCCTTCCCCTCCGACGAGGAAAGGGTAGAGCCTGCCCTGAGCCTGCCGAAGGGATGGGGATGAAACCCTATCTTATGGGTTTCGCGCTGATCGTCGCGTTGTTGGTGGTTGGTTGTGGCCAGGGAACCTACCCGCTGGACATCTTCTACGAGATGCATTACCAGCAGACATTTAAGTCCCACGAACCGCCCAGGATGGCGGGCGTGGAGAACGCGGTGCCGGTGGATTGGGTCCCTACTCCCAAATCCACGTCGTTCAACACGGGCGAGCACCTGTTCAACGTGAACTGCTCCATGTGTCACGGGAGCGACGGCAAGGGTCGGGGAGTTGTGCTAGAAAAGATGAGGGGCAGCTATGGCTACAAGCCGATCATCGATCCCCCGGATCTTACCGACAACCCACCCGGCTCCATCGTGGGAATTCTCCAAGCAACGTCTAGGCCCTTTGGACCGGACAGCGTAATGCCACCCTTCGCCAAGTTGTTGACTCCCGCCGAACGGGTAGCCATCGCTGAGTTCATAGGTGCGCCGTCTGGGTCCACGACCGAAGAGGTAGTGAAGCCCCCGAAACCTCCTGAGACACCGGGAAAGCTGGAAATCAGCGTGAACGGGGATAATCTCCAGTTCGACAAAAATCTGTTGCCCGAAGTTTCCGCAGGTTCCCAGGTAGTCTTGGTCTTTGCCAACGTCTCCGGAATCAATCAGCACAACTGGGTTCTGGTTAAGGCGGGCACCAGGGATGCCGTTGCCCAGCGTGGCGTCGTGGCAGGACTCCAAAGTGGCTGGCTCCTATCAGGAGACGCGGACGTTCTGGCCAATACCAATTTACTTGACCCAGGTGCAACGGTGGAACTCAAGTTTGACGCACCTGCGGCAGGAACCTACCAGTTTGTGTGCACCTTTCCGGGTCACGGCGCGACAATGTTCGGAGACTTTGTAGTTACCCCTTAACCAGCCGAGCAAGGGAGTTGTCTTGGTCCAAGCCGGTGACGCGGGTCCGGTTTGGGTGATCTCTTCCAGCGATGGATCGAACGGCTGGTACAATAGCCTTTGCTTAATGTTTGGCCGGCCCATTAACGGGACGAGTTAGCCCCGGCTGGGGCAGGTTTATATACGTGCCAGCTTCCTTCAAGTTCCACTTTCCCCGCGTGATTCTGCCTATCGCATTGGCAATATCAGTATCTGTTCTTTGGGTGGGAGTGGCGTATGGTCAAAGCCCGGACCCTGGGTCTACCGATCCGCGGATTCCTGCTTACGACGAAGACGAAGCCCTAAGCATAGACGGGATGCTGATGTGTCCCGTGTGTCCCGCTGAGACCATCGGTCAGGCCCAGGTAGAGATCTCCCGTCAGATGCGGCGGCTGGTGCGGGAGAAGCTGTCCCAAGGAGCCAGCCGCCAGGAGATCCTGGACTTCTTCCAGGATCGCTACGGTACGGACATCCTGGCCGCTCCTCCCAAGTCGGGAGTGAACCTTGTTGCTTGGGTGGTGCCGGTGCTTGGGATGCTGGGAGCGCTTGTTGCCGCCCTTCTGGTGATTCGCTCCATGGCCCGCAAGGGCGCGGGGGAGGCGGTTAGCGAGACGGCGATGGACGAAGACTTGGCGCCTTATCTGGAAATGATTGATCGAGACCTGGGTCTCGGTGACCTCGGTGTCCCTGGACCACCGGGAAACCGGCAGCCGCCGGATGACGTAGCTGGTATTGAACCGGTAGGCGATACTGGATCCGAGCTCGTTACCGGAGATACTGAATCTCCGGAACAGGACGTTAAATAAACCATGGCTGACTTGGGCGCCATATCGTTGTGGATCGCATTGGCCCTGTCTTCCTATGCCGCCATTGGCTCTTTCTTGGGGAAGGCGCGGGGATCGGTCGAGCTTGTTATAAGCTCGCGCCGGGCCGCCTACCTGGCGGTGCTGGTCCTGTTTGTGTGCACGTTAAGCCTGGTGATGCTGTTCATCAACCGGGACTTCGAGGTGGCATACGTAGCCCGGCACAGCGACCTAGCCATGGCGGACCGCTTTACCTGGGTGGCCTTCTACGCGGGTAACGAAGGGTCGCTGCTCTACATAGCATTCGCCCTGGCGGCTATGTCGGCGCTGGCCATCTGGCGGGCGCCGTCAAACACGCTGGACATCCTGCCCTACACCACCGGTGTTTTGATGGTGGTACTGGTTTTCTTCCTGGCGGTGACGGGGTTCATGGCTAACCCGTTTGACAAGCTGCCCTTCGTCCCGCCCGATGGCGATGGGATAAATCCGCTGCTTACCCACTTTGGGATGTTCATACATCCACCCATGTTGATGGCGGGGTTGATCTGCGCCAGCATGCCCTTTGCTTTTGCCATGGGGTCTTTGCTGGGTGGGAAGACCGGCGACGAGTGGGTGGATGCCGGGCGGATGTGGGGCATCATTGCCTGGGCTTTACTGGCCGCTGGGCTGTTGCTGGGGTCCTGGTGGGCCTACACCATTCTGGGGTGGGGCGGGTTCTGGTTCTGGGACCCGGTGGAGAACGCGGCCCTGATGCCCTGGTTGGGACTGACGGCCTTCATCCACTCCATCATGGTGCAGAAGCGCCGGGGCATGTTCCGAATGTGGAATATCGTCCTGGTCAACGTGGCTTTCGGGCTGGCCTTATACGGCATGTTCATGAACCGGGGCGGACCGGTGCCGTCGGTCCACTCCTTTGGCGCTTCCAACCTGGGCTGGGTGTTTCTGGCGTTCTTGGCGGTGGGCGTGCTGATCCCCTTCGCTCTTTTCTTCTGGCGGTTCCCGCTGCTAAAGAGCGCTCAGACCCTGGACTCCATGCTCTCCCGGGAGGCGGCCTTCCTGGTGAACAACCTGTTGTTGCTGGGAATCGCGTTTGTCACCCTCTGGGGCAGTGTTTATCCCCTGATCTCACGCTTGATTGTCGGAGAAGAGATAACCATTGCCCGGCCTTTTTACGACCAGGTGAACGGGCCGTTATTCTTGGCCTTGCTGCTGTTGATGGGAGTGGGCCCCCTGCTGCCCTGGCGCCGGGCCACCGCGGCCAGTCTAAAGAGGGCTTTGCTTGCGCCTGGGAGCGTCGCCCTAGGGCTGTCAGCCGTATTGCTGGTTGCGGGCATACACCAGCCATATGCCCTGATCGGATTTGGATTGGGGGCGTTCGTGACGACGGGAATCTTCATAGAGTGGTGGCGGGGTACGCGTTCCCGGCATCGCTCCACCGGTGATGCCTATCCCATCGCTTTCTTGCGCCTATTGGCGGCAAACCGGCCCAGATATGGGGGTTACATCGTTCACCTGTCGGTGGTGATGGTTGCTTTGGGGGTTGTTGGGACTTCCTTCTTCAATGAACAGCGGGACGTGGTGTTGGGTCCAGGCGAAAGCATGCAGATCAATGATTACGAACTCCGTTATGTGGGTACCGTGGAACAACAAAAATCAAACCGGACGGAGTTTGTGTCCACGGTGGAGGTGTACCGGGACGGGAAGTTACGGTACATCCTCCAGCCCCAGCGGGCTTTCTATCCGTCATTCAACATGGCGGCTACCAGGGCCGCTATTCGCTCAACACCGGTGGAGGACCTGTTCGTCGTGCCCAGCGAGAACCTGCCTGACGGCAGCGTGGGATTCCGGGTCTTGGTAAATCCCTTGATCTGGTGGATGTGGGTGGCCGGCCCGGTGATGATCTTGGGAACGGTTGTAGCTTTGTGGCCCCAGCCGGTCCGCACCACCGCGCCCGCGCCATCAAGGGTGGCAAGAACGCTAGCAAGGGCGGGCGCCAGTGGTACTGCCGCGCTCTGAACCCACCGGAGCCATAAAGGCAGACTGATTCTATGGCCATTCTATTTTCCGTTGTTCTGATCGTTCTCAGCGCTTGTGTAGTGGTCTATCCCTTTCTGAGACGCCGGAATCCCGCCGCTGATGACGGGGTGACGCAAGATGCCGGGGCGCCGGACCGCGAGATGGGATCTCTGCTGGAAGATATGCGCATTCTCCGTCTTGACCACCTGTCCGGTAATATTCCCGACGGGCTGTACCAAGAACAACTTCAGGCCTACCGGTTGCAAGCAGCCATTCATCTCCGGCGGCAGGCCCAAGCGCAACCGGGGGGTGCGGATCGGGAACTGGAGCAAGAGGTGTTGATTCTCCGCCTCTCCTCTCAAGTCCAAGATCTTGTGGAATCGGAGGAACCCATCTCTGACTCCGATGAAGACCCGGAAACCTAATGGTTCGCGTCTTCTGGATTATCATCATTGTCTCGTTCTTGATGGTGGTTGGGTTGAAAGCGGAGCCTGGTTCAGCCCAGGGGGTGGTGAGCATCAAAGGCAGGGTTGTCAACGGCACCAACGGAGCGGAGGCGCCGGGGGCGTTGCCGGTGTTGCTTCTGGCAACCGATCAGGACGGCCGGGTAGCCGCTACCGCCCAAGGGTTGACCGATGACACCGGTGGATTCGAGTTCGGTGATCTTCCCCTATTGGACGCCGGACAATACATCTTTAGCGTCGACTATGCCGGGGTAATATACGGCGAGGTATTGTCGCCTGAAGAGACATCCGGTGGGGTTGAGATCCAAGTATTCGAGACTACCCGGGATGTAACGGTAGTCCAAGTGACACGCCAGGTGTTGGTGATTGCCGGGGTTGACCGGACCGAGCGGGAAATTTCCGCCATCGAGTTTGTATTGCTGGCCAACGAAACCGACCGGACGCTGCTGCCCGACGTTTCCAACCCCGCCATGATGAGCTTTCTCCGCTTTTCATTGCCGCCCGGCGCCCACGACTTAGACGTCCAATCGAACCTCCCAAGCCGGGAAGTGATATCCGTAGGCTCGGGTTTCGCGATCACTTCTCCGGTGATCCCCGGCAGACATAGCGTGGAGTTCTCTTACGTCTTCCCCTATCACGGAAACGCCCTTTCCTATCGCCAACCCCTGCTCCAGGGGGCCGAGGTATACCAAGTGTTGGTGCCCGAGCGTCTCGCTCCCTTGCGAGCCGGAATGCTGGATGAGGTGGAACCGGTCCGGATTCAGGGAACGGTCTACCAAGCCTGGGAGCGCCGGAACATCGATGCGGGGCAAGGAGTGGCTCTGGAACTTCTGGAACTCCCCGAGCCAAGTCTGCCGGACCGATTTCAGCGGGCTATAACCAGCGCCACCCTCTGGCGGGCCGTGCTTCCCAGTGCGTTAGGAGCCTTCCTGGCGGTTCTGCTGCTCTTGGGCGTATTCAAGGGCCGGGCCGGTTTCCGCGCGGCCACAGAGGCTCTTGGAGTTCCAGGGGGCGATATTCCCCTTGACCTAGACCGAATGGTCCAAGAGATCGCCGATCTGGACGACCGGTACGAGCGGGGAGAACTGATCGACGCAGAGTACCGGGAACGGCGGCAAGGGTTGAAAAGCCGCATACTGGAGTCCCGGCAAAACGCGCGCGGACGATCTTCGGATTGAACGCTAAGAGTTGGCAATTTGAGTAAACGAGGCTGGATCCTGATCGGCTCGGCACTACCGGTGCTGGCCCTTTTCGCTTTGTTGGCATGGGCTTCGGCCCAGTCGCGGGGCAATCCTGGCGGATTCGGTGTTAACGCCGAGTTTGGGCAGGTGGAGGTTTCTTCGGACCAAGCGGCCGATTTTTCATTACAGTTGATGACCGGCGGCACGGTGACTTTGTCGGAACTGCGAGGGAAAGTCGTTATGGTGGACTTTTGGTCTTCCTGGTGCCCCCCTTGCCGGCGGGAGGCGAGGACGCTGGCCGAGGTATACCTGGAGTATGAAGGCCAACCCGTGGAATTCGTCGGCGTCGATATCTGGGACGAACCCAGGGCAGCCCAGAAGCACATCGACCGCTACGGCGTAACCTACCCTAATGGCATAGACGCCAACGGTATCATCGCCATCGACTACGGCGTTACCGGGTTGCCCGAAAAATTCTTCATCAGCCTTGATGGCCGGATCGTCAAGAAGTTTGTCGGGCCTATGAGTCCATCAAAGCTTCGAGACATCCTGAACGAAATGTTAGGCGAACGGTCTCCTCTTTCCAGCCGATAAGTCTTGTTCCCTTCAGCCTCCCCTGCTTTGCATGGCCGTCCAATCCTGAAGCGGCTTGGGTTAACGAACTGCGGGTTTTACCATGAATTACCGGTCATGACCGGTGGTAGACCCGCGGTAGATCGATCGAAGTTGGTTTGGGAGCGAAGAAGGCATGTGGCGTGGGATAACTTCTCCGGTAGGAGCGCGCACCCACAGAGTTGTCCCAGCTATTATCGCCTTGCTGATGGCGCTCATGATATTAACGCTGGCCTGTGAGGAAGCTCAGGCTCTTAGCGCGTCGGGCGGCGCTGCCGGTGTACGCGGTGGCGGTGGCGGTGGCATCGCGTCCCCGGAAGCCCAACTTCTCCAACGGTCCCTGGAACTAACCGGCGAATTGCAGAGCTTTCGCGCCCACGTGGAAATGCTGATGATTACGCAAGGGCAAAGGCTACCACTGTCCTTCGACATCACAAAGGCGGCGAGCGGGCGGATGCGTCTGGTGATGGAAATGGATACCCTGGCCGGCGGTATGCGGATGGAGATGGTTATCGCGGATGACGAGATGTTCGCCAACCTACCGGGCGTTGGCTGGGTTCGCATGGACGCCTCTGCCATGACAGGAATATTGGGACAGGCGGGGCCCGGTATCGAAGATCCCATGGGACTGTTCAATGGTCTCTTTCCCAACGGTGCTTTGCCGACGGACTTGTATAATGTCCAATCTCTGGGTAAGGACGAAGTCGATGGCGTGCCCACCGAGCACCTTGTGATCCTTATGGACTTCGGCAGAATCGTGAAAGAGATGGATAAAAGATCTATGGGGCAACTATCCCAGCTGATGTCTTTTTCTGGCCGGCCGGGCAATGGCCGATTGGACAGCCTGGGCATCAATGAGATTGAGGTTTGGATCGACGAAGATGGTTACAACCGGCGGACCGTCATGAAGATCGCTCTCAACGCAAACAGCTCGATAATTTTTGACATGCGCATGTTCGGCTTCAACGACGACATCAGCGTCGATTTACCGGCCAGTTATACTGACATTCCCCTCAATTAGAATAAGCCGTTGGAGATTCACTCGGCGCGCCATCGGTCATCATTCCCCGGTAAAACTTCGGCTCTTGGTGAGAACTCGCCTCGGCTTCCCTAGCTGCTATGATAGACGCCGGATAGTCCTGAGCAGGGGAAGCGCAAATGACACAGGCTTCAGAAGTGGCGGTGGCGATGGATTGGGGCGGGACTTGGATCCGGGTAGGGGTTTTGGACCGGGACGGGAAGATCCTTTGGCAAGACAGGGTTGGCCACGCCCGTGGAACCGGCAAGGACGAGCTCTTGGGGTTGGCCGAGGGTTTACTGAGAGAGGCCATAGATTGGTGCGGCTCCAGAACCGTTATGGGTGTCGGCATTGCCATCGCCGGTCCGGTGGATTCGGAAACCGGCACCCTATACCAGCCCCCCAATCTGTATGTCCTGGACGGGGTTTCCCTGAAGTCCCTGTGGGAGACAAGCCTGGGATATCCGGTGCTGGTGGGAAACGACGCCAACTTGGCGGCCCTAGGAGAATTTTACCTTGGCGCAGGACGGGAAGCGGCAAAAGCGGGGACGCCCCCCCGGACTCTGGTCTATCTAACCATCAGCACGGGCATCGGTGGCGGTGTGATAGAGCGGGGCGAGATGTTTTTGGGCGCACACGGGCTGGCCGCCGAGATCGGCCACATGTGTATCGACGCCAGCGACAGCGCGCCCGAATGTCAATGTGGCGCCCGAGGTTGCTTGGAGTCGATGGCGTCGGGCACTGCCATCCCCAGCATAACCAAGGAACGGATCGCCCGAGGAGACTTTCCGGCATCATCTTTGGCCACGGAATCGGACACCTTGACATCGGCTACAGTCCTACAAGCCGCGGGCAGAGGCGACCCTTTGGCCGTGAGCGTTCTGGACGGTGTTGTGTTCGCTTTGTCCGTCGGCTTGACCAACGTTCTGCACCTTTACAATCCGGATCTGGTGGTGCTGGGCGGCGGCGTGACGTTGGGATTGGTGGAACTGGATATGTTGCCCCGGATCGGGGAGATGATTAAGGGCCGGGCCATGAGCGAGTTCCATAAGGAGTTCCGGTTGGTAGCCAGTCATTTGGGAGACGATCCGGGAATGGTGGGAGCCGCCACGCTGGTCTGGCAAAACGCCCAAGCCGGCGGATAGGACCTAGTTCCAGGGGTGGTTCACTCCGATAAAATCGGGGTCGCCACGAACGGGAAAAATCCGTCCACCACTGCCCGAACGATCCGTTCGCCCTGAGCCTGTCGAAAGGCTGAG
>JAKUQE010000309.1 GCA_022450395.1 Dehalococcoidia bacterium | reverse complement strand
AAGCGTGAGTGACAACCGTGGCGTGAACGCAGCGAGCTGGACGTTGGGCGGGGTGGATCAGGGTGCATTGACCCTGGATGGCGCCGGAGGGTTCAGTGTGGCTGGCTTGAAGCTGGGGTACGGATCAAACGTGATCGTGGTGAAGGCGCTGGACGAGGGGGGCAATGAGGGGAGCGGCACGGTTACAGTGAGCTGGGAGCCGAAGAGGACGCTCAGGATAGGGACGGTGATAGAGAGGCAGGAGGGTCAGAAGATGGAGGTGCCGATTGAGCTCAAGAGTGCGGGGGATGTGTCATCGATGACGTTTGTGCTGAAGTATGACCCGATGTATTTGACGGAGCCCAACCTGGTGTGGAGCAGTGAGATGCTGGGAGTGCTCAACTCGGTGAACACGAGCACGGTGGGAGAGTTAAGGTGTGCGTTTAGTCTGGGAGGGTCGAAGGTGGTGAGTTCGGGGGAGAAGCTGGTGTCGAAGGTGGAGTTTCGGGTGAGGAGCATACCGGAGGAGCTCAACAGTGAGGTGAGCCTTGAGGTGTTGGAGATGGCGGACAACCAGGGCAACTCACTGGCAGCGTCGAGGACAGCGTCGGTGAACGGGCAGGCGCAGTTGCTCAAGAGGCGTGTGATTGGGGACAACAACGGGAACGACCGGTTGGATGTGGGAGATGGAACGGTGATCCTGAAGATGTTGACCGGGTTGGAGGAGGTGCGGACATGGGACGTGGCGTCGAACGATTTGAATGAGAACACGAAGCTTGATTCGGGGGATGTGACGCGAGTGCTCAAGTCCTCTGTGAGGTTGGTGGGCAAGAGTGGCGGCGGGACGCCGGTGGTGAAGAAGGTTGCGCCGAGATTTTTACTGCACCCAAGGAGCCGGGTGATGACCCAGGGACAGACCTATGTGTTTAGGGCGCAGGCGACCGGGACGCAGCCGATCCGGTATCAGTGGTACCGCAACGGTCAGTTGCTGGCAGGACGCAGGAGCAGCGTGCTGGTGAAGAGCCGCTTGAAGAGCAGTGACTCGGGGACGTACTGGGTGCTGGCACAGAATGAGGTGAGGACGGTCCGCAGCGGTGGGGCGCGCCTGACGGTCAGGGGAATCAGTGGGGGAGGACGCTCGATCACCAAGATGGGTGGGGATGGAGCGACCCTGGAGCAGGCTGTGTTGAGTTTGAAGGAGAAGAGTGGGAACAAGGTGAGGGTGACGGTGAATTTGAGTGGGTTAAAGAGCAACCTCTCAGGAGCAACACTGGAGCTGAGTTATCCCAAGGACGTGTTGAAACTGGCCAATGAAGCCTCGCACAGGGCGGGGACGATGGTGCCTGAGTTGATGAAAAACACGGTGTACTGGAACGTGATGCCGGAGAACGATTACGATGCCCAGGAGGGGCGCCTGGTGTTTGGGCTGGGAAGCGCGAATCAGTGGGCCAAGGCAGATGGCCAGTTGGCTGAGTTGGAGTTTGAGGTGTTGAATGCCAGTGGCCTGGCAGAGGCCGAGTTGAAGTTGACCCATGTGGAGTTTACGCCGGACGGATTTGAAACGCGTGCAGTGGCCGGGAGCCGACTCATAGTGGGGACAGGAGCGCAGAAGCCGGTGGGGGCGGATTATGGGAAGGCGGATGGTGAGGTGTTGTACGAGGTGAGCGCAAACGGGAACAGTGACTACGTTTTTGACGGGGGTGGATTTGAGGCGGAGAACGATCCTGAGTTGGTGTTGGTGGAGGGGATGACGTACGTGTTTGAGCTTCAGGGAAGTGGGCATCCCTTCTACGTGGGCACAGCCGATGGGTTTGGCAATGCGTTTAGCGGGATGGAAGTGGAGGGGAACGGCCTGGACGGGACCGGCAAGAGGGTGATTTTGATGCCGAGCGCGGACACGCCCAGGACGTTGAGTTATTATTGCAGTCTTCATTCGCAGATGGTGGGACAGATCAGTGTGGTGAAGGCGAGTGTGGGAGATGTGGACGAGGGGATCAGTATTCCAAGGGAAGGAGTGGGGGAGGAGATCGTGGTGGAAGACGCGACGCAGGCAACGGTTACCTTGTCGGGTTTGAGTCAGACCCATGATGGAAGTGAGAAGGAAGTGAGTGTGACGACCGATCCCTCGGGGTTGAGTGTGGTTGTGACTTACGACGGTGCGTCAACCAAGCCGATTGCGGTTGGGGATTATGCAGTGGTGGCAACGGTGTCCGCTGACAACTACGAAGGGTCTGCCAGTGGCACTCTTTCAATCAGTGCAGCTACGGGTTCAAGTGGAGGAACAGACACGAGCGGTACAACCGATTCAGGAGTTACAACAACAACAGAAGAAGCCTTTGGAGATGTTGGTGTATATGCGAACAACTCAGCCACATTGATTGGGCAGGTGACGTTAGATGGAGAGGTGGCA
>JAKUQE010000308.1 GCA_022450395.1 Dehalococcoidia bacterium | reverse complement strand
GTGCAACGTGGTAGTGGGCGATGTCAGCTACAAAGACGGCGTGGACATTTCCCCCGATGAACTTTACGGCCATCTGGTTGCCGGCGTTCATTACCCCACCACTTCCCAGCCCTCGGCGGCGGACTTCCAATCGGTATACACCGCTCTGGCGGACCAAGGTCACAGCATTCTTTCCATCCACGTTTCCGGCAAGCTGAGCGGGACCCTGAACTCGGCGGAGCAGGCCAAGGCATTGATGGAGGACCGAATTGAGATTCAGATCGTCGATTCCCAGCTTGCGTCGATATCCTTGGGGTTGGTGGTTTTGGCGGCAGCTGAACTGGCCGAAAAAGGCTTGGCACTGGCGGACGTAGCCTCCAAGGTGGCCGGCAGCCTGTCACTGACCAAATGCTATTTCCTTCTGGATACCTTGGAATACCTGCAAAAGGGCGGGCGTATCGGTAAGGCGCAAGCATTCGTCGGCTCCATTCTCAAGGTAAAGCCCATATTGGGTCTGGAAGATGGGGTGGCTGTGCCGGTCGAGCGAGCCCGCAACCGTCAGCGGGGATTACGCCGTCTTTTGGAGTTGGCCCGCCAGGCGGCCCCGCTGACTCAGCTGGCGGTGATTCACAGCAATGATTCGCTGCTGGCGCAAGGGCTGCGCCAGGAGCTTTCGGAACTATTACCCGAAGACCAGATAGTCTCCGCCCGCTTTGGAGCCACCTTGGGGACGTACATCGGCCCCGGCGCCGTGGGGTTGGCATTGACCCGCGCCGGATGACTGGAGACGTGCGGTTTATCGCGCTCCTAAGACTTGTTTTATGACACCAGCCACTAGGCCGCTGGGAAGCCCGTGATATACTGAATTTCCGATGACTTCACGACCAAAAAGCGGGCTTTCTTGGGTGGATTCATTCCGGAATATCCTTGCCTTGGAAGAAAGCCGGGGGTTCGACAACAAGGCCGTGATGGGAGGCCTGGACCGGTATATCCAGACTTGGACCGAAGAGATGACCGCCCGGCTTAGCGGCCTGCAAACGGCTTCGGATCTCTTAGACAACTCGTACTTGGGGATGACCGCTGAGGAGCGGGGCAAATGGGCCGGGCGGTGGCGCGATCTGCTGGATGGGGACTCTTCAGGACCGGACGATGGTGTTTCCCACCCGCCGGAAGCCAAGAAGGCCCAGCCGTCAACTCCCAGTGAACCGGCAAAGAACCCGGCTCCCCCGCAAGCTTCAACCCCCGGCGGACTAACGGTGGATTCTCCCGTGGACCGTCTGCGGGGCGTCGACATCAAATTGGCGGCCAGGTTCAAGCGCTTGGAAGTCACCACTGTCCGCGATCTCCTTTATCTGTTCCCCCGCCGCCACATCGACTATTCAACCATCGCCAAGATCTCGGAAGTCTCGCCCGACGAACCTTGCACCGTGGTCGGTACCGTCTGGGAATCCCGGACGGTCAAGCAGGGCTACCAGGGCCGGCGGGTAGACACCGAGGCGGTGTTGAGCGATGAAACCGGCAACATTAAAGTCGTATGGTTCGGCCAGCGCCACCTGGCCCGGACTCTGAAGCCCAACACCCGAATAGCCATCAGCGGAAAGGCCAGCGTTTTCAAGAGCCAGTTGGTCTTCGAGTCGCCGGATTACGAATTGCTGGACCAAGGACAGACCCAGATCCATACCGGCAGACTGGTCCCGGTTTACCCATTGACCGAGGGATTGACGGCAAGGAACGTCCGGAGGTTGTCCTGGCAGGGGCTGCAAGAATGGTTGGCCGGCGTAGACGAATTTTTGCCGGAAGACGTTTTGTCTCAGAACGATCTTATGCCGTTGCAGCAAGCCGTCATGCAGGCCCATTATCCCGATAACATGGCCGCTTGGGAAGAGGCGCGCCGCCGGTTGGCGTTCGACGAATTGTTCACTCTTCAATTGGCGGTGTTGGCCCGGCGCCACCACCAGGCGAACGAGGTCAAGGGAGTGGCGGTTCAGGTCGATAGTCAGATCCTGGCGGGGTTCTACGATTCGTTGCCTTTCACGCTAACGGCCGCCCAGCGCCGTTGCGTAGACGAGATCCTGGGCGATCTAGAGCGAGGTACTCCGCCGATGAACCGGCTGCTTCAAGGAGAGGTCGGCAGCGGCAAAACCGTGGTGGCTCTGGCGGCGTTGCTGGCGGTGGCTGCCGACGGCTACCAGGGCGCGATCATGGTCCCGACGGAAGTGCTGGCCGAGCAGCATTTCCATACGGTGGTCCGGTTGCTGGCAGGACTGGCCCGTCCGGTGCAGGAGGAAAATCTCGTCTCGGTCTATCTGGAATCGCTGGGAAGGCCGGTCTCTGTGGGACTGCTTACGGGAAGCACTCGGCGGCCGGTTAAACGTGAACTTACCGAGATGGCCGCCGCTGGCAACCTGGACCTGTTGATCGGCACCCAAGCGCT
>JAKUQE010000307.1 GCA_022450395.1 Dehalococcoidia bacterium | reverse complement strand
GGGACGTGGATCAGCCAATTCGTATCCGGCCCGCCGGCTTCCAAGATCAGGACTTTGGTGTCAGGATCGGCGCTCAATCTGTTGGCGAGAACACAACCCGCAGAACCGGCTCCGATGATTATGAAGTCATATGTGATTGAATTCGCGCCAACCATTGAGGGCCATCCAATTTAATTGTTGTTGCGACTCTCACTCTAGCAACCGGGACACATATTTTTGAAACACTTTCTGGCGTCCCAGTTTCGGCTTTATGATTGGACTGACCCGCCCAGTCTTCGAAAAAGACGGGCGATGCGCGTAAGCGGTCATTCGCAGAGGTACGCTAAACACTGGTTTTCCATACCCCTTTCTTTGATCACCTAATGCACGCTTCTGGCTAAAAGCAGACCTCCCAGGTCACAATTTCTATGTCCGCTTTACCCCCGGAAGCAGATGGGGTGGATGGCTCCCGCTCCCGGCATCGCGATGTGCCAAAGTGTGGTTGTCATATTCAACCACGAGCAAAAGGAGCCACCCACGATGAATATTACCACCGTCGGCCTTGATCTGGCCAAGAACGTTTTTCAAGTCCACGCCATCGATGAAGCGGGAGAAGTTGTTGTCGGCAAGGCTTTGCGCCGTCACCAGATGATGCCGTTCTTCAGCAAACTTGATCCCTGCCTGGTTGGCATGGAGGCCTGCGCCACGAGCCACTACTGGGCGCGGCAGTTGTCTCAGCTGGGTCACCAGGTCAAGCTGATGCCGCCAATCTATGTGAAGCCCTACGTCAAGCGTGGCAAGACCGATGCCGGTGACGCGGCGGCCATCTCGGAGGCGGTAACGCGGCCGACGATGCGCTTTGTTGCGGTCAAATCGCTCGACCAGCAATCCATGCTGGCGCTGCATCGGACGCGGGATCTGTTAATCCGCCAGCGCACCCAGCTGGTGAACATGATCCGTGGCCAACTGGCCGAGTTTGGCATTGTGTTGGCCAAGGGCATTCAGCATGTGTTCAAGTTTACCGGACAGCTTCTGGGTGGTGAGGCACCGGATATTCCTCCACTGGCGGTCTCGGTGATCGTCACCCTGGCGGAGCAGTTGCGCGATTTGCACGCGCGCATCGGCGGTCTTGATAAGGACATTCGGACGTGGTCGAAGGACAACGAAGTTGTGAAACGCCTGCAAACAATTCCAGGGATTGGGATTGTTACGGCGTCCGCCCTGGCGGCGACGGTGACCGATCCGCACCAGTTCACCTCGGGCCGGCAGTTTGCCGCCTGGCTGGGACTCACCCCTAGGGCCAATTCCAGCGGCGGCAAGGAGCGGATGGGACGCATCTCCAAGATGGGCGATCAATATCTCCGCCGCCTGTTGGTGAACGGCATGACATCGCAAAGCCAATCGGTTCGGCGCAATCCGGATGCCTATCCCTGGGCCACCAGCCTGATGCGGAGAAAGCCTGACAAGCTGGTCGCTGTCGCCATGGCCAACAAAACCGCGCGCATCGTATGGGCGGTGATGACACGGGGCGAGGTTTACCGGGCGCCGCTGCCGGCAACCGTGAAAGAGGCGGCATGAGGAACTGAACACCAGAGATCAACAAGCCTATCTACGAACGCGAGGACGAAGAGAGGTGATGGCGAACCGGTCGAGCCGGGGAAGGGGACAACCCGACGAATGTCCAGGGCAAAGGAGCCCGCGAAGCAGAATGGGACCCCATCCGCGGAAACCATCAAGGCCAGCGGTTCTAGACACCGCAGCAACAGGCCGGACACAAGACTGCACCCGACCCAGTCGTCAACCCGTCAAAAAGTCCTTGCAACGCGGGAGCCATCCACACAGGACGTTCCGGCCAAATGCGCTAAAGGTCCAGAGTTGACCCTTAGCGGTCATTCCGGCGAATAACTCAAAATCGTTAGGTAAGGACCAACAATATCATTTCGAGGATAAGTCTGATAAAATTTGCGTCCGAGGAGAAATCATGTGTCGAGGCTCATGGAAGCTGAAGCCATACAACGCGACCTTGCAACTAATCTTGCCGCTGATGTGCGGGCGGGATTGGCATTTGCATAGAGGAAATACAAAATCGAAAATATTATAAAATCGAGGAGAAATAAATAATGGCAATAACAAACCCATTTCGTGGAATATTACCGGCGATGCAGGTTCCTTATAATGACGATCTCAGCGTCGACGAAGGCGAACTACGACGATTTTCAAAATGGCTCGCCGGCCACGAAGGCATAGGGGGTCTCGTCACCAATGGTCATACCGGTGAAGTGTATGCGCTGTCTGCTGAAGAGCGTGCGCATGTCACAAAGACTGCCGTCGATGCCGTTGGCGGCAAAGTTCCCGTCGTATCGGGCATATGCGCCGAAGGTATCAATGAAGCTGTAGAACATGCGGAAATGGCGCGCGATGCCGGTGCCTCTGGTCTTCTTGTAATGC
>JAKUQE010000306.1 GCA_022450395.1 Dehalococcoidia bacterium | reverse complement strand
CGGGAAGAAATCCTGTTCTAGGGCCGCCTTCACCACCTCGGTGTCGCAGTGCACCCCGGCGTGGGCCACGTCCATGATTACGCCCCGGTCGGCGGCGGCGCGGGCTTCCGGGCGAATCTTGCCGTTCCGGTCCAAGATGGACTCATGGTCGCCATTAAATGCGTGGGTTGAGATGTCGCCAGGTCCCAGGAATTCCAGAACCTCGGGGAGAGGAAGCGGAGTGCCGCTGACGTGTACCATCAGCTTGCTCCCCGATTGGTCGGCCGCCTTCCTGGCCAGTTTCATGGCTTCCCGGGCGTTCCAAGGCGCCACGGCGTTGTGATGCATCCGTACTTTCACGCCGAAGCAGAAATTTGGGTTGCTCTTGATGGCGTCGGCGGTCTGGTCTACGTCGATGACTCGCATGTCGTGCAGGCCGCCCCCCAGGACCCGGTTGGAAGCCAAACCCACGGCGCCGATATGCAAGAATGCCAATAATCGGGTCTGGTGCGCTGGAAATACGTAGTCCCGCATGGCTTGATAATTCAGAAAGCCCGCGCTGCCGGCGTCGACGCCGGTGGTCGTGCCAGCGGACAAGCAGTTCTGGTCGGCGTGGACCGCCGAGCCATTGCCGCCGTGGTAAAAGTGGCCGTGCAAGTCGATGAGACCCGGCGTTATCAGCTTGCCGGTCACATCGATCACCGTGGCGTCCGCCTCCGCCTCGATGTGCTCGGCCACCGCGGCGACCAAGCCATCCTTGAAAGCCACATCCCTCCGGCCGTCGATGCCCTGGCCGGGGTCCAGAAGCGTGCCTCCGGTAAGTATCAGATCATAGCCGGTTGGTGTAGTTGTCAAAGTCCACTTCCTTACGCATCTGGGAAATTAGTTGAGGATTCAGTTGGGCACCGCAGAGAATGGCTTGTCCCGTTCTATTCGTCCTCTGGCGGAGGCTCCACGTACTCAAGTCTTCGCAACCTGGGGTAGACCAACTCTTTGGGATTCTGGAAATCATCGTCAGAAATATCCGAAGACTCCTCCATTCTTTTAACGCCGAAGCTATCTATGGCTTGTTGCACCAATAGATTAACAACCTGCGGAGAACGGCCATCCAACCGGCCCAACTGGTAGGCCAAGGTCACCGCCAACTGGTTCCTGGTTATCTGATCGAAGGCGGTCGAATCGTTTAGGTCTTCGGGCATACCACCGCACTGGTCCAGAAAGTCGTCCAGCACTTGGCCGATGATGTCGGATAATCCCCCCAACTCAATCTCCGTCATGTATCCAGTGAGCTTGTCGGTAAGCTCAACTACCCCGTTTTCAGGCAGCAAGAGGCCGTCCAAGTCCATGCCGGAAGTGTCGCTTGGGTCTTGAGCCATGGGAAATCGAATCTCCTGAATCGATGGAAATACGAGTAACTGCCGGTCTGGTCAGCCGATAGCGATAGCGGTGAGGCCCCCGATCACCGGTCCAAGCACGGTTCGCAGTATACCCAGTCCCACGGCGTAGTCCAACATGATGACACCGATCAGAATCACCGGGCCGTACTGCTGCAGGCGGGCGTAGGAAGCCGAATGTTGTCGTGGGATAAATCCCTCCAATATGCGGGAACCGTCCAGAGGGGCGAGGGGGATCAAATTAAAGACAGCCAAGAGGAGATTAAGGGTGATGATCAGCGTAAAAAGAATCGAGAATACGTTCAGGATGCCACCGTTGATCAGTTCCGAAATGCCATAGATTCCAAAGCCGGTGTAGTCTAATATCCCTACCTTAATCGGAATGGCCAACACGAAGGCGACCGATAGGTTGGAGATAGGTCCGGCGGCGGCAACCAGAGATGTTCCGGTGGCGCCATGGGCCAGGCGGTGGGGATTCACGGGCACGGGCTTGCCCCAACCGAACCCGGCCAGCAGAATCATCGCCGTTCCGCTGGGGTCTAGGTGCTTGAGCGGATTAAGGGTCAGACGACCCAGGCACTTTGCCGTCGTATCTCCCAGTCCGGTGGCGACCACGGTGTGGCTGAACTCGTGGATAGTGATCGCGACTACCAACGCCACGGCCCAGAAAGCCATCATGATTAAAAACGTTAATGGTTCGTCTGGGAGAAGGTGATAAAAACGAAATAGCATCGGATATCAACGAACCTGCCGGTCCCAAGTGGGCCGTTCGGGGTCCGCCATCATGGCAGCGCTATAGATCCAAACCACCAAGATGGTCAACTACTCGTCGTCGTCGTCTTCGTCCGGCTCTTCGGGGGCCGGGGTCCGGTCTACGGCAAATACCGACCTTGGCAACACCGCCGCGCTCCGGTTTTTACGGCCAGGCTGAGCACGAGGCATCTCTTGCAGGTCTGATTTCAGCTTGGATAGGCTTTCCTTGGAAACCGAACCGGCGTCCACCACCACACCGTGGACCCCAGCGTCCCGCAACACTTCCAGGTCCTTTGCCCCCGGGG
>JAKUQE010000305.1 GCA_022450395.1 Dehalococcoidia bacterium | reverse complement strand
ACGGTCGCAAGCTGGAAGCCGAGATTACCGAGATTGGCGGTGAGGCAATTTTCGTGGCCTTGGACGTTACCCAAGAGGACCAGTGGGAGAGCGCCGTGGCCAAGGTAGTGGCTCAGTTCGGGAAACTGGACATTCTGGTCAACAACGCTGGCATTAGCGGCAGCGGCGAACCGGACTACACCAGCACCGACGCCTGGGACCGGCTGATGAATATCAACGCCAAGGGAGTCTTCCTGGGCATGAAATACGCAGTCCCGGAGATGCGCACTGCGGGAGGCGGCTCGATCGTCAACATCTCGTCCATTTCCGGCTTTGTTGGCCAAGAAGCCGTCCATCCAGGTTACAACGCTTCCAAAGGCGCAGTTCGGCTGGTTACCAAGGCCGCTGCGGTCCAGCACGCCAAGGAAGGCATTAGGGTGAATTCGGTGCACCCGGGCATGATGCCGCCCATGCTCACTTCGTTCCAGCGGGGAGACAGCGCTAGAGAAGCGTTGGTAGATGCCATACCCATGGGCCGGGAGGGCGAGCCGGAAGAAGTCGCCAACGCTGTTTTGTTCCTTGCATCGGATGAGGCGAGCTATATCACTGGGACCGAACTTATAGTCGATGGGGGATTCACGGCCAAGTAGGGAAGGATGTTCGCTCCTAAATTTGATTACCACAAAGTAAGCTCGGTGGCAGAAGCCATTCAATTGCTGAGTGCTAACGACGGGGCCAAATTCATCGCCGGAGGCCACAGCCTGATCCCTTTGCTTAAGTTGCGGTTGGCTAGGCCGACGGCCCTAATCGACATCGGTGGCATCGCCGACTTAAAAAGGATCACCGTTAACAGCGGTACAGTGCGCATTGGTGCGCTGGCCACTCATTGGGACATCGCTGCTTCCCATGATGTGGAGCGTGCCTGCTCGATGCTGACGCAGGTGGCTGGCGGCATCGGGGATCCCCAAGTACGTAACCGGGGCACCATTGGCGGCAATGTAGTTCATGCCGACCCGGCATCCGATTGGCCCGCTGTTCTGACCGCTTTGAATGCCCGGTTCGTGATTCAAGGCCCGGGAGGCGCGTCGCGAACCGCTGCTCCCGGAGACTTCTTTCTCGGCCCTCTGACCACCAACCTGGCCGACAACGAACTACTGACCGCTGTCGAAGTACCCAGCTTTGCCGCGAATCAGAGCTCCGAGTACGCCAAAATAGCCCACCCTGCCTCCGGCTACGCAGTAGTGGGCGGGGCCGTCGTGGTTACCCTGGACGGCGACCGGTGCACGGCGGCCAGCGTCGTGGTCGGAGGATTGGTCCCGGCTCCAGTGAAAGCGTTGTCGGTGGAACGGGCGTTGACCGGCGAGATCCTCAATGTAGAGAACATCATGGCCGCGTCTGACCAAGTGGCCAACGATCTTGGCGGAGAAGTTATCGGCGACTTCTACGCCTCGGCAGAGTATCGGCGGGCCATGGCGGCGGTGGAGATCAGGCACGCCCTCTTCCATATCACCGGCGAAGCCCACATTGGGAGCAGAGCGGTGTCGGTGCTTCATGCTGTGCAGGATGTTACGGTTGAAAGTGAAGCGATACCGGTTTTTGATCCCAGTTCAATTGCCGACCCTGCCCCATCCAGTCAGCCCACCGAATCTTTGGTTTCGGAGCACCAATCTCGAAAAAGGTGGTGGGAGTTCTGGAGGAGGAGCTAAACGATGACAGAAGCCAGGAGGACGCGGTACCCAGGCTCTAACTCGTCCGCCAGCGGCTCCTTGTGATCCGAGTTTAGGGAAACATACGATCTAGCAAGTTAGTTCATCACAAAAACGCATTTGCCCGTGGTGGCCGTGTCAAAGTTGCGGAACGCTTCCACCGCTTGGTCCAGAGAGTACCGGTGGGTTATGAGCTTATTTAAGGGCACCTGCGCTTCCACAGAATCGGGCGATTAACTCCGACTTGCTGAACGTACAGGATCCTGGTTTAGAAAAGTCTATTAACCAAGGGAAGCGGTTCTTGAAGTACGACGTTGTCATAGTCGGCGCCGGTTCGGCGGGATGCGTTCTTGCTGCCCGCTTGTCCGAAAACCCCAAACGGTCTGTACTACTCCTGGAAGCCGGCCCCGATTACCCTGAGTTTCAGCACCTACCCGACGAGCTGAAGAACGGCGTCAACCTGGATGCTGGAACTCCCCACTCGCCTTTCAATTGGGCTTACCAAGCCTCCGGAGCGTCCGGCCAGACCAATCCTTTGCAAATAGCCAGAGGCAAAGTGGTCGGTGGCTCCAGCGCGGTTAACGGCCAAGTCTTCCTGCGGGGCCTTCCCGAAGACTACGATTCTTGGGCCGCCTTGGGTAACGACCAGTGGTCTTATATAAACGTTCTGCCATTTTTCCGGAAGCTGGAATCCGATGCAGACATTCGGGACGACTTCCACGGGAGCGATGGACCCATACCTATCCGGCGGG
>JAKUQE010000304.1 GCA_022450395.1 Dehalococcoidia bacterium | reverse complement strand
GGTTCTTGTTGGCATATACGTGGTTATTAGTCAGGGCGTAGATCGTCCCGTTGCTATCTTTAACTCTGCTTCCGAAAGTGCCGGCAGTGATGGCAGGGTGGCCGGTTGAAACTCCAATCGGCACCGGCCTGTCCCACCGGTCCGTGGTGCTCTGGGTGCTAGGAATCAGAACGGGAGCGGAGGCGCGGCCAAGGGCATTGATCGGACCGGTAACTTGCGCCACTATCTTGACGCCATCCTGCTCCTTGGGAATCCCCCCTACTCCGGACTTAGCCGTGAACACTCTTACTATCGCATTGCCCTCAGAGTCGAGCCCAACGGCGGTTCCAACAACATCCTTGTTGGAAAGTACCTTTTGGTTGACCTTTTCCTGAGCTCGCTTGGCGTTCTCTACGCCGTTCCCGTTGCCGCCTAACGCCGGAGACGCTGCCAGCGCCAGGAGCATTACCGCGACGACGATGGAAACCAACGACAATTTTTTCTTCAACTGCTCAACTCCCGAATGCCAGGTAAGGAGATAGCCACTCATCCAGACTAACAAGAAGGGTGTATTTGAAGTCAATTACTCTGAACGCCCGGCTGGGTCCATTTTAGCGGTCAAACCGGACCGCGGTTGTGGACTAGATGGACCCTTACGGTTCCCCGGCCTTCGCCTTTGGTCCCGTTAGTTCCAACCCCACTTGGAAATGCTAGCAACGGCTCTGGGCCGAGTCAATAGTATTAACCCTCGTTCGTCTGCGAGAGTGCACTAGATCGACCGGAACCGAAGGACCGCAGTGCCAGGGATTGCGCCGCCCGGCCAGCGTTTGTATGATGGACCGGCCTCCCAAGGTGGCCACCGGGCGGATTTCAGCCCCCGTGGCGTATTCCGCGATATGGAGACGTGTCAATGTCAATAATGGTTACCGGCGGTACCGGATTCATCGGCCAACGTATCGTGCGAAAATTGGTGGAGCGAGACGAAGAAGTGGTTTGCTTCGACTTAGCTCCGCCCAAAGCCAACATGGAACCATTGCTTGACCGGATAAAGGTATACCGGGGGGACATGTTGCAGGTGCCTCACCTGCTGGAAGCGATAAATACCCACCAGGTGCACAAGATAATCCACATGGCCGCTCTGCTGCCGCCGGACACTGAAGACCGCCCTCATTTTGGTATGCAGGTCAATATCCAGGGCACCAACAATGTGTTCGAAGTGGCTCGCTGGACGGGAATACAACGGGTTGTCTACGCCAGTTCCATCGCGGTATATGGGGTGCAAGAAACCTTTGGGGACCGGCCGGTAAACGAGGACGATCTGGCGGCTCCGGTAAACGTGTACGGAATGACCAAGGCGGCCAACGACTTTGCGGCGGGGAAGTACATCGACCGGTACGGTTCCGATCTGGTGGGAGTGCGCATCTGCACCGTGTTCGGCCATGGCCGGGTGACGGGAATGACCGGCGTCATCGGGGGTCTCATGATGTCCCTGCCCGCCGTGGGCCAGCCTGTTAGCATGCCCTATCACCAAGACGAGCCGTCTCCCATGATTCACGCCGAGGACGCCGCCGAGATATTCGTGAGAGCCGTGCTCAGCGAAGGGCTGAACCACCGGATCTATATCAGCGGCGGACATCTGGCCACCATCCGTGACATGGCGGACACGGTGCGTAGTTTCATACCCGATGCCCAGATAACCACCGGCGATCAGGCCGTGCCCCACATCTACATGGTGGACAATAGCCGCATGCTGGCGGACATAGGCTACGAGATGGCGCCGCTACGGGTGAGGGTGCTGGAGCACATAAACGACGCTCGACGCGAGGCCGGTATGGACTTGCTCAGCGGGTGACGTGGTGGCATTGGCGGCGGAACTCAGGTAGTGCCTGGTGCTGAATGCCTATATAATGTAGTGAGCAACGGTCCTATAGGGGGTAACTATGAGTGTTGCCATCGGGTACGTCCCCGGCGCCTTCGGTCAAGGCGGCGACGACCCTGGATATCTACGCCATCTGGTGGAGTTGGGAGACAGCTTCGGCTACGACTCCATCTGGCTGAGCGACCGAATCGTCAGCGACCGGTTCAGTCTGGAACCCATGGTGGCTCTGTCGATGATTGCCGGCTACTCCGACCGGCTGAAATTCGGCACCAGCGTGCTGGCCCTCCCGCTGCGCAACCCGGTGGTATTGGCCAAACAGATCGCTACGTTGGACTACCTGTCTCAAGGACGGTTTTTCCCAGCCGTGGGCTTGGGTCAGGAAGAACCGGAAGAGTACGAAGCTTGTGGGGTAAGCAAGGAAGACCGGGGGCCGCGCACGGATGAAGCCATAATGCTGATGCGCCGCCTGTGGGAGGAAGATAACGTCACCCACGAAGGGACTTTCTTTTCCTGCCATAACGTAAGCATCACTCCCAAACCCTTCCTAAAACCGTCAACACCCGTCTGGATCGGGGGCCGC
>JAKUQE010000303.1 GCA_022450395.1 Dehalococcoidia bacterium | reverse complement strand
AAGGAGACCCCGACCCCTCCAGCCCCGAGAAAAGTCACCCCTGGCGAAAAGTCCTAAACCAAGTAGAAGAGGCGGCCGGCGGTCAAGGAGCCGGGTTGGACCTGTCTTCCATCCAAGGAATCGTGGAGCAGGCCACTGGCGATCGCCCGATGGTGGAGTTGGTTGGGAAGCTTTTGTCGGAGTTGTCCTGATTTCGCTGACTACCCCAAAAGCCGGGCCGCCACCACAACCCCCCACCCAACCAAAAGCAGACCCGTCGCTTTACTGAGCCGCTGGCCCGCCGGGACTACTTTCTCCAAAAGCACGAAGGCGGCCAGGGCGGCGATCCACAGCAGGTTCATCACTCCCAGGACGAACAGTAACCCCATCAACACCCAGCAGCACCCCACGCAGTAGGTCCCGTGTTTCAGACCCATTCTTAGAGCGCCACGGACGCCTTCCTGCCAGCCGGTCATCAGGAAAGAAAGCGGAGACCGGCAGTGGGTAAGACAGACATATTTGAGGCGGCTCCATTGGAACAAACCAGCCGCTATTAGTAGGCCGCCTCCCAGATAAGCGCTGGTGCTTTCGCCCATCATGGACGACAGCAAGGAATTAACGTGCAAAGCCCAATTGCCCACGGTAGCCGCGACGGCAAACCCACCCCAGATCACTAGGTATCCCGACAGGAAAACCACCGTGGGCACGTAAGGTCCCTGCTGTTCCCGCCGGCGGCGGTTAACCGTGGCGAACAGGAGGATCATGGGGGCGGCGGTGGGCACCATCATCCCAATCATCATGACCCACCACATCAGGAACATGAACCCAAAATCGGCGGCGGTCCAGGATTGGAGTTGGGCCATGGCCATGCCCGAACTCATACCGCTCGTGGACTGGGCCAGGTAGACCAGGTAGGCCCAGGCAAGGGCAGTCACCCCGGCCACGCCAACCACCACCACGGCCCGGTCGCGCTTCAGAATTGCTTCGATGGATGTAGAGGGTTGCATCTGGAGGTTGGCTTGCGTCTCGGCTGGCGTTCTAAAGGGAAGAGGCCGTACCCGAGCACGGCCCCCATAAATATACGCTTAGTTCGCTCTGCCGGAAAATCTATTGGTTGGTCCACTCGATTGGGGCGAAGAAGGCGCTCTGGCCAGTATAGTCGAATTTAATATCCCCATAATCGACCTTCATTACCGAGGTGGTAGCGGTGTCCCCGTCATCCCAGATCAGCCCGCCACCGGGGAAAACTATGTGGACCTCATTCTCTTCGCCGGTAACCGGATTGATCAGCGGAGTAAGCTTGGCCTCCAAGATTCCATCGATGCTGAATCCGCTGTTGCGGCCGTTCACGTCCATCTTGATGGACTTTAGGTGAGGGCCGTCCAAAGACGAGAGTGTGGTGGCCAGCATCTCCCAAGGCATGCCCCCAGCTTGGCCGGTAAGGATAGTTGCTATGCCGTTCACCTGGTCCTGACTGGCCGATTCGTCGATGAAAATAGCGGCAGTCCCGTTGCCTTCATGAATCGCCTTTGGCCACTTGATAGCCAATACAACCTTCATGCCAGACAGGTCTACGTCACCAAATGTCCCTTCGCTTACATGGATCCCGATGAGGGCTTCGCATGATCCGTGGTCCGGAAAACCTCCGAAGTTACAATTGCACCCGGCATCGCAGTTGCAGGTCTCCAGAAATACCCCTTTTACCCGATAGGGGGTTTGTGTTTGTACCATCTTGGCATTCTCCCTTTTATTTTATCTAGATAAACACCAAATCATGTTAACTGAGATCGGTGTGTGTTACGTATGAATCGTGTAAGGAATGCGCGCCAGAATAAGAGCACAGATTGGTTCCGTATATCGCTCCCTCGGTAAATCCCAAGGACGGTTATATTCGCAGGCGGGCAAATTTAGGCGCCTTCTGCTGGAATCTATCGACCAGGATTGAATCGTACGCCATGGATTGACATAGGATGTACTGAAGGAGGTCACTCCTGGCATCGACCTTGGCTCCCCGAGTGTTTGTTGACCGGCTATCAAGCCGAGGATACCATGAGAATCAATGAGCGTCAGCAATCAGTCTAGAGTTTCCGGGCGGCGAGGCCGCCCTTTTTATGGCTGGTGGGTGGTCGCCGTTGCCTCGATGCAAGGGATGTTCGGCAACGGCACGATCTCCAGCGGTTTCCCTATATTTTTCGAGCCGATCCGCCAGACCATGGGGGTCGGCTATGCCCAGATGTCCCTGGTGTTCAGTCTGGCCAGAGCGGAAGGGGGCATGGGCAGCCCGGTGGTTGGCTGGTTGGTGGACAAGTTTGGTTCCCGGCCATTGATCTTATTCGGCGGCCTTACCGCTGGAATCGGTCTGGTGGCGCTTTCCATGGCCAACACTTACTTGCAGCTGGTCTTGATTTTCGTGTTCATCGTCTCCACCGGCAAGACGGCCGGCCTGGGTCAGACCTTGATGGCTA
>JAKUQE010000302.1 GCA_022450395.1 Dehalococcoidia bacterium | reverse complement strand
ATGGCTGGCACGGACATCACCGGACAGTTGGCCCGGTTCATGGTTGAAGCTAGAGACAAGAGTTTGCCACCGGAGGTGGCGCAAGCGGGCAAACACCGTATCTTGGACACCCTTGCCGCCATGGTCTCCGGCGCTCGCTTGTTGCCGGGGGAAATGGCAACTAAATACGCCCGGCGTCAGGGCGGCGTCCCCGAATCCTCCGTCCTGGCGACGGACCTGAAGTCCTCCGCCGTGAACGCGGCGCTGGCCAATGGGATGTTCGGCCATGCCGATGAGACCGACGATTTCGAGCCGGTGACCAAGACCCACCCCGGTTGCTCAGTGGTGCCCTCGGCCCTGGCCATGGCAGAACGGGAAGGCAGCTCCGGCGAGGAGTTGCTGCGGGCCGTTGTGCTGGGGTATGACGTTTGCTGCCGTTTCCTCTATGCTCTGGGGCCGGACTTGGTGCGCGGCGGCCACCGCAGCGCTGAAGGCACCGGTTCCACCATGGGCAGCGCGGCGGCGGCGGCGTCCATCGCCAAGTTGAATGAGGCCGGCATGCGTTACACCCTGTCTTACGCCGCCCAGCAGACTTCGGGGCTGTGGAGCTGGGTGAGGGACGTCGAGCATGTGGAAAAGGCCTTCGACTTCTCCGGCATGGGGGCTCGCAACGGGGTCACCGCCGCCACCATGGCGCAAGAAGGATTCACCGGAGTTTGGGACGTGCTGGAGGGTGAACATAACGTGCTGGAAGCCCTATCGCCTTCGCCCAGCCCGGATGAGATGGTCAAGGGTTTGGGCCAGCGCTTCTTCATAACCGAGACGGCGATCAAACCCTATTCGGTTGGATACCCCATCCAGGCGGCTCTCGACGCTTTCTTCGTCCTGCATCGCCAGCACGGCCTGACGGTGACCGACGTGACCAGCATCACGATTAACCTTCCCGAAGACGGCGCCAGGATCGTGAACGACCGGTCCATGCCCGACGTCAACTGCCAGCACATGATAGCGTTGGCCCTGATAGACGGCTCGGTCACCTTCGAGTCCACCCACTCTTACGAGCGCATGTCGGACCCCGAAGTGTTAGCGGTGAAAGAGCGGGTAAGTTTGGTGCCTTCAGCAGCACTCATGGACCGGGAGGCTCCCCGCAGCGCCAAGGTGGAAGTTGTCTTGAAGGATGGGCGGACAGTGGAACATTTCACGCCGCACGCCTACGGCACCAGCCAAAACCCGATGGATACCGAGAACGTTAACAAGAAATCCCGGGACCTGCTGGAGCCAGTGCTTGGGCCGGCGCGGACTGAAGAGATAATCTCTCGGGTAAATGAATTGGAAACGGTGGCCAACGTACAGGAGTTGCTGCCCTTTCTGACACTGAGTTCGCAAGAGATGACCAGCGTCTCTTATGGGCACTAGAGGCGGCATCTGAATCTCTATCTCCCTTCCTGGCAAGATGCCACCCAGCCTTATTGACCCTCCGAAGGCCGGGGCAAAAGTCAACCGGCCTGACTGCGGTTGTCCGAGCCTGTAACGGGCAAGATTTTAAAGCTTGAGCAACCTTGACTATAGATTTATGACGATGTTCTCCGGGCCCCTGGACAGTATCGCTTCCGCGGGCTCGTCGTAGGGATTCCCTTCGATGTGGTTGAAGTTGGCGGGCACGAAGATAAAATCACCCGGGCCGCCTTCGATATATTCTTTATAGTCCTCGCCGTAGTAAACCCGTATGTGTCCTTTGACGATATAAGCCGCGGTCTCGGCCTCCCCGTGATGGTGGGGTGGCCCCATGGTGTTTGGCAGACATTCCACGAGACCGAGCCAGATCTTCTTGGCCCCGGCAGTATTGCTGTCAATTCCGGGCTTTCGAACCATGCCTGGGGTCTGAGTGGTGGTATCGGGGGACGCCGTACCCCTTACGATACGTAGCTCTCTTCCGCTGATCGAAGTGCTCATGTAACCTCCATCGATTTCGGTTGGGACCTTTCGAAAGACCGAGGATCATCTGGGGATCAGGCGAAGCGGGCGTTCACCGAGGCGTAATATTCTTCCCATTGCGCTAACATTTGGGCCTCGGTGACGTCGTTAACATACCCCGGAGAAATAACCGGAAGAGCGCGGGTGACCGTAATCATGACGAAATTGCGGATACTGGCGTGAACGCCGTTTTGCCGTCCGGCGAAGAGAGTCATTACATCGTCGAACTCAGGGCCTGGGCCGATCACTTCGGCGGTTCCCTTGAAGCGGTAGCCTTTGCGGATGAAGTGGTCAACCATGTTGATCTCGATAGCCGAGTTCTGCCGCAAATTAGCGATCGTTCCGGGGGAGGCTAGGTCCGCGAAAACCAGATGGTCGTCATCCCATACCTTCATCGTGGCTTTGGGTGACAGATTGGGGGTACCGTCAGGGCAGACGGTGGCGATGTAGCCCAGGCGCTGCTCCCGCACCACCCTTTTCATATCGTCGGGTA
>JAKUQE010000301.1 GCA_022450395.1 Dehalococcoidia bacterium | reverse complement strand
TACGACGAGGCGGTCCGGGGGCTGCCGCTTCCGGCGCCGGATGACGGCGGCGCAACGCGTCAGGATTCGGTCGCCCGGGGCCTGGAAAGTCTTGCCGCCCAAGCGCCCTCCCGCGTACTGATCCACGATGCCGCTCGGCCCCTGGTCGATCATGGCGTGATTTCGCGTGTGCTTGCGGCGCTGGAAACTTCGCCCGGGGCGGTCCCTGCCCTTGCCGTCGCTGATACCCTGAAGCGGGGCGCCGGCGGATTCGTCGAGACCACCGTTGATCGCCGGGATTTGTGGCAGGCGCAAACCCCGCAAGGGTTCCATTTCGAGGATATCCTCTCCGCCCACCGCCAGGTCGGCGGCGAAGAGCTGACCGATGACGCCACCGTCGCCGAACGCGCCGGGCTGGCCGTTGCCATCGTCGAAGGCGCCGAGGACAACTTCAAGGTCACCCGGACCGGAGATTTGATCCGCGCCGAGCTCGTCCTCGGCGTTGGCGAGATAAGGCCCGGCATTGACTTTGACGTTCACCGTTTCGGTCCCGGTGATCACGTCATGATTTGCGGCGTCGCCGTCGTCCACGATTTTGGCCTGGAGGGTCATTCCGACGCCGATGTCGGCCTGCATGCGATCACCGATGCGTTGTTGGGGGCCATCGGCGCCGGCGACATCGGCAGCCACTTCCCGCCTTCGGATCCGCAATGGAAAGATGCCGCCTCGGAAGTGTTCTTGCGCCACGCCGGCGAACTTCTCGGCGCGAAGGGGGGGAGAATTTTGAACATTGACGTGACGCTGGTTTGCGAGGCGCCGAAGATCGGCCCCCACCGCGAAGCCATGGCCGGCCGGGTTGCCGAAATCCTCGGCCTTGCCCTCAACAGTGTCAGCGTCAAGGCGACGACGACGGAAGGTCTCGGTTTTACAGGCCGCGGCGAAGGGATTGCCGCCCAGGCGGTGGCAACGGTGCGCCTTTAGAGCAAATCCCGAGCAAATGGACTCATTTGCGACGACGAATTTGCGGTTAAAACAAATAGCAAATCCCGAGCAAATGGACTCATTTGCGACGACGAATTTGCGGTTAAAATAAGGGGCTGTCCTAGATCCCTACCTTTGATTTGCTATTTTGATCCATTGCCTTATACCAGCGAGCATTAATCAGAACCCATGTGCCCATTGACGTCTTCCTATAGACATGATCTTCCACGGCTGATCAATGAGCTTGTTCCAGGCTTCGCAACACAGGACGACAATTTCGTCATATGATTTGAATATCCGGTTGGAAAGCCAGTTGTCCCGCATGAACTGCCATATGTTCTCCACGGGGTTCAGCTCTGGTGACCGGGGCGGTAAAGGCATCAGCGTGATGTTGGGTGGGATGATAAGTTTCTTCGTGGTGTGCCACCCAGCCCGGTCCACGATGAGAATGGCGTGAGCGCACGGTGTCACTTGGGATGAGATTTCATTGAGATGCCATTGCATGGCCTCGGTATTGCAGCGCGGCAGGACGAGGGCGGCACCGACGCCGCGCTCCGGACAGATGGCGCCGAAGATATAGACGGACTTCGTGCGTTGATCCTTCAGGGCTATGGGTCGGCTTCCCCGTGCAGCCCATCGCCGCGTGAGCTTGGTTTTCTGGCCGACCCTGGCTTCATCCTGCCACCAGATTTCTATGTCGGTATTGGCAGGGAGACTGGCGCGAATCTCTTCCAACGCGATGGGGAAGTTTTTTTAAAATCCTCAACGGCAAACTCGTTTTGCCCATAGTGCCGGGGCCGTGCCGATATCTTGCTAAACCCCAGGGCTCTCAACTCGCGGCCCACGGTCGATTCATCAAGTGAGATGCCAAACTCTTCAAATATCCAAAACGCCAAGTCCTTACGTCGCCAACGCACCACACCGTGGATCGCTGGGATTGGCCCACTTTCAACCATCCCTGCAAGGGCTTGGCGTTGATCCTCATTGAGCTTGGGCCGTTTGCCCGGCGCTTTGCCATCAATTAGGCCCTTCGGCCCTTTGGTATTAAAACGCAGCACCCAATCTCTGATGACCTGTAGACCAACATCACCGATCCGCGCCGCATCCGTACGCCGACCACCATCGTATATCTCCGCCAAAGCAAGAAGCCGACGGCTCTGCCCCGCATCCCTGGACGCCTTGGCTAATCGCCGTAATACCGGACCTTTAAAATCTTCCCGTAACGTAATGGCTCTACCCATGACAAACCTCCAAATCTGTTTGTCTCATTGATTCAGGTTTTTATACGTTTGGAAATCCCCTAAAATGAGTCTCACTCAGTGCTCGGTGGTATAAACCGTCGTCGTGTCGTTATCTCGTATTCCTCCATCAAATGGTGGAATACACCTTAAACAACTGTCCGATTTTCTGGGACCAGTTCAATAATACCAGCGAGCATTAATCAGAACCCATGTGCCCATTGACGTCTTCCTATAGACATGATCTTCCACGGCTGATCAAT
>JAKUQE010000300.1 GCA_022450395.1 Dehalococcoidia bacterium | reverse complement strand
CAAAGCCAAGTCCGCTGGCAGGTGAACGATCTTGGTTCTGCTGCCCATTGTCTGCCCGACGAGCCGCACGAATTCGTCAAAGGTAAATGTTTCCGGACCAGCGGCGTCCAAAACCAGGTTATCCTCTTGTCCACCCGCGTCCACCGCCAGACCCGCCAGGTCTTCCACGAAGATCGGTTGGAACCGGTAGCCACCCCCGCCTGGCACGACGAAGATAGGGAATCGGCGCAGCATCCAGGCTATGTTGTTTATAAGGATATCTTCGATGCCGAAGATCACCGTGGGCCTGATGATGGCGTAGGACATTCCGGAGTCGACGATGGCCTCCTCTACCTGGGCTTTCCCTCTGAAGTAGGGCAGAGAAGAGTTCAGGGATGGATTGGTGATGCTGACGTGAACGATCCGGCCTACGCCCGCGTCCCTGGCGGCTTGAATCAATGTCCTGGTATGTTCGACGGCACGATCGAACGTGACCTCTCCCCGGGAGAAGCGGACCCAGTAGGTGTTGTACAAGGTGGAAGCGCCTGATAGCTGATCAATGAGGGCCGGAGGATCGTCGAAGTTGAAGGGGGCGGCGACCACTTGGCTGCCGAAAGGGTTGGGACGTTCGGGGTGGCCGGTGAGGGTTTTAACACGGATACCATTGGCAAGAAGCCGGCGGGCGATGTACTTGCCGGTGTAGCCGAAGGCGCCGGTCACGACGTTTAGTTCAGGCACTTCGACCGCCCTGAATCGTTACTGGCATTCGCATAACCGGCTGGAGACAGTCGAGAGCCCCATGGTTGGGAGAGTTTCTCTGAAACTCCCCTTTTAAAAAGAGGGACCAAGGGGGATTTATTTCTCGTGAGATTGTGAATCTTACTCACAGTCCAGTCACTCAGGTTAGTGATTCAGGAGCCGAAAGGCCAATAGGCTTGCGGCGAAGGTCACGATGGCCCCACTCAGTAGCAACAACGCCCGCTCGGGCACCGCAATCAACGCGGGTATGTCCAACTGCACCGCGCTCCCATCGGACAGCTCCATCGTTCCCTCCACTCGGACCGCTTTCCGCCTCACAGTTCGTACTTGAGTGCTCAGCGTGCGTTGGGTAAGGGTAAAAATAAGGCAACCGAAAGCCAGCAAGACCGCTGGCGCATCCAACCGGGAAGCATTTATCCAGTAGGATGTAAGTACTGGGAAAGCTCCCCAGGAGAAGGCGAACCAGAAGTCTGAATGAAACCGGTCATGCCAAATACCCAAATTGTAGAAAACGACAATGAATCCGCCGAAGGCCACGAAGGGAAAGATCCACAGGGTCTCCGACAACCCGGCCAGTACTCCCAATCCCATGGCCCCGGCCAGAGAGACTGCCGCCATGCCCATGAGCACGCCTCGGGGAATCCTGGTTCTCAAAGGACGGCCATTAAGTTCATCCAACGAGTGGGAGGCGATACCCACCGCCAGAAAGAATGCCACTAGGGTCCCAATCATCCTATCCACGTGGACCGTTGGGGCGATCGCTGCTCCAAGAACCACGTAGCTCAGATGCCACAAGGTGTAAGGGATGTGGAGCAAGTTCACGTAATCCTTCCACGCAGTGGTCCCTTCCAAAGCGTAGAAGGCCGGCGTCTTACCCGTCGTCATTCGTGATTGTCCTACCTTCCAAAATGCGGTGTCAACAGGAGGGTCTTC
The DNA here is from genome assembly GCA_022450395.1 of Dehalococcoidia bacterium. GTDB lineage: Bacteria > Chloroflexota > Dehalococcoidia > Lucifugimonadales > UBA3495 > UBA11650. Next base: position 802 of record JAKUQE010000300.1, on the reverse strand, counting down.
TTGAGGCGTCTCAACCCGATTTAGTCCCCCACATTACCACGCCTCCCCCCAAGGAAAGGTGTTTAACTCGAACATCCTGCATTCCCAACGTTACCCAAATATCTCGGAGGTCGGTCTCGGGGTAAGACTTGTAGATGCGAGAAATGCTCGGTCCGAGGAAAGACCCTACTTTCCGCCATCCTGGGGATACCAGCGCACCGGCCAAGGGAAGGACTCCCCTAGTGTACGCATACCAGAGGATACGCGCGATCCTATTCTCCGGCACCCCAAATTCAAGGTATGTGAGGCGGCCTCCGGGCTTGAGTACCCTGACGATCTCCCGTAGTGTCGCCTCCGGATCGGCGACGTAGCGGAGCAAGAAGGTAACGCAAACCCCGTCGAGGCAGGCATCGTTGAAAGGTAGGTTCTCTGCCCGGCCCATCACTAGATTTACCCGGTCGGCCGCACCGTTTCCGGAGAGCTTGGTCTGGGCTCGCTTAAGCATTGCGGCACTCAGATCTACGCCTACAACCTGGCTATGGTAGGTGCGAGCCACTCCCAATGCTACCCCGGCGGTCCCGGTGCAAAGGTCCAAAATAGTATCTCCGGCGCCGGCGTTTAGCCGGGATATTAAGTATCTCCGCCAAGCATGATACTGAAACAAACAGAACAGCTCGGCCAGCAGGTCGTAGTGGGACGCGATACCATCGAATAAGCGGCGAGCCTGTTTGTTAGCGTTATCCGGCATTGCTCACCATGTAGTTATTCCGGTTCTTGCCGCAGCTCCGGATTCTTCAGGGCCACAACTCTCCCGCCGCAATTG